>CBFGPX010000156.1:0-10229 GCA_965650725.1 uncultured Comamonadaceae bacterium | reverse complement strand
CGAGCGGATGCCGTGGAAGGTGTTGAGGTAGATGGGGAAGAACACGCCGATGGCCACCAGGAACAGCTTGGCCGTCTCGTCGATGCCGAACCACAGGATGACCAGCGGGATCAGCGCCAGCGCCGGGATGTTGCGCAGCATCTGCAGCGTCGTGTCCAGCAGCGCCTCGGCGCGCTGCCAGGTGCCGGTCAGCAGGCCCAGCAGCAGGCCGAGGCCGCCACCGATGGCCAGCGCCGAGAACGCCCGCGCGGCGCTGACGCCCACGTGGTGGGCCAGCTCGCCCGAGCGCAGCAGCTGCCAGAACGCGGCCAGCACCGCGGCCGGCTCGGGCAGGATGCGCGCGGCCAGCAGGCCGCTGCGCGACGCGATCTCCCACGCGATCAGGATGGCCGCGGGCAGCAGCCAGGGGGTGAGGCGTTTGAGCATGGCGTCAGCTTGCCGAGACGGCCTTGGGCGCGTAGCTGTTGGCCACCACTTCGCCGAACGGGCCGCTCAGCTGCGGCGACGTCAGCTTCCGCTGCAGGGACAGCGGCAGCAGCGGGAACACCAGCTCGGCAAAGCGGTGGGCTTCGTCCAGGTGCGGATAGCCGCTGAGGATGAAGTTCTCCAGACCGAGGGCGGCGTATTCCTTGATGCGGTCGGCCACCTGCTCGGGGCTGCCGACCAGCGCCGTGCCCGCGCCGCCGCGCACAAGGCCCACGCCGGCCCACAGGTTGGGCGAGATCTCCAGGCCGTCGCGGATGTCGGCCTTGTTGAAGCGGCCGCGGTGCAGCTCGGCCATGCGGCGCTGACCGACCGAGTCCATGCCCTTGAATCGTGCCTGCGCGGCAGCGACGGTGGCTTCGTCCAGCTCCGACACCAGCTCGGCCGCGGCGCGCCAGGCCTCGTCCTCGGTCTCGCGCACGATGACGTGCAGCCGGATGCCGTACTGCAACTGCCGGCCGCGCGCGGCGGCGCGGGCGCGCACGTCGGCCAGCTTCTTCGCAACGTCGGCGGGCGGCTCGCCCCAGGTCAGGTAGGTGTCCACCTGCTCGGCGGCCAGGTCGTGCGCGGCGTCCGACGAGCCGCCGAAGAACACCGACGGGTAGGGCCGGCTGATGGGCGGGTAGAGCAGCTTGGCGCCCTTCACGCCGAGGTGCTGGCCGTCGTAGTCCAGCGCCTCGCCGCTGTGTGAGCGGGCCAACACGTCGCGCCAGATGCGGATGAACTCGGCCGACTGTTCGTAGCGGGCCGCGTGGTCCAGGAACTGGCCGTCGCCGGCCAGCTCCTCGGCGTCGCCGCCGGTGACCAGGTTCACCAGCAGGCGGCCGCCGGACAGGCGGTCCAGCGTGGCGGCCATGCGCGCGCTCTGCGTGGGCGCGACCAGCCCGGGGCGCAGCGCGACGAGGAACTTCAGCTGGCGCGTCGCGTCGATGAGGCTGGCGGCGACGATCCAGGAGTCCTCGCAGCTGCGGCCGGTGGGCAGCAGCACGCCCTCGTAGCCCAGGCTGTCCGCCGCGATGGCGATCTGCTTGAAGTAGGCGAAGTCGGCCACGCGCGCAGCGCGCGAGCTGCCCAGGTAGCGGCTGTCGCCATGGGTGGGGATGAACCAGAAGATCTTCATGTCAGGACTTCTTCACGGGAGTGGCGATGGCGTCGGCGACGCGGATGGATCGGGGTATGAGTCCCAGTTCGGCAAACGAGTCGGCGACGAGTTGCTGTTCCTTGACGATGTCGGCCGTCAGCGGGCCCACCGGCGCGGCGCCGCGGCGCTCGACCATCTTGTAGACCGTGGCCAGCGGCAGGCCGGCGAACTCGGCATAGCGCTGCACCGCGTCGCGGCGGTCCGCGCGGGCGCGCGCGTCGGTGTCGGTCAGCGCCTGGAACAAGGTCTTCAACAGCGCCGCGTCGCGGCTCAGCGACTTGGACGCCAGGTAGAAGGTGTTGTTGCTGGTCAGGCCGCGGCTGGTGGCCAGCGCGCGCAGCTCGCCCGTCACTTCGGCGGCGGCGTAGTACGGGTCCCAGACGGCCCAGCCATCCACCGAGCCGCGCTCGAACGCGGCGCGCGCCTCGGCCGGCGGCAGGTAGATGGGCTGGATGTCGCCCCAGGCCAGGCCGGCGCGCCGCACGGCCTGCACGGTCAGGAAGTGGGCGCTGCTGCCCTTCTGCAGCGCGATGCGGCGGCCCTTCAGGTCGGCCAGCGTCTTCAGCGCCGAGTCGGGCTTGACCAGCACGGCCGAGCTGTCCGGCTTGGGCGGCTCGGCGCCGACGTAGACCACGTCCTTGCCGGCCGCCTGTGCGAACACGGGCGGTGCGTCGCCGGTGGCGCCCAGGTCCACGCTGCCCAGCGCCAGTGCTTCCAGCAGCTGCGGGCCGGCGGGGAACTCGGTCCACTGGATCCTGGTGCCTGGCAGGCGCTGCTCCAGCAGGCCGTAGCTCTTCAGCAGCGCCAGGTTGAAGGAGCCCTTCTGGAAGCCGATGCGCAGCGGCGCGGCCTGTGCGCCCGCCTCACGCCAGGCGGCGGCCGTGGTGGCGAGCATGGCCAGCGCCGCGCGACGGGTGGTGGGAGCGCTCATCGCGCGGCCTCGGCGACGGTGGCGCTGCCGGGCAGGGCGTCGGCCACGCGGATGGGCTTGGGAATCAGGCCCAGCGCGTGGAAGGTGTCGGCGATCTTCTGCTGCTCGGCGGCGACGGCGGCGCTCAGCGGCTTCACGCCGAATTCATAGCGTTGCAGGCTGCGCTCGACGACCTCGGGCTCCAGGCCTTGCAGTGGCGCGATGACGGCGGCGGCGGCCTTGATGTTGGCCTTCAGCGCAACGGCCTGGGCCTGCGTGTCCTCGAACAACGCCTGCACCAACTGCGGGTGCCTGGCCGCGAAGCCGCGCTCGGCCAGGTAGTAGGCGTAGTTGTTCACCAGGCCCTTGCCATCCTGCAGCAGGCGGGCGCCGCTCTGCTTTTCGACGGCGGCCAGGAAGGGGTCCCAGATCACCCAGGCATCCACGGCGCCGCGCTCGAAGGCGGCACGCGCGTCGGCTGGCGGCAGGTAGACGGCATGCACGTCGCCGAACTTCAGGCCATGCTTCTCCAGCGCCTTGACCAGCAGGTAGTGCACGTTGCTGCCCTTGTTCAGCGCGACCTTGCGGCCCCTGAGTTCGGCTGCCGACCTGATGGCCGAGCCCTTTGGCACGACGATGGCCTCGGCCTGCGGCGCGGCGGGGTCGAAGCCGATGTAGACGAAGCGCGCACCGGCGGCCTGCGCAAAGATGGGCGGCGCCTCGCCGACGTAGCCCACGTCCACCGCGCCGACGTTCAGGCCCTCCAGCAGCTGCGGGCCGGCGGGGAACTCGACCCACTTCACGCTGGCGCCCAGCGAGGCGAGCTTTTTCTCCAGCGAGCCGTTGGACTTCTGGTAGGTCAGCAGGCTGGCCGACTTTTGGAAACCGATGCGGAGCGTGGTCTGTGCCGACGCGTGGGCGCCGAAGGCGGCGATGACGAGGGGTGCGGTCCAGCGCAGCAGGGAACGGAAATTCATGGTGGGGGTCCTTCGAAAAGAGTCCCGGCGCTCGGTCGCACCCGATCAGCGCCACGGCGCCGGGACAAAGTCGCCGATCCCAGGACGGGTGGCGAGGAGACAAACGGTGGTAGGGCTGTTGGTGCTGTGACCAGCGTCAACAGCGGGTCAGCGGCTCGGTGGTGGCGGGCCGGCGCGGCGCCAGCGGCGCGACGGCGCGGTCCAGCCGCGCGACGAGGTCGGCGTCCGGTACGAAGCCGCCGGCTTCATGGCGTGGCAGCTGGGCGTCGGCGGCGAACACGGCGTCCAGCACGTGGCGGGCGCCCAGCGCCGACAGCACGGGCTTGAGCGCGTAGTCCAGCGCCAGCAGGTGGGCGGGGCTGCCGCCGGTGGCCAGCGGCAGCACGGTCTTGCCGCGCAGCGCGTCGGGGGGCAGCAGGTCCAGGAACAGCTTCAGCAGGCCCGAGTAGGCGGCCTTGTAGATGGGTGTGCCTATGACCACCATGTCGGCCTGGGCGACGGCGGCGACGGCCTGCGCGATGGCCGCGTCCTGCGTGTCGGCCACCACGAGGGCCGTGGCGGGCAGCTCGCGCACGCCGATGTGGCTGCTGCGCGAGGTGATGCCTTCGAGACGGGTCACGGCGAATTGGGTCAGCCACGCGGAGCGCGAGCGTTCGCTGGGACTTCCGGAGATGCTGAGGATGTGCATGGGGGAGCTGCGTCTGTTCAGGCTTCGCACGATAGGGAGCGGGGCTTGTGCGCGGAACGAAGGAAAGTGGCGATGCTTATGCGCGGCGCGTGGATTTAAGTTCCGGCGGATGGGGGTCGCCTTGTGTTGGGGAGGGCAGCACGGGCTGTCCGGACTTGAACACCCCACCCATCAGGAGTCCTGACCATGTTGAGCCTGCACACCAATGCCGCCGCCCTGTCCACCCAAGGTTCCCTGGGCCGCACGCAAACCGCCCTGTCGACCTCGATGACCCGCCTGGGCACGGGTCTGCGCGTCAACTCCGCCATGGACGACGCCGCCGGCCTGCAGATCGCCACGCGACTGAACGCGCAGACCCGCGGCATGGCCGTGGCCCAGCGCAACACGCAGAACGGCATCTCGATGCTGCAGACGGCCGAAGGCGCGCTGGACGAAGTCAGCAACATCGTGCTGCGCATGAAGGACCTGGCCACCGAAGGCGCCAACGGCACGGCCACGGCCGACGACCTGACCGCCATGAAGGCCGAGTTCGACGACCTGGCGCTGGAGCTGGAGAACATCACCACCAACACCAAGTTCGGCGGCCAGGCGCTGCTGGGCGCGACCGGCAAGCTGGGCGCCGGCACGGTGACCTTCCAGATCGGTTCGGACAAGGCCGAGAAGTACGACTTCAAGGCCGACACCGAAGTCAAGCAGGTGTCCACCGACATCACCGCGCTGAAGGGCAACGCCTTCGGCAGCAGCACCGACGCCAACGCTGCCATCGACCTGGCCAACACGGTGCTGAAGTCGGTCGGCGCGGCGCGCTCCAAGCTGGGCGCCGGCGCCAACCGCCTGGACCACGTCTACAACAACCTGCAGAACATGAACACCAACGTGTCGCAGGCCAAGGGCCGCATCACGGACGTGGACTACGCGACCGAGACGTCCAACATGACGACCAAGCAGATGCTGATGCAGGCCTCGTCGTCGATGCTCAAGCAGAGCAACAGCATGTCCGGCCTGGTCATGTCGCTGCTGCAGTAAGCGCACCGCAACGCCCGGGTCGACCGGGGCGTTCATGCAAAGCCAGGCCATGCCTGGCTTTTTTGTCTTTCAGCGGCGCATTTAAGTGCCTGCTCGTGGCGGTCGCCTTGTGTAGTTGACGGCAGCGAACACTGCCCGCCCTGCAGATCCCCGAAGCCCCCCACTTTTCAGGAATACCACCATGTTGAGCCTGCACACCAACGCCGCCGCGCTGTCCACCCAGGGTTCCCTGGGTCGCACGCAAACCGCCCTGTCGACCTCGATGACCCGCCTGGGCACGGGTCTGCGCGTCAACTCCGCCATGGACGACGCCGCCGGCCTGCAGATCGCCACGCGACTGAACGCGCAGACCCGCGGCATGGCCGTGGCCCAGCGCAACACGCAGAACGGCATCTCGATGCTGCAGACGGCCGAAGGCGCGCTGGACGAAGTCAGCAACATCGTGCTGCGCATGAAGGACCTGGCCACCGAAGGCGCCAACGGCACGGCCACGGCCGACGACCTGACCGCCATGAAGGCCGAGTTCGACGACCTGGCGCTGGAGCTGGAGAACATCACCACCAACACCAAGTTCGGCGGCCAGGCGCTGCTGGGCGCGACCGGCAAGCTGGGCGCCGGCACGGTGACCTTCCAGATCGGTTCGGACAAGGCCGAGAAGTACGACTTCAAGGCCGACACCGAAGTCAAGCAGGTGTCCACCGACATCACCGCGCTGAAGGGCAACGCCTTCGGCAGCAGCACCGACGCCAACGCTGCCATCGACCTGGCCAACACGGTGCTGAAGTCGGTCGGCGCGGCGCGCTCCAAGCTGGGCGCCGGCGCCAACCGCCTGGACCACGTCTACAACAACCTGCAGAACATGAACACCAACGTGTCGCAGGCCAAGGGCCGCATCACGGACGTGGACTACGCGACCGAGACGTCCAACATGACGACCAAGCAGATGCTGATGCAGGCCTCGTCGTCGATGCTGAAGCAGAGCAACAGCATGTCCGGCCTGGTCATGTCGCTGCTGCAGTAAGCACCGCCTTGCGGCCCCGAGGGGCCGCAACCAGGAAGCCAGGCCTTGCGCCTGGCTTTTTCGTTCTCAGAGCACCAAGGTGGTCAGCACGTCCAGGCGCAGCGCATTGCGCGCCTCCAGGTCGTCCATCACGGTCTTCATGAAGGCGGTGTTGTGCTCGATGTTGCGCACGACCACGTAGACCACGCGCACCACGTCGTCCACGCCGAAGTCCGCGCCGCGCTTGGCCGCCAGGCCCAGCACGAGGAACTTGATCAGCGCGAAGCGCACGGCCAGGTCCATGAACTCGCGCTCCAGATCGGCGATGCCGCGGCGCGGGAACAGCGACTTGGCGAGGTCGTTCAGCAGGTAGTTCTTCAGCAGCTGCGGGTGTGCCGCCTCCAGTGGCGCCCAGCGCTCGCGCGCGGCGGCCTCCAGGCGCTCGGGCGCGCCCGGCTGGTCCAGCTGCAGGCCGTCCTGCACGTCCTGGATCAGCGCGCGGAAGGAAGGCCTGCCGCGGTGCGCGTCCAGGTAGCGGCGCGTGGTGTCGAACAGCATGCTCAGCTGGGCCTCGCGCGGCACGGTGAGGCGGTCCAGCAGCATCGGCACCTGGGCCAGGTTGGCGGGGGCCAGGTAGTGCTCCAGGGCCTGGGCCAGCGCCTGCTCGCCGTCCGCGCCACGCACCTCGATGCGGGCGATGCGGCGCAGCATCAGGCCGGCCTGCACCAGCGACTGTGCGGCGGTCAGCGTGGGCAGGCGCACCAGGCCCTGCACGGCCTGGGCCAGCAGGCGCGCATGTTTGCGCACGGGGTCGGCCTCACCGGCGGCGCTATCGTCGCGACGCAGGCTCAGCGGCACCAGCTGGGCGTTGGCGAAGGGCAGCTGCAGCGTGACGGGGTCCAGCGCCGCCGGGTCGGTCAGCGCCAGCCGTGCCGACTCGGGACAGCTCAGCGAGGCGTACATCTGGTGGTTGTCGCCATCCAGGCCGTAGGCGCGCGGGTACTGGCTGCAGGTGGTGGACAGCGCGCGCTCGCCCAGCTGGCCGTGGATCTGGCACAGCCGGCTTTCATCCAGCAAGGGGCAGCTGCCGTCCTCGCGCATGCGGATGCGCGCATAGGCGTGGCTGCTGCCGTCCGGCAGTCGCTCCAGGCTGTCGCGCATCAGGCTGGCCAGCGGCTCGCCGCGCACCGCGCGGTAGTTCTGGTAGCTGGGCTTGTCGATGGCCACGGTCCAGCCGGTGCAGCAGTTCTCCGGGCAGGACGCGCCGGCACAGCGGAACTGCTCCATGTAGCGGGGCGCGGACGCGAAGGGGCTGTGTTTGCCCATGGAAATCTCCTTAACCCAGCGTGCCGAGCACGCGCACCTCGCGCTGCTCGGGAATCTCGTTGTAGGACAGCACGGCCAGCCCCGGCGCGAACACGCGCGCATAGCGGGCCAGCAGCGGGCGGATCTGCGGCATGACCAGCAGCACCGGCGCGGCACCCTGGCTCTTGAGCTGCTCGCGCGCGGCGGGCAGGTGCTGCTGCAGCTGGCCCAGCAACTGCGGGTCGACGGGATAGCTGTCCAGCTGCACCTTGGCGCCGCCCTGGCGGGCCTGGTTCAGCGCGCCCAGCAGCAGGTTCTCCAGCTCGCTGGCGAGGTTGAACACCTGCAGCAGACCCGAAGGGCCACCCAGCTGCGCGACGATCTGGCGCTTCAGCGTGCAGCGGATCTCGGCGGCCAGCAGGATGGGGTCCTTGGTGGACTCGGCGTTGTCGACCAGCGTGGTGGCGATGGGCACGATGTCCTTGATGGCCACGTTCTCGGCCAGCAGCAGGCGCAGCACCTTCAGCAGTTGCTGGTGGGTGTAGGCCTTGTCCAGCGCGGCGGCCAGCTTGGGCGCCTGGGCGGTGAGCCGCTCCAGCAGCGCGGCGACGTCGTCGAAGTTCAGCAGCTCGGGCAGCTGCTCGCGCACGGCCTTGGACAGGTGGGTGGCGATGGTGCTGGACACGTCCACCACTTGATAGCCCAGGCCCAGCGCATGGGCCTTGTGCTGCGGCTCTATCCAGGTGACGGGCAGCTGGTAGGCCGGGTCCAGGCCGGGGATGCCGTCCAGCTCGCCCCAGACCTGGCCGGACGCGATGGCCATCAGCCGGTCGGGGTGCACCTCGGCCTGCACCAGCACCTGGCCGCGCAGCAGGATGGCGTACTCGCTGGCCTTCAGCGACAGGTCGTCGCGCACGTTCAGCTCGGGCAGCAGCAGGCCCAGCTGCTCGCTGATGTTCTGGCGCATGCCCTTGACGCGCTGGCGCAGCGGCGCCCCCTGGGCCGGGTCGATCAGGTGCACGAGCTTGTAGCCCAGGCTCAGTGACATGCTCTCCACCATGGGCAGGGAGCGCCAGTCCAGCTCGGGCGGCGGCGCCAGCAGCACGGCGTCCTCCACGGCGGCCGGCTTGACGCGGCCATCGCGCCGCTGCGCCATGCGCCAGGCGGCCCAGCACAGCGCGACCGCGAAGCCCACGAAGGGCACCGTGGGCATGCCGGGGATCAGCGCCAGCGTCAGCATCACGCCGGCGGCGCTGTACAGCACCTGCGGCGAGGCCAGCAGCTGTTCGCCGATCTGCGTCTCCATCTGGCCGGCGTCGCTGACGCGCGTGACGATGATGGCCGACGCGGCCGACAGCAGCAGCGCCGGGATCTGCGACACCAGGCCGTCGCCGATGGTCAGCAGCGCGTACTGGCGGAAGGCGTCGGCCAGGCTGAGGTCGTGCATGAAGGCGCCGATCGCGACGCCGCCCACCATGTTGATGACCAGGATCAGGATGGACGCGATGGCGTCGCCGCGCACGAACTTGCTGGCGCCGTCCATCGCACCGTAGAAGTCGGCCTCGGCGCCCACTTCCTTGCGGCGCGCTTGAGCCTTTTCCTGGTTGATGAGGCCGGCGTTCAGGTCGGCGTCGATGGCCATCTGCTTGCCGGGCAGGGCGTCCAGCGTGAAGCGCGCCGACACCTCCGAGATGCGCTCGGCGCCCTTGGTGACGACGATGAAGTTCACCACCATCAGGATGACGAACACCACCAGGCCCACGACGAAGTTGCCGCCGATGACCACGTTGCCGAAGGACTCGATGACCGAGCCGGCCGCATGCGTGCCCTCATGGCCGTGCAGCAGCACCACGCGCGTGGAGGCGACGTTCATGGACAGCCGCATCAGCGTGGTCGCCAGGATGATGCTGGGGAAGACCGAGAAGTCCAGTGGCCGCTTGGCGTTGACGCTGACCAGGATGACCACCAGCGCCAGCACGATGTTGAACGTGAACAGCACGTCCAGCACCAGTGGCGGCAGCGGCAGGATGACCATGGCCAGGATGGCCATCAGGAACAGCGGCGCGGCGACGCGCAGGTCGCGCAGGCGCGCGGCAAAGGGTTGCGGTGTCATGGCGTGGGGTCCGAAAGATGGGCGGGCACGTCCAGCCGGTCGGGCCAGTCGGGCTCGTGCCGGCGCTGGCCGGCACGGAAGGCCTTGAGCTGCATCACATAGCCCAGCACCTGGGCCACGGCCTGGTAGAGCGACGCGGGGATCTGCTGCTGTACCTGGCTGCTGTTGTAGAGCGCGCGGGCCAGCGGCGGCAGGCCCAGCACCTGCACGCCGTGCTCGACGGCGAGCTCGCGGATGTAGAGGGCCATCTCATCCACGCCCTTGGCAACGACGAAGGGCGCCTCGGCCTGGTGGGTGTCGTAGCGCAGCGCGACGGCGTAGTGCTCGGGGTTGACGACGACGACATCGGCCTCGGGCACGGCGGCGCGGGCGCTGCGCCGGGCCAGTTGGCGCTGCAGTGCGCGGATGCGCTGGCGCACCTCGGGCCGGCCCTCGTTGGTCTTGTACTCTTCCTTGACCTCCTGCTTGGTCATGCGCTGGCCTTGCAGGAACAGGAACTGCTGCAACGGCGCGTCGATGAAGGCGAAGATCAGCAGCAGCGCGGCCAGCGCCAGCAGCGCGTCGATGGTCAGGCCCGCGCCCAGCG
>CBFGPX010000155.1:0-10297 GCA_965650725.1 uncultured Comamonadaceae bacterium | reverse complement strand
GCTGCCGGGCGAGCGCGCCTTCCAGATGACGCTGGCCGTGTTCTGGCTGATGGCGTTCGCGTCGGCCTCGCACGACATCGCCGCCGACGGCTACTACATGCTGGCGCTGCCGCAGCACAGCCAAGCGGCCTTCGTCGGCGTGCGCTCGACCTTCTACCGGCTGGCCAACATCGGCGGCCAGGGCGGGCTGGTCTACCTCGCCGGTGAGCTGACCGAGCGCACCGGCAGCGCCGTGCAGGCCTGGACCTGGGTGTTCTGGCTGCTGGGCGGCTTGTTCGTGCTGCTGGCGGCCTGGCATGCGCTGGTGCTGCCGCGGCCGGCGGCGGACGTGCGCGGCGTGGGCGGCGCGGCCGCGCGCGGGCTGGTGGCGGAGTTCTTTGCCGTGTTCGCCAGCTACTTCAGGAAGCCCGGCATCCTCGTCGTGCTGGCCTTTCTGCTGCTGTACCGCTTCCCCGAGGCGCAGTTGCTGAAGCTGGCCACGCCCTTCCTGCTGGACCCCGTGGACCAGGGCGGCCTGGGCCTGTCCACCAAGGCGGTGGGCATCGCCTACGGCACCGTGGGCCTGACGGCGCTGACGCTGGGCGGCCTGGTGGGCGGCTGGGTCATCTCCAAGGTCGGTCTGAAGAAGGCGCTGTGGCCGCTGGTGCTGGCCATGCACGTGCCCAACGTGGCCTTCCTGGTGCTGGCGCTGACGCACCCCACCAGCCTGGCGCTGATCAGCACGGCGCTGGCGGTGGAGCAGTTCGGCTACGGCCTGGGCTTCACGGCCTACCTGATGTACATGATCCACGTCTCCGACGGCCCGCAGAAGACCGCGCACTACGCGATCTGCACCGGCTTCATGGCGCTGGGCATGATGATCCCCGGCATGTGGAGCGGCTGGCTGCAGGACCAGATCGGCTACGTGTCGTTTTTCGTCTGGGTGCTGGTGGCCACCATCCCGAGCTTCTTCATGACGGCGCTGATCAAGGTGCCCGAGGGCTTCGGCAAGAAGGCCGACGCGTGAACAACCGGCTGCTCAGCCTCGACGCGTTCCGCGGCTTCGCGATCGCGGCCATGCTGCTGGTCAACAACCCGGGCGACTGGGGCCATGTCTACGCGCCGCTGCTGCACGCCAAATGGCACGGCTGGACGTTCACGGACTGGGTGTTCCCGTTCTTCGTCTTCATCAGCGGCATGGCGATGACCATCAGCCTCGCGCGCCGCGCGCAGGCCGGCGCCGACAAGACCGCGCTGCTGCTGAGCACGTCGCGCCGTGCGCTGGTCGTGTTCGGCATCGGCCTGCTGCTCAACCTCATCCCCAGCTTCAGTTTCGACACGGTGCGCATCCCCGGCGTGCTGCAGCGCCTGGGCCTGTGCACGCTGGCCGCGGCGCCCATCGTCATCTGGTGCAGCGCGCGCGGCGTGGCGCTGTGGGCCGTGCTGCTGATGGCGGTCTACTCGCTGATCCAGCTGTGCCTGCCCGTGCCCGACGCCGAAGGCGTGGTCCACACGGGCCTGCTGGAGCCCGGCAAGGACGCCGGCGCCTGGCTGGACCGGCTGCTGATGGACGGCCACCTGTGGCGGCAGGCGAAGACCTGGGACCCGGAAGGGCTGCTGTCCACGCTGCCGGCCGTGTCCACGCAGCTGCTGGGCGTGCTGGCGGGCTATGTGATCGCGTCGAGCCGCCAGCCCGCCGAGAAGACCATGACCTGGATGCTGTGGGGCCTGGCTTCGCTGTGGCTGGGCCAGGTGCTGGACGCGTGGCTGATGCCCATCAACAAGTCGCTGTGGACGCCGGCCTTCGTGTTCACGATGGCCGGCTGGGCGCTGGTTGTGTTCGCCGTCTTCCACTGGCTGCTGGACGCCATGCCGCAGCCGCTGGCCCGCGAACGCTGGGCGCGGTGGCTGCACCCGCTGGTCGTGTTCGGCATGAATGCGCTGTTTCTGTTCGTGCTGTCGGGCTTCATCGCGAAGATGCTCTACACGATCAAGCTGGCCGACGGCAGCAGCCTGGGCCGCGCGCTGTATGCGCCGCTGCGTGATTCGGGCCTCGCGCCGGTCAACGCCTCCCTCCTCCATGCCATCGCGTTCGTGCTCGTCATGTACGCGGTGGCCTGGGTCATGTATCGCAAGCAATGGTTTGTGAAAGTCTGACGCCATGAAACGCCGTGAACTGCTGAGCCTCGCCTCTGTTCCCCTGCTGGCCGCCTGCGCCACGCCGCCCGCACCCGTGTCGCCCGGCGAGGCCGCGCTGAACGCCACGTCCGCGCCGGCCGCGGGTCCGGCTCCGGTGATGGCACCGCCGCCGCCGCGCGAATGGCGCGCGGCGTGGATCGCCACCGTGGCCAACATCGACTGGCCCAGCAAGCCGGGCCTGAGCGCTGAAGCGCAGCAGGCCGAGATCGTGTCGCTGTGCGACATAGCCAAGCGCACGGGTCTGAACGCGCTGATCCTGCAGGTGCGCACCGCCAACGACGCGCTGTACGAATCGAAGCTGGAGCCGTGGAGCGAGTACCTGACCGGCACGCAGGGCCAGCATCCCGGCTACGACCCGCTGGCCGTGTGGCTGCGCGAGGCCAAGGCGCGCGGGCTGGAGCTGCACGCCTGGTTCAACCCCTACCGCTCGCGCCACAGCTCGGCCAAGTCGCCGGTGCACGAGAGCCATGTCAGCCGCACGAACCCCGACTGGGTGCGCCGCTATGGCGACCAACTGTGGATGGACCCGGGCGAGCCGGCGTCGGCCGAGCACACGCTGGCCGTCGTGCGCGACCTGCTGAGCCGCTACGCGGTGGACGGCGTTCACATCGACGACTACTTCTACCCCTACCCCGTCACCGACCCCACCACCAAGCAGGAGGTCGACTTCCCCGACGAGCCGAGCTGGCAGAAGTACGTCGCCAAGGGCGGCAGCCTGAGCCGCCACGACTGGCGCCGCTACAACGTCAACACGCTGGTGCAGCGCCTGTACACGATGGCGCACGAGGTGCGTCCCGGCACGCGCGTGGGCGTCAGCCCCTTCGGCATCCCCAAGCCCGGCATGCGGCCGGCCGGCATCAGCGGTTTCAGCCAGTACGACAAGCTGTACGCCGACGTGGAACTGTGGCTGCGCGAGGGCTGGATGGACTACCTGGCGCCGCAGCTGTACTGGCCGCGCTCGCAGACGGCCCAGGCCTTCGAGCCGCTGCTGCAGGCCTGGCGAGCCAACAACCCGCTTGGCCGGCCCATCCACCCGGGCCTGTTCACCAGCCGCATCAACGACACGCCGCAGAGCTGGCAGCCCGACGAGGTGCTGGCGCAGATCGACATCATCCGCAAGCAGTCGCCCGGCAGCGGCCACATCCACTTCTCGATGGCGGCGCTGTCGCAGAACCGCAAGGGGCTGGCCGACGCGCTGCGCACGGGGCCTTACGCCCAGCCGTGAGCGAGGTCCGGCTGGTCGAGGCCCATCCCGGCTGGCCGGCGCAGTTCGGTGCGGCAGCCGGGCCGCTGCTGGACGTCTTCGGCGCCTGCCAGATCGAGCACATCGGCAGCACCGCCGTGCCCGGGCTGTGCGCCAAGCCGGTGCTGGACCTGCTGCTCGGCGTCGCGGCGCTCGCGGAGGTGCCGGCCCGCGGCGGCGCACTGGCCGCGCTGGGCTATCGCTACCGCCCCGAGCATGAGGCGCAGTTGCCCGAGCGGCGCTACTTCACGCGCGATGCCGATGGCTCGCGCTCGCGCTTGCGGGTGCACCTGCACATCGTCGAGCGTGGCGGCTCCTTCTGGCAGCAGCAGCTGGCGTTCCGCGACGCGCTGCGCGCCGACGCCGCCCTGCGGGAGCGCTACGCGCAACTCAAGCGCGAGCTGGCGGCGCGGCACGCCACGGACAAGGCGGCCTACACGGCGGCCAAGGGGCCGTTCATCCAGGCGGTGCTGGCACGGCGGCCTGCACCCGGCGCCGGTCAGGGATAGATCGCTTTTGGCAGCTCGTAGTGCGGGCCATCGATGAAGGCGCGCAGACCCTGCTTCTTGCGCCGCGCCACGTAGGCGGCCACCAGGTCTTCGGGCGAGTCCGTGGACTCGGTGAAGTCCAGGTCCCAGGCGCCGCCCCAGCGCAGCGGGATGCCCTTCTCGCGCGCCGCCATGCGCACCGCGTCGGCGATCACGTAGATCGGGTCCCACTCCCAGCGCAGCTTGCCGTTGACGTAGGGCACCAGATCCACGGCATGACCGCTGATGTGGCGTGAATCCATGGTCTGCGAGGCGCCGGCGGCGACCAGCTTCTGCTGCTCCGCCAGCGTGCGGATGCCGTCGTGCACGGAGAAGTCCTGGACCGTGATCTGGATGGCGCGCCGGACGACGGCCACCAGGTCGGCATGCACGCCCTTGAGTTCCTTGAGCGAGGCCGGACCGAGCGTGAACTGAGGCATGAGAGGCTCCCCATCAATGGCGGGAGCCCGTTCTAACCGGCCGCCGCCGGCCCCACATCCTCAGTTTGGAGGAACGGCCCGCGCGCCGGCCTCACTGGCTCAGCTCGGCGTCCATCCAGGCCAGGCGCTCGCGCTGCCAGCGCAGCATCTCCTTGACCTCGGCGTCGTAGCCCGGCGTCAGCACGCGGGTGTACCAGGTGGTCCAGTCGAAGATGGGCCACAGCGCGAAGTTGCGCTGCTGGCCCAGCGTCATCCAGGTGGCGCGGGCCTGGGCGTACTGCAGCAGCAGCTCGAACTTGCCCTCGGCCTTCAGCGCCGCGTAGCGGGCCTTGGCGCGCTGGGCAAAGGCCGGGTCCTCGAACAGCCGCGCAAACCACGGAAAGCGGCGCAGGTGCCAGCCCGCCGTCTTGTCCGCGTCGTTGTAGCCGGCATTGCCGAAGGCCAGGTCCATGTCCCAGATGGGGCCGAAGTGCAGCTTGCCGTCGCGCTTCTTGGTCATGAAGAAGCTGGCCACGGCGCCGTCGACGTTCTTCGCGAACTCGTTGATCAGCCAGTAGTCGATGACCGAATCGACATCGATGTACTTGGCATAGCCGGTGGCCGGGTCCCTGAAGCCGGGGCCGAACAGCGCGGCCTCGGCGTCGGCGAAGAAGGTCTCCAGGTAGGCCCGATGCGCGGCCCACTCGGGCTTGAACATGTCCTCGGGTTCCTTCACGCAGAACGGCGAGCTGTGTGCGGAGTCCACGCAGTACTGCGTGTCGCGCAGCGTGTTGACGCCGTTCACGCAGAAGGACGAGAACGACGCCGTCAGCGGGTCCTTGCAGTAGTCGCGGTGCATGCGGAAGTCCACCTCGATGAGATAGCCGCCGCTGATCTTGTCGCTGCCGGTGTCGGCGGCCTTCAGCTCGGGAATGTCCACGCGGTCCTTGCCGACGCGGATGTGCTCGGCCAGCTGGTACAGGCCGCGGTACTGGCCGTTCAGCGTCAGCTCCACGATCTGGTCGCGCACCGTGTAGGCCATGCCCATCTGGCGGCTCAGCGTGAACGCCATGTCGTTGCGCAGCAGCGTCTTGTCGGCGTAGTTGGCCAGCAGCACCCAGTGCCGGCTGGCCGGCATGCCGGCCAGCGCGGTGGCGTTGGTCAACTTGATGCGGTAGGGCTTCTTGGGCCAGTCCCAGGTCGAGTTGCCGCGGCCACGGATCTCCAGCCCGCCTTCCGCCGCCGCGACGCCCGCGCCGGACAGCTTGAACGTGCCCTTCACGTAGTCCTCGCGGTCGGCGATGGGCGCGGCGTTGGTGGTGCTGATCTCCAGCTGCACGAAGGCCTGGGCGGTGCCGGTCGGAAACCAGGCCGGCGCGGCGGGCGGCGGCGCCGGTGCCGGGGCTGGCGCGGGGGCCGGTGAAGGGGCGGGCGCGGGCGCCGACACCGGCGGTGGCACCGGAGCACTGCTGCCACCACCCCCGCCGCCGCCACCACAACCCGCGGCCAGCAAGCCGGCCGCGGCGGCCATCCACCACCCTGTGTTTTGCGTCATCCACGTCTCCCGCGAGCCGCTCTCGGGGCGGCAATGCGGGCGGCAGTCTAGGCAGCCGGCAAGCCGCCGTGGTTTCCAACGCGGTACGGCGCAGGCGGCGCGCGACAGGCGAAGGATTCACATTGGACAGCGCTATCTTTCAACCCATAATCCGCGCCGCAAAAACGGAGACAGGAGCGGGAACATGGCTTGGCTTGGATGGGCGCAGGCATGCGCGTTCGCGGTGGCGCTGACGCTGGCTGGCAGCGGGCCGGCGCAGGCGGCGGACCCGCCGCTGCTGCCGGCCGAGACCTTCTTCCGGCATCCGGCGGTACTGGAGGTCAAGCTCTCGCCCACCGGCCGCTACGTGGGCATGACCCGCGTGCACGACAACCGCCGCGCCGCGCTGCTGGTGGTGGACCTGCAGGGCAGCGAGCCGGCCAAGGTGGTGGCCTTCTACGCCAAGCAGGACGTGGTCTGGTTCGACTGGGTCAACGACGAGCGCCTGGTGTTCCGGATCGGCAAGATCGAGCCCGCCCGCAACACCACCCACCTGCCGGGCCTGTTCTCGGTGGAAGTGGGCAGCGGCAAGACCACCGAGCTGATCTGCAGCGAGATCAAGTCCTGCATGCAGCAGTCGGATTCGCTGAAGTTCGACCACGCGCTGCTGGCCGTGCCCCGGCCGCAGCCGGGCGTGCGGCCCGACGAGGTGATCGTCGGCCAGCTCGACTTCCAGCTGCGCCGCTTCGAGCCCAAGTGGCTGAACGTGCAGAGCGGCCTGGTGCGCAAGATGGACATGCCCAAGCCGCCCGAGCGGGCGATGCAGTGGATGTTCGACAGCAAGGGTCAGCCGCGCGTGGTGCTGAGCCTGTACGAGGAAGACGGCCGCGGCGTGCTGCACTGGCTGGCGCCCGGGGCGGAGCAGTGGCGGCAGCTGGCCAGCTTCAGGCTCGTGGACCCGCCCTTCATGGCGGTGGGCGTCTCGGACGACGGCACGCTCTACGTGACCGAACCCCGCGGCCCCGCGCGCGAGACCGTGCTGACCACCTTCGACTTCGCCGCCGGCAAGCCCGCCGAGCAGCCGCTGGTGCAGGCGCCGGGCTTCGACTTCAGCGGCTGGCTGCAGCAGGGCGACCCCGGCCAGGGCGTGCTGGGCGTCAGCCTGCAGGCCGACTCGCAGGTGACGGTCTGGACCGACCCGGCCATGAAGAAGTTCCAGCAGGAGGTGGACGCCCGCCTGCCCGGCCGCGTCAACAGCATCAGCTGCCGGCGCTGCGGCGCGCCCGACATGCTGGCGCTGGTGCACTCCTACGCCGACCGCGACCCCGGCCGCCACCTGCTCTACCGCGCCGAGACCCGGCGCTGGGAGAACGTCTCGCCCGTCATGCCCGGCGTGAAGCCCCAGCAGATGGCCGGCGTGGACTTCCAGCGCATCAAGGCCCGCGACGGCCGCGACCTGCCGGTGTGGCTGACGCTGCCCCAGGGGGTGGAACCGGGCAAGCCCGCCCCCGCCGTCGTGCTGGCCCACGGCGGGCCCTGGGTGCGCAACGGCTACTGGCGCTGGGAGCCGATGGCGCAGTTCCTGGCCTCGCGCGGCTACCTGGTCATCGAGCCCGAGTTCCGCGGCAGCCAGGGCTACGGCGAGGCGCATTTCAAGGCCGGCTTCAAACAATGGGGCCTGGCCATGCAGGACGACCTGGCCGACGCGCTGCTGTGGGCCCGCAAGGCCGGCCTGGCCAGCGACCGCGCCTGCGTGATGGGTGCCAGCTACGGCGGCTATGCCACCGCCATGGGCCTGATCCGCCATCCCGAGCTGTTCCGCTGCGGCATCAGCTGGGTGGGCGTGGCCGACCTGCCGCTGCACCTGGAAGGCGGCTTCTTCGTGGTCGATGACCTGCACGGCTACGCCCGCCAGCATGCCTACCCCGAGCTGATCGGCGACCCCAAGCAGGACCGCGAACGGCTCATCGAGGTCTCGCCGGTGCACCAGGCCGCGCGCATCAAGGCGCCGCTGCTGCTGGCCTACGGCGCGGAAGACCTGCGCGTGCCCAAGGACCATGGCCGGCGCCTGCGCGACGCGCTGGCCAAGGCCGGCAACCCGCCCGACTACGTCGAGTACGAGAACGAGGGCCATGGCTGGCAGCAGATGAGCACACGGCTGGACTTCGCGAAGCGCGTCGAGAACTTCCTCGGCAAGCACCTGCAGCCCGCCGCGCGCTGACGCGGCTGTGGCGCCGCAACCACCCAGGCCGCCCTGGGGCATGTGCCACGGACGCGGCGCCGCTGCCTACACTGCGCCCGCGTCTCTGCCCAGAGTCGCCGGCCCGGACGACCCGGCCCGCACTTCCCCCCGGCCGGGACGACCCGGCCTCGCGACTGCAGGAGACGGGCCATGGCATGGCTGGTTCTCGTCATCGCCGGCTTGTTCGAAGTCGGCTGGGCCATCGGCCTCAAGTACACCGAAGGCTTCTCGCGCCCCTGGCCCACCGCGGCCACCGTCGCGGCCATGGTCATCAGCGTCGCGCTGCTGGGCGTGGCCATGCGCACGCTGCCGGTGGGCACGGCCTATGCGGTCTGGACCGGCATCGGCGCGGTGGGCACGGTGCTGCTGGGCATCGTGCTGTTCCAGGAGCCAGCCACCGTCGCACGACTGGCCTGCGTGGGCCTCATCGTGGCCGGCATCGTGGGGCTGAAGCTGACGGCCTGACGAGGGCGCCAGCGGGCATGCGCGGCCCCCGCCCCTGCGGGAGTGCTGCCTGAGAAGTTGGGGAGGCGGGGTTCCTGCAGGCGCGGGGCACTCCCCAGTTCGCAGGCTGGGCAGGGCCCGCAGCGGCCGGCCCAATACGGCCTTCTGCCGCAAGGAGAACCGCCATGCGAGTCCTTCACCACGTCCTCATCGCGCTTGCCATGTCCACCACGGCGCAGGCGCGGGCCGCCACCGTGTCGGTCTACACCGACCTGGCCTCCTGGGAAGCCGCACTCAGCAGCCCCGCGCAGCTGCAGGACTTCTCCGGCTACGCCGACGGCACCGACCTGACCGGCGTGGCCGTGCT
Source organism: uncultured Comamonadaceae bacterium (assembly GCA_965650725.1). GTDB lineage: Bacteria > Pseudomonadota > Gammaproteobacteria > Burkholderiales > Burkholderiaceae_C > Pelomonas. The sequence goes on along the minus strand of CBFGPX010000155.1, from coordinate 1,343 downwards.
GCCGGGCCTGACGCTGAGCAGCAACATCGGCGGCCCCGTCCACGTGTTCGGTGCGAACAAGACCGCGTCGTCCTTCGGTCCGCAGCGGCAGGTCGGCGACGCCTACTTCGAGGGCCAGTACGCGCTGCCCTACCTGGCCGCCGCGCTCGACATCACCAGCTTCGAGTCCGAGCCCGGCAACGACAGCACAGCCATCGACCAGGGCCTGCTGCGGTTCTGGTTCAGCGACGGATCGACGCAGGACATCCCGCTGTCCGGCAGCGCCCTGTCGCCCACGCCGGCCATCTTCATCGGCGTGATCTCGGACCACGCGATCACGGCCTTCCGCTGGACCGAGGCCCATGAGGGCAACGGCGGCAACGAGGAGACCGCGCTGGACAACCTGCGGGTGGCCATGCGCACCACGGCGACGCCGCTGCCCTTGCCGGGTTCGCTGCCGCTGGCCCTGCTGGCGCTGGCGGCGGTGCCCTTGGCCCGCCGCCAGCGCCGGGGTCAGAAGAACCCGAGCGCGTTCGGGCTGTAGCTGACCAGCAGGTTCTTGGTCTGCTGGTAGTGGTCCAGCATGGCCTTGTGGGTCTCACGGCCGATGCCGGATTCCTTGTAGCCGCCGAAGGCCGCATGCGCCGGGTAGGCGTGGTAGCAGTTGGTCCACACGCGGCCGGCCTGGATGGCGCGGCCCAGACGGTAGGCGCGGCTGCCGTCGCGCGTCCACACGCCCGCGCCCAGGCCGTAGGGCGTGTCGTTGGCAATCGCCAGCGCCTCGGCCTCGGTCTTGAAGGTCGTCACCGCCAGCACCGGGCCGAAGATCTCCTCCCGGAAGATGCGCATCTGGTTGTGGCCCTGGAAGAGCGTCGGCTGGATGTAGTAGCCGCCCGCCAGGTCGCCGCCCAGTTGCGCGCGTTCGCCGCCGATCAGCACCTTGGCGCCCTCCTCCTTGCCCAGCGCCAGGTAGGTCTGGATCTTGTCCATCTGCATCGCCGACGCCTGCGCACCCATCATCGTGTCGGTGTCCAGCGGGTTGCCCTGCTTGATGGCGGCCACGCGCTGGAGTGCACGCGCCATGAAGCGGTCGTAGATGCCCTCCTGGATCAGCGCGCGGCTGGGGCAGGTGCAGACCTCGCCCTGGTTGAACGCGAACAGCACCAGACCCTCGATGGCCTTGTCGAGGAAGGCGTCGTCCTCGGCCATCACGTCGTCGAAGAACAGGTTGGGGCTCTTGCCGCCCAGCTCCAGCGTGGCCGGGATCAGGTTGCTGGCCGCCGCCTGCGCGATGACCTTGCCGGTGGCCGTGGAGCCGGTGAAGGCGATCTTGGCGATGCGCTTGCTGGTGGCCAGCGGCATGC
>CBFGPX010000154.1:0-10327 GCA_965650725.1 uncultured Comamonadaceae bacterium | reverse complement strand
AGTCGTGGCAGCGCCGGCCGCGCCGGCCATCAGCAGCGCGGCCAGGGCCGCGGGGGTCTTCAGAGTCAGCATGTCGTCTCCATGGTTTTGGTGGGGAAAAAATCCCGGAACGAGGCGACGACGAACTGCTGTCGGTCGCCGAAAGTGAAAGCGCTTTCTGAAAGCGCTTTCAACAAACGGCGCGACATTAGGGGTCTTGCAAAAGGCTGTCAATGTGGACTGCCCTGCCCCTACCTCGAAGCGAGGGGGAAGGCGTGGGGCTGTGTAGAAGCCGCCGCGAAAGCCGCTGGACGCGGCCAGGCGCGAAGTGGCCCGAGGCACAGGCCCGGCGGCGAACGGGCGGCGGCGAGTGCTGCTCCCCCTCAGTTCATGCGGATCTTGAGGACCTGGCCCGCGACGGGCGTCAGCAAGGCCTGCTCGAACCTGGGCGGGCCGAAGCTGCCCATGGCGTTGTTGGAGAAGCCATAGGGCTCGGTCGGCATGCCGGTGGGGTCCATGTCCACGCGGCCATTGGCGTTGGCATCCTGGAACAGGGTCAGCGCCAGCGGGCCGCGGGGCAGGTTCTTCAACACCACGCTGAGCCTGCCGCCGACGGCCTCGGCGCCGAGCGGAAAGCGGTGCGCGGCCTGGGGCTGGCGCAGCCAGCCGGCCGGTTCGGTGAAGACGGCCACCACCAGCGTGGCGCCCTGCAGGCGGCTGGTGTCCAGGCCTTCGACCTCGAGCGTGACATCGGCGGCATGGCTGCACAACGGCAGGACGGCCAGCAGCGCGATGGCAAGGGCTTGTTTCATTGCAGTCTCCAGATTCAGCAGTGGGAATGGCTGAATGATGGAAACCCCGTCGCCAGCGCGCGAGCGCGCTGCGATGGGCGGGCGCCGGACGGCGCCAGCGACCGGCGAACGGCGTCAGCCGCGGCGCTTCTGCACCGCCGCCGCCAGTTCGCGCAGCAGCGGCTCGGTCTGTGCCCAGCCCAGGCAGGCGTCGGTGATGGACACGCCGGGCTTCAGGTCGGCCTTGGTCTGGCCCGCGGCCAGGTCTTGCCGGCCGGGCTGCAGATGGCTTTCGATCATGACCCCAGTGATGCGCGCGTCGCCGCCGGCGATCTGGCCGGCCACGTCATGGCCCACGTCGACCTGGCGCTCGTACTTCTTGCTGGAGTTGGCGTGCGAGAAGTCGATCATGACCTGCTCGCGCAGGCCCGAGGTCTTCAGCGCCTCGCAGGCCGCGTTCACCGAGGCTGCGTCGTAGTTGGGTGCCTTGCCGCCGCGCAGGATGACGTGGCAGTCCTCGTTGCCGCGGGTCTCGAAGATGGCGGCCGTACCCATCTTGGTCATGCCCATGAAGGCATGGGCCGAGCGCGCGGCCAGCACGGCGTCGCTGGCGACCTTGATGCCGCCGTCGGTGCCGTTCTTGAAGCCCACCGGGCAGCTCAGGCCCGACGCCAGCTGGCGGTGACTCTGGCTCTCGGTGGTGCGCGCGCCGATGGCGCCCCAGGCGATCAGGTCGGAGATGTACTGCGGCGACAGCAGGTCCAGGAACTCGGTGCCCGCCGGCAGGCCCAGCGCCGTCACGTCCAGCAGCAGCTGGCGGGCCAGGCGCAGGCCCTCGTTCATGTGGAAGCTGCCGTCCAGGTGCGGGTCGTTGATGTAGCCCTTCCAGCCCACCGTCGTGCGCGGCTTCTCGAAGTAGACGCGCATGACGACCAGCAGGTCGCGCTTGAGTTCGTCGCGCGCCACCTTCAACAGCCGGGCGTAGTCCATCGCCTGGTCGTGGTCGTGGATGGAGCAGGGCCCGACGATGACAAGCAGCCGGTCGTCGCGTCCGTGCAGCACGTCGCTGATCTCGCGGCGCGCCTCTTCCACCAGCTCCAGCGTCGCGTCCGGGATGGGCAGCTCTTCCAGCAGCAGCGCCGGGCTGATCAGCGCGCGCACGGCACCGATGCGGGTGTCGTCGGTGCGGGTGGTGTCGCGGGTCTCGTCGCGGGAACCCGCTTCGCGGTCGTGTTGCGGGTCGTCAAGGGGTTTCATGTGCCGGACTCCGAATAGAGCCTGAGATTGTCACCGCTTGACGTCACCCCTGTCCGCCGGTCGGCTGCATCTTCTCGCCGCAGCCCTGGCAGAAGCGCGCATCCGGCAGATTCTTGGCGCCGCAATGTCGGCAGAACATCAGCTTGGGCGCGTCGCCACCAACGTGCGACGTCAGCAGCGCAGCCGCTTCGCCCGGCAACGCCGGCATCGCAACCGCGGAGTTCAGCGCCCGCTCCGCGTGGGCCAGGGCGGCGATGCGGCTCAGATCTTCGGCGCTGTCCGGCGCGACCAGGCTGGCTCGTGCGCGGCCGAACTCGCTCAGGTGCCGTCCCAGTTCGCGCGCCTCGGCGTCTGTCGAGAACATGGCAGTCACCTGACGGACGCCGTCCTTGCCGAACACCACCGACTCAAGACGCGCACGCCAGACCCGCAGCGTCATGGCTTCGGTACGCACGATCTGGTTGCTGGTCTGCACCTTGGCCGTGAGCTGGTTGCCCGTGCCCACGCTGGCGGTCTGGTAGGTGCCCTCCATCTCCACCCAGGTCACCACCGACTGGAAATCGAAGCGCCCCCACAGCTGGGCCGAGGAGCGGAAGCAGAAACCCGCCACCACCAGGAAGATCGACGACGCGCCGAACAGATGCAGCGGCAGGGCTTCGCCGTCCAACGCCAGCATGCGCCGCGCGAACAGAACGGCACACACGGTGGCCACCAGCACCAGTGCCAGCGCATAGAGATCCAGGCCGGCCAGGAAGCGGTGCCGTTGTGAGCCCAGCGCCTGCCCGAGAGTGGCCGGCACGGTGCGTGGCAGCGGGATGGGCTGCGACTCTTCCAGCAACTCGCCATTGAAGGGGCCGGCGTGCAGCTCTGGCTGGATGACGGGCGTGGCACGCGCGTAGCGGCGGTTGGGGATGCGCTCCGTCCACTGCTCCTGCATGTGGCGCTCCAGCTCGTCCAGCAACAGGCTGGGCGGCACGTTCAGCGACAGGCGCAACTGCTCGGCGCTGGTCTGCGTCGCCGGTGGCGGCGAGACCTGCTGCAGCGCGGCCAGCAGCAGCAGTCCGCAGGCCAGCGTGCCGGAGATCAGCAACATCAAGGTCTGCGGCGCCAGCGAGAAGGGCAGCACCGGCAGACCCTTGCTGGCCATGCCAACCACGGCCGGGCCCACCACGGCGGCCGCGATCAGAAGCACCAGGGTCTTGGTGCTGAAGCCGGCCCGGTTGCCGCCCAGGAAGGGGCGCAACAGGAAAAACAGCCCGAACAGGAAGTAGGCCGCGGACAGCAGGGGCCGGCTCGCCTCGGTGCTGAACAGTCCCCAGGCCAGCACAAAGCTCAGCGTCGCCGCCAGCATGCTGCACAGATTGAAGAAGGCACTGCGGGCCTGCTGCTGCACCGACATCGGCGCCGTGATGAGCTGGGGCACCCAGTGGTACAGCACACCGTCGATCGCGCCCGAAGGCTCGGGATAGGGCAAGGCGCCCTCGCGGAGCAGGCGCTTGATCCAGTCGGCCGACGGCGAGTTGCCGGTGGCCGTCGGCGGAATCTCCGGTGCCAGCGAATGCGGGCGGCCACGTCCGAAGAAGAAGCGCAGACGCTTCAGCGCCACGCCAGCAGCCAGCAGGCCGGCAAACAGTAGAGCCAGTCCGACCCCCAGCGAGATCGGCGCCAGGGTGTGCCGCACGACGACCAGCGTGTACAAGCCGCCCGCGAGCAGCGCTGCGCTGCAGATCAGCAGCAGCAGGTTCTGGACCTTGTAGGGATTCGGCAATTCCAGCGTCGTCCCGGCAGAGCTGTAGTCGTAGCTCACGGTAACCTCCTTGACTTGCGAGTATGAAAAGCGGCGGCGAGGCTAGCGCAGCCCCACCGCGCTCCCACCCGGTTGCCTGAGCTGGCGGAGCCGGATCGGCAAGATTGCACATTCGGCCCTCACAGCCCAGCCGCCTGAGCCGCCGACGTTTGAGAGGATCGCGCCCTGAAGCCCGGCAGTCAGGCTGAGACAATCGCGGGCTATGCCGCTGATCCCCTACGCCCTCACCCGCCCCTTCCTGTTCGGTCTGGACCCCGAGCACGCCCATGAACTGACGCTGGACGCCATCGCGCGGCTGCAGAACACGCCCCTGCAGTGCCTGTGGAGCGGTGCCCGCGTCAGCGACCCGGTGACGGTGGCCGGCCTGCGCTTCCCCAACCGCATCGGCCTGGCCGCGGGCCTGGACAAGAACGGCCGCTGCATCGATGGCCTGGGCGCCATGGGCTTCGGCTTCATCGAGGTGGGCACGGTGACGCCCAAGGGCCAGCCCGGCAACGACAAGCCACGCATGTTCAGGCTGCCGCAGGCGAACGCGCTCATCAACCGGCTGGGTTTCAACAACGAGGGCCTGCAGAGCTTCATCGCCAACGTGAAGCGCGCCCACAGCTTCCGCGCGGCGGGCGGCATCCTGGGCCTGAACATCGGCAAGAACGCCGCCACGCCCATCGAGAACGCGGCCGACGACTACCTGCTGGGCCTGACGGGCGTGCATCCGCACGCCGACTACATCACCGTCAACATCTCCAGCCCCAACACCAAGAACCTGCGCGCGCTGCAGAGCGATGCCGCACTGGACGCGCTGCTGGGCACGCTGCAAAGCGCCAAGCAGCAACTGGACTCGCAGAGCGGCCGGCGCGTGCCCATGTTCGTCAAGATCGCGCCAGACCTGGAGGAAGACCAGGTCGCCGTCATCGCGCAGACGCTGACCGCCAACGGCATCGACGGCGTCATTGCAACCAACACCACCATCGCGCGCGACAAGGTGCAAGGCCTGGCCCATGCCGGGGAAACGGGCGGCCTGTCCGGTGCCCCGGTGTTCGAGGCCAGCAACCGCGTCATCCGCCTGCTGCGCGCCGCGCTGCCGGCCGGCTATCCCATCATCGGCGTGGGGGGCGTGCTGAGTGGCGAGGACGCCCGCGCCAAGCTCGCGGCCGGCGCGGACTTGGTGCAGGTCTACACGGGCCTGATCTACCAGGGCCCCGCCCTGGTCGGCGACTGCGCCAGGGCCCTGGCCCGAGGCTGAGGCCGGCATGCGGGCCGGGCTCGTCGCCCTCGCCTTCGCGACCCTGCTGTCGGGCTGCGCGACGCCGGACCGCGACGCACGGCTGCAGCCGGGGCTGAGCCGCAGCGAAGACGTCATTGCGCTGTACGGCCCGCCCAGCCGCATCTGGCCCGAGGCCGATGGCGGCCGCACGCTGGAGTACGCCAGCCAGCCTTTGGGGCAGCACTGCTACATGGTCAGGCTGGGCGCCGATGGCAGGCTGGTGGGCATCGTGGACGGTCTGTCAACGGCTGCCCGGGGGCTCATCGAGCCCGGCATGACACCCGAGCAGGTTTCGCGGCGCCTGGGCCAGGAGCGCACGCGCGTGTTCTTCCGCCACAGTGGCGAGGATGTCTGGGACTGGACCGTGCAGCCCGACCCCTCCGGCTACGGCCTGCGTTTCAACGTCCACTTCAAGGACGGCGTCGTCGTTCGAACCAGCCACAGCATGGTCTTCCCGAACCGGCTGTTTCCCGGGCTGGATGACTGACGTCGGACAACAAAAAGCCCCGACGCTCGCGCATCGGGGCCATAGGGAGACTTTCATCTCACGCGGCGCCGTCTCTTGGACGGCCCGCCGACCCGCAGGTCCGATCAGAAGTCGCGGCGACGACGCGAAGCCACGAAGCCGACGATGCCCAGGCCAGCGGCCAACAGGGCATAGGTCTCGGGTTCCGGCACCGCAGCCACGGCCGTCGACGTCAGGGTGTAGTTGCCCGTGCTGCCGGTACCGAGCACAGCGTAGTAGTAGCTGCCGGCACCCAGCGTGAACATGCTGGAGGTCGTGAATGTCGCACCGCCCACGCCCCAGCTGTAGATCGGCGTGTCGTCGGCAGCGTTGTAGAGGCCGAACGAACCGATGATCTTCGAAGATGCGAAGGTTGCGGTCAGCGAATACGTGCCGTCCAGCGTGAAGTCGTAGTCCGTGAAGAACGGACCAGAGACTTGGGTCCGAACGCCCGTTTGGAAATCGCCATGCTCACCACCGTCAAAGGTGGAGAACGATGCCGCCTGAGCGTTGGTTGCCCCGAGGGCCACCAAAGCCGACGCGGCCAGTAGTTTCAGTTTCATTGCGTAGCTCCTGACTTTTGGACGGTCAAGCACAACCGCCGGAGGCAATTGTGCAGTGCAGCGAAGTCCTGTGAAGTCCTGCACACCCCTTTGGCTTAGGGGGGAACGCACGGTTACTTGTACCCACGTGTAAAGGAGTGCTTACCCCAGGTCACCTTTCTGAAGCATGACCGCCTCATTCGGTGGCAAGACGCACCACTTTCTGCAGCCCTTCGACCGCCTTGCCCTTGCGCGCCCGCTTGCCGGCGTGCGCGGCCAGCGACTGGTTCTTCAGCATTTCGTCCCGCGGCTTGGCGCCGCGGCCGGTGCCGTGCACGCGCAATTGCGTAGCAAAGCAGGCCAGGGACAAGACCTGGTCCTTGGCCTCCAGATCCATCAGCATCAGGCCTCGGCCACCCTTGGGCTGATGCTTCAACTCATCCAGCGAGAAGGTCAACAGCCGGCCCTGGGCGCTCAGTACACCCAGTTGCAGGCCCAGGGCATCACCTGGCACCCGGGCCAGCAGCGGGACCTCGCCCTCTTCCAGAGCCAGGAAGGTCTTGCCGGCCTTCTGGCGGCCGACCAGGTCGCCGACCTGGGCCAGCAGGCCGTAGCCACCGCTGCCCGCCATGACCAGGCGCTGGCCCGGTGCAGCGGCCAGGTAGTGCGCGATCTGCGAACCGGTCTCCAGCTCGATCATCGTCGTGATGGGCTGGCCATCACCGCGCCCACCCGGCAGCGTCGCCACCGGCACGGAGTAGACGCGGCCATTGCTGCCGATGACGACGAGCGGGTCCACGCTGCGGCAGCGGAACGCGCCCCACAGACTGTCACCGGCCTTGAAGGTCTGCGCCGCGACGTCCACCTCGTGGCCCTTCAGCGCCCGCACCCAGCCCTTTTGGCTGACGATGACGGTGACCGGCTCGTCGACGATCTTGACCTCGGCGACCACGCGCTTCTCGGCCTGGATCAGCGTGCGGCGGTCGTCGCCGTACTGCTTGGCGTCGGCCTCGATCTCCTTGATGACGGTGCGGCGCAGCGCGGCGTTGCTGCCCAGGATGTCTTCCAGCTTGGCGCGCTCGTCGCGCAGCTTGGACAACTCCTGCTCGATCTTGATGGCCTCCAGCCGCGCCAGTTGGCGCAGGCGGATTTCGAGGATGTCCTCGGCCTGGCGATCACTCAGGTTGAAGCGGGCGATCAGCGCCGTCTTGGGCTCGTCCGACTCGCGGATGATGCGGATGACCTCGTCGATATTCAGCAGCACCAGCTGCCGGCCTTCCAGCACGTGGATGCGCTCGTTGACCTTGGCCAACCGGTGCTCGGTACGGCGGCGCACGGTGGCCTGGCGAAAGCCCACCCACTCCGTCAACACCTGGCGCAGGCTCTTCTGCGTCGGGCGTCCGTCGTCGCCGATCATGGTCAGGTTGACGGACGCGCTGCTCTCCAGGCTGGTGTGGGCCAGCAGCGCGTTGATCAGGTCCTGCTGCTCGACGGTGCGGCTCTTGGGCTCGAAGACGATGCGCACGGCCGCGTCCTTGCTGGACTCGTCTCGCACGCCGTCCAGCACGGCCAGCAGGCTGGCCTTGAGCTGCAGCTGCTCGGCCGTCAGCGTCTTCTTGCCGGCCTTGACCTTGGGGTTGGACAACTCCTCGATCTCTTCCAGCACCTTCTGCGCGCTGGTGCCATGCGGCAGCTCCGTGACCACCAGTTGCCACTGGCCACGGGCCAGGTCCTCGATCTTCCAGCGCGCGCGCAGCTTCAGGCTGCCGCGGCCGGAGGTGTAGGCGGCGCGGATGTCCTCCGGCGCGCTGATCAGCTGGCCGCCACCGGGGAAGTCCGGGCCGGGGATCAGGTCGAACAGCGCGTCGTCGCCGAGCTTGTCGTCCTTCAGCAGCGCGACCGCCGCCGCAGCGACTTCGCGCAGGTTGTGGCTGGGAATCTCGGTGGCCAGGCCCACGGCGATGCCGCTGGCGCCGTTCAGCAGCACGAAGGGCAGGCGTGCCGGCAGGTCGACCGGCTCCTGCGTCGTGCCGTCGTAGTTGGGGCGGAAGTCGACGGTGCCTTCCTCAATCTCGTCCAGCAACAGGCGGGCGATGGGCGCCAGGCGCGCTTCGGTGTAACGCATCGCCGCGGCGCCGTCGCCGTCGCGGCTACCAAAGTTGCCATGACCATCGATCAGCGGATAGCGCAGCGAGAAATCCTGCGCCATGCGCACCAGCGCGTCGTACACGGACTGGTCGCCGTGCGGGTGGAAGCTGCCCAGCACGTCGCCGACGACCTTGGCGCCCTTGACGGGCTTGGCGCCCGACGCGCCACTCCAACCCAGGCCCAGGCGCTGCATGGAATACAGGATGCGGCGCTGCACCGGCTTCTGCCCGTCGGAGTAGGCAGGCAAGGCCCGGCCCTTGACGACGCTGAGCGCGTATTCCAGATAGGCCTGCTGGGCGTAGGCGGCCAGCGTCAGCGCGCCCGGGTCGTCCGCGCCGCCGTTGCCGTTGTTGCCGCCGTCGTTGGGGCCATTGAAATCGATGGTGGTCTGTTCGGAACTCATGGGTGCAAGGTCAGTCGCTGCGCGAGGGCCGGCTGGCGCTGCTGCAGCAGGGCCCAGTACAACTCGAGCACGAGATGCACATGGGCCTGGGTTTCTTCAATGTCGGGAATGCGGTTGCCGGCGCGGCGCACTGCGCCTTCGCCGGCGTTCCACGCGGCCAGGGCCACGTCGATGGAGCGGAAGCGGCGCATCAGGTCGGCCAGCATGCGCGCGCCGGTATGGATGTTGATGCGGGGGTCGGTAAGACGGGCCGCGTCGGCCGGTGTCGCGTAGCGGTTGGCCGTCTCGGGGGTGATCTGCATCAGGCCCGCGGCGCCGCGTGGCGATACCGCGTCCTTCTGGTAGCCGGACTCCACGGCGATGACGGCCTTCAGCAGTTCGACGTCCACACCATGCTCGCGGGCGGCTTCGCGCACCCAGGGCTGCACGGCCTTGACCTCGGGGGCGATGTCCAGCCAGGTCAGCATCGTGGCGCCGGCGTCGGTCTTGCCAGGCACGCGCAGCGCACCGCCATCACCGCCCAGCACGGGCCGAAAGCGTGCATCCAGCTTGCGCGCCGAGAAATGCGCCACGCCGGCCGCGTCCACATAACCCCACAGCTCGGCCTGGGCGGGAAGCGCGCAGACCAGCAGCAGCGATGCCACCCAGCGCCTCATGCGGCCTCCAGCCCCAGCGCCACGCGCGCCTGGTATTCGCGGTCCAGCAGGGACATGACGATCAATGAGTCGTAGCCATCGGCGCCGTCGATGGTCACGCGCACGCTCTCACGCAGGCGGCCCTCCTCGACGAAGCCCTCGCTCTGGTACAGCTTGAACGCACGCGTGTTCAGCGCCTTCACATCCAGCCAGAAGCGATGCGCCCTCAGCTGCTGGAACGCCATGGCCTTCAGCTGGCGCACGGCCGCACGCCCCAGGCCGCGGCCCTTGGGCTGCAGCACCAGGCGCTTCAGCTCGACGGAGCCGTTGGGGTTGCGACAGCCCTGCAGGATGACGAAGCCGATGCGCTCCAGCGCGTCGCCCTCCTCCAGCACGAAATGACGCGAGTCCGGGAAACGGATGGCACCCTCGTGCTGCGTGCGCTCCCACGACGTGATGAAGGGCAGATTCGCCCCGTCGCGTTCGACCGAGACCACCCAGTCGAGGTCGGACAGCATGGTCGGACGAAGGCGCAGGCTCATCGCAGCAAGGCTCAGATGTCGATCTCCACGGCATCGCCGTGCAGTTCCATCAGTTCGCGGCGCGAGGCCGCCTCGCCCTTGCCCATCAGCTTGTTGAAGGCGTCCACCGTGGCGGCGAAGTCGAACTGACCGTAGGCCACGCGCGACAGGCGGCGCGTCTCGGGGTTCAGCGTCGTGTCCCACAGCTGTTCGGCATTCATCTCGCCCAGGCCCTTGAAGCGGCTGATGCTCCACGAGCCCTCGCGGGCGCCTTCCTTGCGCAGCTTGTCCAGCGTGGCGGTCAGCTCGCCGTCGTCCAGCGCGTACAGCTTGGCGGCGGGCTTCTTGCCGCGGGCCGGCGCATCCACGCGGTATAGCGGCGGGCGGGCGACGAACACGTGACCCGCCTCGACCAGCTTGGGGAAGTGGCGGAAGAAGAGTGTGAGCAGCAGCACCTGGATGTGCGAGCCGTCGA
>CBFGPX010000153.1:0-10327 GCA_965650725.1 uncultured Comamonadaceae bacterium | reverse complement strand
CCGGCGGCGGCCCGCCACAGCTCGATGCGGCCGCTGTCGGCGTCCTGCAGCACGGCGAACCGGCCGTCGTCGGCGCGCTGATCCATGTGCTTGGCGCGGATCGCGTGGCGCGCCAGCGTGCGGCCGTCGTCGTCGTGCAGCTCCAGCGCCGTCTTGGCCAGCACGAAACGCTCGGCCTGCACACCACCGGCGCAAGCGGCGAGGGCCAGGGTCAACAACAGGCGGCGCATCAGAACAGGCTCCACTTCAAGCCCAGCTTGAAGCTGCGGCCATAACGCTCGTACTGCGCATTCTGAGCCGGGCTGGCCTGGTAGACGTAGTAGGCCTGGTTGCTCAGGTTGGCGGCTTCGAAGCTGACTTCCAGCTGCTTGCTGACCGCGTACTTCAGCGAGAAGTCCAGTCGCTTCTGGCCGTCCACACGCAAGTCCTTGGCCGCGTCGAACACGTCACCCACCTCCAGCAGGTAGGACGACTGCTGGTTCAGCGCCAGCCGCGTGGACAGCCCTTGCCCCTCCCAGCCCAGGCTGAGGTTGAAGCTGCGGTCCGACTGGCTGGGCAGGCTGATCTCGCGGCCCTTCCACACGCCGCCGTCGTAGCCGCCCACACGCGCCCTGGAGCGCACGAAGCTGGCGTTGGCGGAGACTATGAGTCCGTTGAACGGTGCCGGCAGGCTGCGCAACGCCTGCGCATAGGCCAGCTCCACGCCATGCAACTTGGCGCTGTCGCCATTGGCGAAGGTGTTGACCTGGCCGAAGTCCTCCCAGCCCGGCGCACCGGCCAGGTCGGTCTGGAACACGAAGTCGCGGATGCGCTTCGTGAAGACGAAGGCCGACAGCGTGCCGTCGCGGCCCAAGCCCTGCTCGACGCCGAAGTCCAGGTTGCGCGAGCGCAGCGGCTTCAGGTTGGGGTTGCCCAGCTCGGCCTCGTCGCCGTCCACCACCATGCCGGGCGACAGCTGCTCGAAGCTGGGCCGCACCAGCGAGTTCGTCAGCGCGGCGCGCAGCAGCAGCTGGCCGCCCAGGTCTTGCCTCAGCAGCAGCGCCGGCAGCCAATGCGTGCTGCGCGTGTCCACGCTGACCGGCTGCACGTCGCCGTCCACCAGGCCGTTGCCGCGTGCCTTGAAGCTGATGCGCTCCATGCGCAGGCCGCCCAGCAGCTGGAAGCCGCCGCGCTCCCACGTCGCCTGCGCATAGGCCGCGTCGACGTTCTCCTTGATGTCGAAGTCGGCGACCAGCGAGTCCTCCTCGTCGCGCCCGCCGGCCAGGTTGACGCCGCGCCACAGCGCGCGCAGCTTGCCCGCGTCGGCCGCGGGGCCGAAGCTGCCGCCCCAGGGATAGCTGACGTTGCCGCCGCCGGCCACGTCGGCCAGGCTGAGCTCGCCCAGCACGTCGCTGTCCAGCTTGTAGGTCTCCTGCTGGCTGTCCTTGTGGCGGCGCGTGGCCTTGGCACCGGTCTTGAACTCCAGGCTGTCGCCACCCGCCAGCGCGAACTCGCGCTTCAGGTCCAGCTTCAGGTGACGCACGCGGTCGCGGGCGCGGCTGTCCTCCACCTCCACCTCGTCCAGCTCGTAGGCCGCCGCCTGGCGCAGCGCGGCCGGGCCTTGAAGCAGCGGACGGCGGCTGTCGGTGAAGCCCAACCCGGAAAATTCGGCTTCAAACTTGGCACCCGCCAGGCCCTCGGGCGTGCGCTCCTCGGCTCGGCCCATGCCGGCCTCGGCGCCGAGCTGCCAGTCGGCCACGTCCAGGCTGCCGCCCAGTGCCAGCGACGCGGTGCGCGCCGTCTCCTTGCGCGCCTTCAGGCTGCGCACGGCGGTGCCGTCGCCCAGTTCGCCGAGGGCCTGTGCCTCCTCGAACTCGACGGCCAGCGCCTGGCGCTGCTCGTCATCGGTGAAGCGGCTCGCGAAGCCGCGCAGGTAGAGCTGCTGGCCGGGCGCAGGGCGCCAGTCCAGGCTCATCGCCGCACCGGTGCGCGAGCGCAGGATGGTGTAGCGGCGCAGCTCCAGCTCCTCCAGCTTGCCATCCTCGTCCCAGGCGCCGCCGGTCTCGACGTTGTCGCTGGCGAAGCGGCGCTCGTCGCGCGACACGGCCAGCGCCACGCCCAGCTTGCCGCCGGCGAAGCGGTCCGCGTAGGTCGCACCCAGGCGCGGCTTCGTGGCACCCAGGTTGGCGTCGTGGTTGGCGCCCAGGTCGATGCTGAGCAGCCGGCCCTTCACGTCGAAGGCCGTCAGCGTGTTGACGCCCACGCTGCCGCCCAGGCTGCTGGCGTCCATGTCGGGCGTCAGCGTCTTGTGCACTTCCAGCGAGCGGATCAGCCCGGCCGGCACCACGTCCAGCCCCGGCGCACGGCGGCCGGCCTCGGAGGCGGGCACGGTGGCGCCGTTGATGCTGATGGTGTTGTAGTCGGAGCCCAGGCCGCGCACGCGCACGAAGCGGCCCTCGCCCTGGTCGCGCTCCAGCGTCACGCCCGGCAGCCGGGCCAGCGCCTCGGCGGCGTTGTCGTCGGGCAGCTGGCCGATGCCGTCGGCATGAACGACGCTGAGCACGCCCTGTGCGGCACGCTGCTTGTCCAGCGCCGACTGCAGGCTGGCGCGCTGGCCGGTGACGACGATGGTGTCCAGTTGCTGGGTCTGCGCGTGGGCGGCGAACGCCAGGCCCAGGGACAGGGCCAGCGGGAGTTTCTTGTAGTGCATGACGGGGGCCGGAGTAGGAGTGGCCGCGATGCTCGCGAGCGGCCATGGCGCCCGTTTGAAACCAGCGTCACAAACGCCCAACGGCGCAGCGAACACGCCACGCGTGAGCCGTTGCGACTCCCCCGCCGCCGCTTCGCCACGCTGTCACACGCCGTTCATACGATGACCACCATGCCTCGCCTGACCCTGCAATCCGCCCTCGCCGACCGGCCCGTGAACCTGCTGGCGCGGGAGCTGTTCTACCCGCTGCTGGCCCTGGCGCTGGCCCTGCTGCTGCTGGCCTTCGCCACGCTGGGCACGCCAAAGCCGCTGGCCGAGTGGCACTGGACGGACGTTCTCAGCGAAGGCGGCATGTCCGTCATGGTCGGCGTGTGGCTGGTCTACGTGCGCGGCAGCCGCCCCGCCGGCCGTGTGACGAGCTGGCTGGTGCTGGGCCTGGCGGCCATGCTGGTCGGCGAATGGGTGGACGCGCTGGACGAGATCTGGCGCCTGCCCAAGGCCATGCTGTGGGACAACGCGCTGGAGGCGCTGACGCCGCTGGGCATGGCGCTGCTGACCGTGGGCCTGCACCACTGGCGCCAGGAGCAGCGCGTGCTGAGCCGCCAGCTGGCGCAGCGCGAGCGCTTCTTCCGCGACCACCGCGCGGTGGACCGTGTCACGCAACTGGCCGATGCCGGCTACATGGCGCAGCAGATCCGGCTGGAGCGCGGCCTGGGCCGCACCGGCTGCGTCGCGATGCTGAGGCTGGACGGCTTCGACGGCTTCGTGCGCGCGCACGGCATCCAGGCCGCCGACCGCGCGCTGGAAGCCGCCGGCCTGACGCTGATGCTGAACCTGCGCGAAGGCGACCTGCTGTGCCGCTACGCCGGCGACCGCTTCGTCGTGCTGCTGCCCGGCTGCGGTGTGGCCGAGGGCGAACGCCTCGTCGCCGAGCTGCAGGCTGCATTGGCGGCGCTGAACCTGCGGCCGGGCACGCGGCTGCCGGTGCAAACCGCGCTGCGCACCACCACCGGCACGCAGCCACCCGAGCAGTTGCTGCTGGACCTGCTGCAGCAGCGATGACGGCGCTTCAGGCCCAGCTGGAGTCCTTGCGGGGCGCGGCCACCGCACTGGCGCCCTACGAGATCGACACCGCCTGCCTGCCCGCCTCCGACCATGCCGCGCTGCTGGCCGAGTTGGCCCACCACCGCGGCATCGCCCTGCCCTGGCCCGTGCGGCCGCTGATCTCGCCGCGCGAACTGCTGGAGCTGATCGCGCCGCTGCGCGAGGCCGGTGCGGACAGCGCCTTCGCGCTGGGCCAGCTGCTGCTGCCGGGCCACTACGGGCTGGCCAGCCAGGCACTGCTGCAGGCCGGCAACCTGGTCGACCTGCTGCGCCTGTTGTGCCGCCACGCGGGCCGCCTCACGCCGCTGCTGACGCCGCGGCTGCTGGTGGACGAGCAGGAGCTCATCCTCGTCTGGACCGACGCCTGCGGCCTGCCCGCCGGGCTGCGCGGCTTCGTCGTGGACCTGCACATGAGCGCGGTGGCCAGCCTGTGCGCATGGCGCGCGGGCCGGCGCCTGCCCTGGCGCTTCAGCTTCGACCGCACCGCGCCGCGCGACCTGGCCCAGCACGCGGTGCACCTGGGCACCGCACTGCATTTCGGCTGTCAGGTGGACGCGATGCGGCTGCCGCTGGCGCAGGCCGATGTCAGCTGGCCGGCCACGCCGGGCCTGGCCGCGACCGCGCTGGCGCGCCAGGCCGACCCGCAGGCGCTGCGCCGGGGGTTGCTGGCCGCGCTGGGCGACCGTTTGCTCGCACAGGTGGCAGAACCGCCCAGCCTGGAAGCGCTGGCCTCCGAGCAGGGCATGAGCCCGGCTACTTTCAAGCGCCGCCTGGCCCGCCACGGCACGCATTACCAGGCCGAGGTGGATCGCGTGCGCACGCTGGTGGCGCTGTACCTGCTGGGGCCGCGCGGCCAGGGCCGCGACGCGGTGGCGCAGGCGCTGGGCTACTTCGACGGCGCCAACTTCCGCCGCTCGTTCAAGCGCTGGACGGGCCTGGCGCCGAGCGCACTGCTGGGCGGCTGAAAAAAAGACCCCGGCACGAGGCCGGGGACAAATCTGCCTTCCGCTGTCGCGGCAGGCCCTGCTCAGGGAGGAACAGCAGGGGGCCGAAGCCCAGGGCCAATGTAGCGGGTCCGGCGCGCGCCGCGTGTAGGACAAGACGCTGGCAGCGCCCGCCAGGCCTGCAACAAGCCTGCGAAAACTTGCCGCGAATGCGAGCGATGTATCGGTCTGTGAGGGCGGCGCCTTGCGCCCGTTTGCATCCCTAGACTGCGCCGCTCGCGCATGGAGCGCGGAGGATGCTTGTACGTGGTCCCTGTTGACGAGACGCGGCGCCGTGCGTCGCCCAAGGCCTCGGCCCCCGAACCGCTGGAGCTGGACAGCGGCTTCGGCGCGCTGGACGGCGAGGCCCTGGACCTGGTCGAGCGCCGCTATGGCGACCGCGGCCTGCGGGTCACGCGCGAGCGCTACAGCAGCCGCAGCCAGCAGGGCGACATCGTCTGCACGGCGCGCGACGGCGCGCGCATCGTGGGCACGCTGTCCGTGCGCTTCGACGACCCCGGCGGCCTGCATGCCGACCTGCTGTTCGGCCAGGAACTGGACGACTGGCGCTCGCTGGGCTTCACGCTGTGCGAGTTCGGCGGCCTGGCCGCGGACCGGCATGCCCACGAGCCCAGGCGCGTGCTCGCGCAGCTCTTCCACCTGGGCTATTTGCACGCCCACCGCCGCGCCGGCGTCGACCGGCTGGTCATCGAGGTGAACCCGCGCCACCTGCCCTTCTACCGGCGCTGCCTGGGCCTGATGCCGGTCACCGGAGCCCGCCACAACCCGCGCGTGGACGCGCCGGCCGTGCTGATGAGCCTGGACTTCGCCAGCGTGCGCGAGCAGATCGCGCGCTGGGGCGGCCAGCCCGAGCTGCTGGCCGCGGCCCGCAACCTCTACCCGCTGGCCTGGGACGCCGCAGACGAGGCCACGATGCTGGCGCGGCTGGGATAGTCATCTCGCCGCAGCGCGGCTGGGGGCCTCCCGGTGCGATGTCAACGCCAGCGAATCGGCTCGGACCGGTCGGTGTGCCGCTGGATCTCCGGCCAATGGCGCTCCTTCGCGCCGATCAACCTGGCCTCCAGGCCATCGCGCTCGTTCGCGGCGAGGAACTGCGCCTTCACCGCCTCCGGCCAGCCCGGCGCCTTGGAGTCCAGCATCATCACCTGCGCAGCAGCCTCGACCGAGCGCCCCACGGCATTGCCGTAGTTCTGCGCGTCGATGGCAAAGTGCGCCGCCCTGACGGCGTCGTCGCAAGCCAGCTGCTCGGTGGACCACGACTTGGTCAGGTCGATCCAAGCAACGGCTTCGGCATCCCGCCCATCCCGCACGAAACGGTAGTGCCCGAAGTACGGGCCGCCCCCCGAGGTACGCTGCATCAAGACGCATCCCTCATAGCAGGTCGTCACGGTATTCATGGGGCACTCCCGGGGTGGAGCGACAGTATGCGCTTCCTGGCCCGGCCGGATGCTGCGGCTCAGTGCCACACGGTGAGCGGTCCTGAAAGGAGAGGCGCCCAGGCCGTTGATGGACCTGGGCGCCTGAGAGGCCATGAGCCGTCGTGAGATTCTGATGTGGCCTGCCCGGAGGGACTCGAACCCCCGACCTGCTGCTTAGAAGGCAGCTGCTCTATCCAGTTGAGCTACGGGCAGACGGAACGCGCGATTATCAGATCAACACGTTGATGATCGCGTTGCCGATGCCCATCAGCGCGGCACCAGAGATCAGGCCGGCGCAGATGGGCTCCATGCCGTCCACCCAGACGCGGTGGCCGGCGGTGCCGGGCGTCTTGTGCTTGCGGCCCATGAAGAAGAACAGCAGCGCGCCGACGAACATGGCCAGCACCGCCTCGGGCGGCAGCACCACGCCCAGGCCGGTGGCCACGGCGGACAGCGAGAAGCGGCCCTTGGTCTTGATGCGCGCCACTTCCATCGCCACCGCCGCCACGGCGGCCACGGCCATGGAGATCAGCGCAGAGGTCGGCAGGCCCGAGATGCCCTTGGCGATGATGTCGGCCACGCCCTTCCACTGCAGCGCAGCGGGCATGGCGAACTGGTCGGACACCAGCGTGCCGATGCTGCGCACGCCGCTGGCGTCGGCCGGCAGGAACAGCAGGAAGAACAGCGGCACGCAGAACAGCACGCCGGCCAGGTTGCCGATGATGTGGCCGATGGCCTGGTGGCGCGGCTTGCCGCCCAGCATGTAGCCGGGCTTGATGTCGGACAGCAGGTTGGCCGCGTTGGACGCGATCTCGCTGGTCATGCCGGCCGGCAGCAGGTTGGAGCCGGGGTTGCTGCGGTCCAGCGCGCCCATCGTGAACTGCGTGATCTTGGACAGCGCGCCGGTAGGCGTCCACGAGGTCAGCGCCATGGAGTTGGTGCAGATGATGGTCAGCACGAAGATCAGCGGCAGCGAGATCAGCGCCAGCCAGAACGGCACGTTGAAGAACACGTGCGTGACATAGCTGCCCAGCAGGCTGAACACCGGCACACCGATGTAGCTGATCCACAGCGGCACTTCGATGTCCTTCAGCAGGTCGGTGCCGCCGTTGCCGGCCGCGGCGGTCTTGCGCTTGAACATGCCCTTGAAGATCTCGGGCTTGGCCAGCAGGCTGACCATGGCACCCACGACCATCATGGTCACGCCCCACCACAGCGACCACTGGTTGACGATCTCGGCACGGTTCAGCGGGATCACCGAGCCGTCGGCCGCCAGGCGCGGCGCGATGTCGCCGGCCTGGATCATCAGCGGCGCCAGCACGACGAAGTTGATGAAGGAGCCCAGGAAGCAGCTGGTCGCCACCGCAATGCCCATCAGGCCGCCGACGCCGATCATCGCGGCATCCAGCGTCACGCGCAGGCCCAGCTGGCGGATGTCGGTGCCCAGCAGCGTCGGGATGGCGCCACCGGCCTTGGCGGCCCAGGTGTAGTAGTACTGGTCCAGGCGCTCGTGCAGATGCCAGGGCGCGGTCATGCCGGCCCATTTGTCCAGCATCAGGATCTTGAACTGCACCAGCTTCATCCAGCCGTCGCTGACGGTGGCCTGGTAGAGCGCCGTGAAGCCGGCCACGACGCCCAGCAGCTTGGCCTTGAACACGCCCTCGCCGCCGGCGCCGTGGTACAGCGAATCCAGCACCACGCCGCAGGCCCGGCCCTCGGGGAAGGGAGCCTGGTCTTCATTGATGAAGCGGCGCTTGAGCGGGAAGGCCAGCAGCACGCCGATCATGGAGACGACGAAGATCCAGATCATCAGCTGCCACCAGCTCGGGATGACGCCGGTGACCAGCATGTAGGCCGCAAGGCTGGAGAACAGCGGCGTGATGACATAGCCCGCCGCGGTCGCGATGGACTGCGTGCAGTTGTTTTCGAGGATGGTGTAGTCCTGCGCGAAGCCGCTGGCATGCAGCGCGCGGAACAGCGCGAAGGCCAGGATCACCGAGGTCAGGCCCACGCCGATGGCGATGCCGGTCTTGGCGCCGATGTAGAGGCCCGTGGCGGACAGGATGCCGCCCAGCAGGAAGCCGGTGAAGCCGGAGCGCAGCGTCAGCTGCGCCATGTCTCCGCGGAAGACGTTCTTGAACCACCACTCGTCCTTTTGGGCGCGGGTCCAGGTGGAGATCTGCTCGTCGGTCAGGTGTTGAATGGCCATGGTCTCGGGCGTGGCTTGTGGCCTTGCCGGGGGTTGCAGCAAAAGCCCGGGATTGTCCCGGCCGACCGCTCGGTCGAACTTCGGGGATGCCCCAGGTCACGACCCCGGGGATGCGGGGCCTCACAAAAGACAAACCCGCCGGATGCGGCGGGTCGCGGGGCCGCCTTGCAGCCCGCCGCGGATTTTGCCAGCCTTTTGCGCCGGCTCAGGTCGCCTGCGGCAGTACGGCGGTGCCGGCGGCTTGCATGACCCGGTCGCGCCCGCCCGCCTTGGCGGCGTACAGGGCCTCGTCGGCACGGCGCAGCAGGCCGCCGGTCTGCTCGTCCAGCGCCTGGGGCATGCTGCCCGGCGACCACGTGGCCACACCGATGCTGACGCTGACCATGCGCCCCTCGTCCGACCGGCGCAACCCGGGGGCCAGTTGCTGCACCCGCTCCCGCAGCCGCTCGGCCATGCGCAGTGCGGAGCCCGCATCGGTGCCGGGCAGCAGCACGGCGAACTCCTCGCCGCCGTAGCGGGCCAGCAGGTCGGAGCCGCGCTGCAGCGCGGCCTTCAGCCCCTGGGCCACGCGGCGCAGGCAGACGTCGCCCTCGACATGGCCATGGCTGTCGTTGTAGGCCTTGAAGTGGTCGATGTCGATCATCAGCAGCGACAGCGGCTGGCCGGAACGCAGGCTGCGTCGCGATTCAGCCTGCAGGCCCGCATCGAAGGCACGGCGATTGGCGACACCGGTCAGCGCGTCCAGCAGCGTGGCGCGCTGCAGCGCACCGGTCAGCTGCACCAGCTGGCGGTACAGCAGGCCGCTCTCCACCAGCAGCACCAGCAGCACGAAGCTGGACGCCAGCAGCCCGTAGACCCGTCCGGCATAGAAGCCCAGGTCAAAGCGTCCCTGGTTGAGCATGGCCGACAGCGCGATGTCGGTCAGCCAGGCCACCATGACCACCATCAGCCACAGGTCCAGCACCGAATGCGGCCGGCGACGCCACAGCAGCAGCAAGGCGAGCAGGCTGCAGCCCCAGACGCTGCCGACCACCAGCACCATGGCCGGCGTGTAGCGGTTGCCCGCCATGATGTCGGGCAGCCAGCCCACCCAGCGCGTCGCCAGCAGCGCCAGCAGCAGCACCGGCACGATCAGCACGGCCAGCAGGTACAGCATCCGTGGCCAGATGCGCTCGGTCAGCGGCTCGCGTGCATCGGGCGACCGGTCACGGGATCTCTGCAACGCGTAGGCGCAGACCAGCAGCGGAAAGCCGCCATGCCAGAACATGTAGAGCCAGGCCGTGCTTTGCGGTCCGGCCCCCAGCAGGCCACCCGGCGCGAACAGGCCCGGAAAGGTCAACCCGTGCACCACGGCCATCAGCGCCGAGAACAGATAGGCCGAAGCCAGCACGCACAGCGAGCGGGCCCGCAGCGTCGCGTACTGGCTGAGCAGCATGGTCGCCGTGATCAGGTCCGTGACGATGAGGGCCGACTGGTAGGCCGGGATGAAGGCCCATTGCACGCCCAGCTGCATCTTGGCCCACGGTGCCAGCGCCAGGAACAGCAGCAACGAGGCCGACAGCACCGCCAGCGCCAGGCGGCGCTCGGCGGGGCTGGCCTGCACGGTCGACAGGAACAAGGTGTCCTGCTGGATCAGCCCCTCGTGCATGAGCACCCTCTCCACACCGGGCCGGCGCTTCGCTGCCTGCCGATGGACTCCCTGTCACGATTTTTTACCTCATCGGGGCGGCTTCAATGCCCTGTTTCGGGGTGGAGACAGCTTGCACTCAGCGTCGGCCGAAGGTGGTGCGCCAGGCGGCCCAGCAAAAACGGCCCGTCTCTCACGAGGCGGGCCGTTCATCAATAGGTTGGTCGGGGCGGCGGGATTCGAACTCGCGACCCTCTGCTCCCAAAGCAGATGCGC
>CBFGPX010000152.1:0-10363 GCA_965650725.1 uncultured Comamonadaceae bacterium | reverse complement strand
CAGAAGCTGGCCCAGATCTGACGAGGCGCGCCATGAAGTCCCTCGCCGCCCGTCTCGCCGCCGCCGCGCTGCTGGCCGGCTGCGCCACGCCCTACCCCACGCCGGAGGTGGAGCTGAGCCACACGCCGGTCGTCAACCTGCCGCTGGTACAGCCGCAGGTGTCCAGCAACGGCGCCATCTACCAGGCCGCCAGCTACCGCCCGCTGTTCGAGGACCACCGCGCCCGACTGGTGGGCGACACGCTGACCATCAACATCACCGAGCGCGTGTCGGCCACGCAGACCAGCACCAGCGAGCTCAGCAAGACCGGCGCCCTGTCGGCCGGCGTGACGGCGCTGCCGGGCATCGCCGGCAACTCCTTCGGCCGCGCCAGCGCCGGCGCCACCTCGGCCAACGACAACAAGGGCAAGGGCAGCAACCAGAACACCAACGAGTTCACCGGCGCCATCACGGCCGTCGTCACCGGCGTACTGCCCAACGGCCACCTGATGATCAGCGGCGAGAAGCAGATCGGCGTCAACCGCAACGTGGACGTGCTGCGCTTCTCGGGCCAGGTGGACC
Source organism: uncultured Comamonadaceae bacterium (assembly GCA_965650725.1). Classification (GTDB taxonomy): domain Bacteria; phylum Pseudomonadota; class Gammaproteobacteria; order Burkholderiales; family Burkholderiaceae_C; genus Pelomonas. The sequence goes on along the minus strand of CBFGPX010000152.1, from coordinate 9,802 downwards.
CGCGCTCCATCGGCCAGGGCAATGCGGTGGCGTCAACCTCGGTGGCCAACGTGCGCATCGAGCAGCGGGGGCGCGGCGCGGTCAGCGACGCCCATGCCGTGGGCTGGCTGTCGCGGTTCTTCCTGAACATCGCGCCGAGCTGACCTCCAGTCTGCCTGCGGCGGGTTCTCCCGCGATCCCGGCCCCGCGGCGCCGCCCTACCATGGCCCGCAGGGCGCTGGTGGCGCGACAAGGAGCAGGAGGCAGCGATGCCGGGTTGGCGACGTCGACACGCGGGGCCGGCGCTGTGCGCGCTGGCCTGGCCCGCGCGGGCCGCGCCCGCGCCGCTGCGCTTCGCGACCGATGCCAACGACCAGACCGGCCTGGCCCCCATGGGCCGCGCCGTCCTGCGGCGGGCCTTCGAGAAGCTGGGGCTGGAGCTGCAGTTCGAGCCGCTGCCGCTGCGCCGCTCGCTGTTGCTGACGACGCTGGGCCAGCTGGACGGCGAGGCCCTGCGCATCCGTGAACTGGCCGCCCAGCATCCCGAGCTGCTGCTGGTGCCGGTGCCCATCGCGACCGTTCAGGTGCTGGGCTATGTGCGCCAGTCCGGGCCGCGTCCGCGCGACGAGGCGGCGCTGATGGCGCTGCGGCTGGGCTACCCGCGCGGCGTCGTGCTGCTGGAGAAATGGCTGGCCGAGGCGCCCCGCAAGATCGAGGCCAGCACGCGCACCGACCTGCTGCGGCTGCTGCGCTCCGACGTCATCGACGTGGCGCTGCTGACCTCCGCCGCCGGCGCGCCCGACCTTGACGCCGGCGACCTGGCCGGCCTGGAGCAACTGCCCACGCGCTTCCAGCTGACGCCGCTGCATGCATTGCTGCACAAGCGCCACCGCGAACTGCTGTCGCGCCTGACGGCCGTGCTGCGCGAGATGGAGGACAGCGGCGAGTCCGCGCGGCTGCGCAGCATGGCCTGGAACACCTTGCTCATGCCCTGAGCTGCATCAGATAGTCCACCGCCAGGTGGGCCAGCGCCCGCACGCCCACCTCCAGACCGCGCTCGTCGACGACGAAGCGCGGCGAATGGTTGGAATACGCCTTGCTGGGTTCGATGTCCGGTGGCGTCACGCCGACGAAGAAGAACAGCCCCGGGATCAGGCGCTGGAAGAACGAGAAGTCCTCGGCGCCGGTGGCCTTGGGCACCACCTCGATGCCCATGGGCCGCGGGCCGGTGCTGGCCACGCGCGTGAGGGTGGGCAGCATGGCTTCGGTCAGCACCGGGTCGTTGCGCGTGACCGGGTAGTTCTTGGTGATGCAGACCTTGCACGTCGCCCGCGATGCCGCCGAGATACCTTCGGCCAGCGTCGTGATGCGCTCGTGGATGGCGTCGCGCATGCCCTCGTCGAAGCTGCGTATCGTGCCGCGCATCTCCACCGAGTCCGGGATGATGTTCTCGCGCACGCCGCCCTTGATGGCGCCTATGGTGACGACGGCCGGCTCGCGGTTCAGGTCCAGCGTGCGGCTGACGATGGTCTGCAGGCCGAGCACGATCTGCGCGGACGTGACGATGGGGTCCACACCCAGCCAGGGCGCCGCGCCATGCGTCTGCTTGCCCTGCACGGTGATCTTGAGCTTGTCGGAACTGGCCATCGTGGGCCCGGGCCGGTAGCCGATGACGCCGGCCGGCTGGCGCGAGGTGACATGCAGGCCAAAGATGGCGCTGGGCGTGGGGCTTTCCAGCACGCCCTCCTTGATCATCAGCGCCGCCCCGCCCTCCTCGCCCTCGGGCGGCATCTCCTCGGCGGGCTGGAAGATGAACTTCACGCTGCCCGGAATCTGATTGCGCAACCCGGCCAGGATGCTGGCCACGCCCATCAGGATGGCCACGTGGCAGTCATGCCCGCAGGCATGCATGACGCCCACCTCCTCGCCGTTCCAGACCGCGCGCGCCTTGGACGCGAACGGCAGATCCACGGCCTCGGTGACAGGCAGCGCGTCCATGTCGGCCCGCAGCGCCACCACACCGCCGGGCTGGCCGCCCTTGAGCAGACCGACGACGCCGGTGTGGGCCACGCCGGTCTTCACGTCGTCGAAGCCCAGCGAGCGCAGATGCTCGGCCACCAGCGCGGCAGTGCGGAACTCGCGGTTGCCGAGTTCCGGGTGCTGGTGCAGGTCACGGCGCCAGGCGATGACCTGGTCCTGCAAGGCCAGTGCGGCGGCATCGATCTCGGTGGTCAGGGACATCTGCAAACCTCCGGGGCGGATGGCGGCAGTATGGCTTCAGGACAGCGGCCCCATGTTGCGATCTGCCCAACGCCGCACGGCGGCCCAGCCCAGCGCTGCGGCGAGCACCAGCTCCACGGCGAGCCAGCCGGCCCCACGCACCAGCGGCAGGCCGACGCCGACAGCCGCCACCGTGAGCATGAACACAAGGCCGAACATCAGCGCTGCGGCGAGCAACAGGCCGACAAGATCGTTACGCCGCGCGCGCACCCAGGCCGCCAGCGCGAAGGCCAGGCACAGGTCGCCCAACACGGTGGCCCCAGTGCCCAGCAAGGCCCAGCGCCCTGGCGCGGGCGTGCTGAACGCCGCCACGCCGACCACCACCGTCAACGTCAACACCCCGCCGGCCAGGCTGCGCAGCACCATGCGCCTTGCCCACTGCAGCGGCGTGATGCCGCCGGGCGCCAGCCGGCGCCGCCAGTGCGCGGCCGGCTGGACCAGCGCGCAGCCGGCCTGCCCGGCGAGCAAAGCCATCCAGCCGGCGTAGGCCGCCATGCCGACGCCCTGCACCTGGGTCTCCCAGCCCTGGTGCCGCCACGCCGTCGCCACCAAGACACAAAGAAGCAACAGCACCAACCGGCGCCAAGCGGGCACCTCGGCAAAACGCCCGTCACGGCCGTCGGCGTCCTCGCCATCGAAAGCCAACGGCTGCCAGACCAGCGCCGGCCGGAATGCGGGCCGGACCGCCCCGGTCTCCTGCACACCAGCCCAGCGCTGGCGGCGCCGCACCAGGCGCTGCCACAGCAACCACCAGCCCAGCGCCAACAGCAGCAGGCCGAGCAGCGACAACGCCGGCAGGGCCAGCAGCCACTCCCGCAAGGACCGCTGCCAGCCCAAGGCCAGCACCAGCACGACCCAGCCGAGTAGCACCCAGCGGCCGGCCCTGCCGCGCCAGGCCAGCCCGCACCAGCCGCCCAGCGCCTGCGCCGCCAGCAGCAAGGCCAGCACGGCCAGCAGCATCTGCGGCATGCGGGCGAGCGAATGCGATGCGGACACCTCGGCATGCAAGGCCAGCGCCAGCGGACCGCACACGCCGAGGCCAGCGCTGACCGCCAACTGCCGCCACAGCCGTTGCCGCACCTGCACCGCTGCGCGCGATGGCGCCACGCGGCGTTGCCAGCTCGCGCTCCAGATCGCCGCCGCCGACGTCGACATGGCCGCGGCCAGCGCCAGCATCGCGGCCTGCAGCCCGACAAAGGCGCTCAACACGGTTGGATGAACGCCGGAAGCCATCAAGGCCGTTCCCAGCGCCAGCAGGCTGGTGAGCCCCGGCCCGAGCAGACCGATGGCGGTGGGGCCGTCCTCGAAGAACGGACCGCGTGGCGTGGAGAGGGAAGCTGCCATCGGTTCAGGCCTCCCTGTTGAGGTCGTGGCGGCTCCACACGCGGATCGCCGCCAGCGTCATCGGCACGGTCAGCGCCAGTTGCAGCGCCAGCCACAGTGCGCCGCGCTGCGGTGTCACACCCAGCCAGAGCAGGCCATACAGCAGCAGCGCCGGCAGCACCGGAACCGCCAGCATCATGAGCACCCTTGTCCAGACCGTGGAACGCCGACCGAGCTGCCAGCGCAGGAAGCTGCTGCCGAGCAAGACGTCGCCCATCAGCGCAAACCATGTGCCGGCGTTGACGTAGGCGCTGCCGCTGGCACGGAACAGCACAACCAGGCTCAGCGCCACCGTGAACAGCGCCGCAGCGGCTGCCATGGAGCCCAACACCATGCGCCGCGCCCAGCGCTGCGGGCTCATGCCACCCGGCGCCAGCCGCAGGCGCCAGTGCAGCGGCGGCGCCACGTAGCAACTGGCCGCGGCGGCCGTGACCAGCAGCATGCACCCGCCGTAAATGGTGCCGCCATAGGCGCCATCGAATGCATGGCCCCAGCTGAACCAGCGCAGCCGGTCGGCCTGGCCCATCAGCTGCGGCAGCCACATCAGCGGCAGCAACATGACCCAGAAACGGTAGCGCTGGCTGGTCTGGCGAACTGGCGCCGTCGGATCGAACCCGCTGGTCCCGCGCCAGGTCAGATAGAGCTCGGTCCGGCGCAGCCAGGCGACGGGCTGGGGCCAGGGCAGCTGCGGCGCCAGCACGGCGAGCGCAAGAGGCGAACTCAGCCAGCGCCACAGCAGCGCAGCGCTAGCAGCCACAGGGGCCAGCTGCCAGCCGCTGCCGAGCGCGCCTTCATGCGGCAACGCCCCCAACAGCCCGAGCAGCAACATCCCTGCCGGCACCAGCAGCACTCGCGGCGCGCGGCCATGCCAGCTCAGCGCCGCGACCAGGCCGCCACACAAGCACGCGACGGGCACCGCCAGCGCGCTGAAGACCGCCGCCCAGCCGTCGCCCCGCCAGGCCAGCACGAGGGCCAGCGCCAGCGGCCCGGCCGAGGCGATGGCCCCCATGCGCCAGACATCGCACAGCAAGCCGACGCGCACACGGTCGCGCGCCGCCAGCGGTGCGGCCCGGCTCTCCCAGTGGCACAGGCGATCGTGCGCCGCCACGGCCAGCGCACCGGCGCCGAGGGCCAGCAGCGTGCCCTGCACGATCAGCAGCGGCAGCAGCACGCTCGCCACACCGTGGAACTGCAACGCCAGCGAGGCCGGCAGCAGCGCCACGGCACTGACCAGGCCGGGCAACAGGCGGGTCAGCAGCGGCAGCCCGAAGGCCTGCGGCTCGCCGCCCGGCGTGGTGGTGGCAAGGGCGATCATGTGTTCAGCACCTCCAGCAGGTCTTCCATGCCCAGGCCTGGGTGGCCCGCCGCATCCGGCCGCTGGCGCGCGTCCACCAGCAGTTGCCCGCCCTGCGCGGCGCTCCAGTGCAGGCCGGTCGGGGCCGGCTCGCGGGCCGGCACGCAGCGCAGGTGCTCGACGGCCTCGTCCCATTCGATGAACAGCTGGACCCGCCCTTCGCGCAGAAACAGCACATGGCTGACGACCCGCTCCAGGTCGCTCAGCAGATGGCTGGACACCAGCACCGTGCGCGGCGCGGGCTTGCGGCGCAGCGCGAACAGCGCGCGCATGAAGTCGCGCCGCGAGATCGGGTCCAGGCTGGCCACGGGCTCGTCCAGGAACAGCAGGTCGGGGTCGTGCGCCAGCGCCAGCACGACGGCCAGCTTCTGCTGGTCGCCCAGCGACAGCGCGTCGGCGCGCCGGCCCAGCGGCAGGGCTAGCCGCACCGCCAGCGCCAACGCATCGGGCAGGTGCACGCCGGGGTAGACGGCCGCCATCTCCTCCAGGTGCTCGTGGCCGGTCAGGCGCGGGAACAGGTCCGGCGTCTGCGCCGCATAGCCCAGGCGCTCGCGCACCGCGTCGGTCAGCGAGAGGCTGGGCTCGCCCAGCAAGCGGGCCTCGCCTGCGTCCGGCGTCTGCAGGCCGAGCAGGCAGCGCATCAGCGTGCTCTTGCCGGCGCCGTTGCGCCCCACCAGGCCCACGACGGCGCCATCGGGGATGTCCAGGTCGATGCGGTCCAGCAGCTGCGGGCGGGCCGCGCTCCATTGGCTGTCTTGCGCGCGCAGGCCGAGCTGCCGGGCTTGGATGGCGGGGGTCATGGGCTGTCCTGTTCGAGGGATTGAAAGACCTGGGCGAGGCCGTCAAGGGCTTCGTCGGGCGAGATGCCTAGCTGGCGCGCCTGCAGCGCCAGCGCCTGCAGCGCGGGCGCCAGCAGCGCCAGGCGGTCGCTGTCCGCCGGCCGGGCGCCGGCCGCCACCACCATGCCCAGGCCGCGGCGGCGCTCCAGCAGGCCCTCGGCTTCCAGCAGGCTGTAGGCCTTGCTGACCGTCATCGGGTTGATGGCATGGCGCTCGGCCACGGTGCGCACGCTGGGCAGCTCGTCCCCGGCCGCCAACTGCCCGCCCGCGACCAGGCGCTGCACCTGCTCCACCACCTGGCGGTAGATGGGCGTGGCCAGCTGCGGCTGGATGTCGAAGATGACCGGGGAGGACGGTGCCATGTGTATTAGTGTATTGCACAATTAATACACATAGCAAGGCACAGGCTTGGGCGGGCCGCCCGGCCCCGAATTGCCCGGCAGTCACCCGCCTTTTCCGCGGCTTCGCGGGCTCAAGCATCCGCAGAATCGGTCGAGTGAAGTCCCTGCAAGCCCTCCTCCTCGCCCTGGCCGTCGCGCTCGCGCCGGTGGCCGACGCCGCCCGCATCAAGGAAGTCGCGTCGGTGGCCGGCGTGCGCTCCAACCCGCTGACGGGCTACGGCCTGGTCGTGGGCCTGGACGGCACGGGCGACCAGACCACGCAGGCGCCCTTCACCGGCCAGAGCCTGTCGGCCATGCTGCAGCAGTTCGGCGTGCTGCTGCCCCAGGGCGTGACCATGCAGCCGCGCAACATCGCCGCGGTCATGGTCACGGCCTCGCTGCCGCCCTTTGCCCAGCCGGGCCAGCCGCTGGACATCAATGTGTCGTCCATCGGCAATGCCAAGAGCCTGCGCGGCGGCACGCTGATCGCAACGCCGCTGCGCGGCGCGGACGGCCAGGTCTACGCCATCGCCCAGGGCAACCTGGTGGTGGGCGGCGCGGGCGCGTCGGCGGGCGGCTCCAAGGTGCAGATCAACCACCTCAGCGCCGGCCGCATCCCGGCGGGCGCGCTGGTCGAGCGCGCCGTGCCCACGCCACTGGCGCATGGCGAGTTCATCCAGTTCGACCTGAACAGCAGCGACTTCGCCACCGCCCGCGCGGTGGCCCAGGCCATCAACAAGGCCAAGGGCAACGGCGTGGCGCAGGCGCTGGACGGCCGCGTGGTGCGCGTGCGTGCGCCGGGCACGCCGGACGAGCGCGTGGGCTTCCTGGCCGACATCGAGAACCTCGCCGTCGACATGGCCTCGCCGGCGGCCCGCGTGGTCATCAACGCGCGCACCGGCTCCATCGTCATGAACCAGGCCGTCACGCTGTCGGCCTGCGCGGTGGCGCACGGCAGCCTGTCCGTGACCATCAATTCCTCACCCATCGTCAGCCAGCCCAATGCGCTGTCCGGCGGGCAGACGGTCGTCACCGAGAAGGCCGACATCGCCATTCGCCAGGACCCTGGCAGCCTCATCCAGCTGCCGGCCGGTGCGCGGCTGGCGGACGTCGTCAAGGCGCTCAACTCGCTGGGCGCCACCCCTCAGGATCTGCTCGCCATCCTGCAGGCCATGAAGAGTGCGGGCGCCCTGAACGCCGAACTCGAGGTGATCTGATGTCGTCCTTCCAGTCCATTGCCGGCCAGGGCCTTGGGAGCCTCGATGCCCTCAAGGCCCAGGCCGCGCGCGACCCCAAGGCCAGCATCCGCGAGACGGCCAAGCAGTTCGAGACGCTGTTCATGCAGGAAGTCATGAAGAGCATGCGTGCCTCCACGCTGGCCAGCGGCATGCTGGACAACAGCGCCACGCAGCTGGGCACCGAGATGCTGGACCAGCAGTTCGCCGGCAAGATGAGCGGCCTGCCGGGCGGGCTGTCCGAGGCCATCCAGAAGCAGCTGGCCCGCCAGATGGGCATCAAGGACTTCAGCCCCGAGGGCGTCAAGCGCGCCAGCCAGACCACGCTGGCCCAGGCGCTGCCGGCGCTGGCCACCAAGGGCATCCCCAACCACGTGCAGAGCTTCATCCAGCAGCACGACGCGGCGGCCAAGGCCGCGTCGGCGGCCACGGGCATCCCGGCCAGCTTCATGGTGGCCCAGGCCGCGCACGAGAGCGGCTGGGGCAAGCGCGAGATCACCGGGGCCGACGGCAGCAAGAGCCACAACATCTTCGGCATCAAGGCCACGCCGGGCTGGAGCGGCAAGACGGTGGACGTGAGGACCACCGAGGTCATCAACGGCCAGGCGGTCAAGGTGACGGCCAAGTTCCGCGCCTACGGCAGCTATGACGAGGCGTTCAAGGACTACGCCCGGCTGCTCAGCAGCAACGACCGCTATGCCAAGGCGGTAGCCCAGGCGCAGAACGGCAATGTCGCCGGCTTCGCGCGCGGGCTGCAGCAGGCCGGCTACGCGACCGACCCGGCCTATGCGGAAAAGATCGCCAAGACGATCCACACCACCCAACGCGTGCAAAGCACGTTGGCGTAAGGAATAGACCATGGCAGGCCTGCTCACCCTCGGCGCCCGCGCAATGTTCGCCCAGCAGGCGGCACTGCAGACCGTCAGCCAGAACATCGCCAACGCGAACACGCCCGGCTACTCGCGCCAGTCCGTGGTGCTGACCACGTCGGCCGGCCAGTACACCGGCGCCGGCTTCTTCGGCAAGGGCGTGGACGTGCAGACCGTGCTGCGCTCGCACAACGAGTTCCTGACCCGCGAGGCCGCCACCTCCAAGTCCACCGCGATGGCCGACGCCACCCGCGCCGAGCAGCTGACGCGCATGGAGAAGGTCTTCCTGCCCGGCACCGACGGCCTGGGCTACGCGGCCAGCCAGTTCCTGAACTCGATGATGGACGTGACCAGCCGCCCCAGCGACCCCTCGGCGCGCCAGGTCGCGCTGGGCCGGGCCAGCGAGCTGGCCACACGCTTCTCCAACGCCGGCCAGCAGCTGACCGACCTGCAGTCCGGCGTGGTCAGCGACCTGAAGGCCAGCGTCACCGTCGTCAACGAGATCGTCAAGCAGATCGCCAGCGTCAACGACCAGGTGTCGCGCACCCGCGGCAGCGGCCACACGCCCAACGACCTGCTGGACCAGCGCGACCGCCTGGTGGCCCAGCTGGGCGAATACCTGGCCGTGACCACGCTGCCGGCCGACGACGGCACGCTGGGCGTCTTCATCGGCGGAGGCCAGCGCCTGGTGCTGGGCAGCCAGGCCACCTCGCTGCAGGTCACGCCCGACCCCTACGACGCGCAGCGCGTGCGCCTGTCCATGAACGAGGGCGGCAACCTGCGCTCGCTGGACGAGAGCGTGCTGACCGGCGGCTCCATGACGGCGCTGCTGTCCTTCCAGAACAAGGACCTGCAGGACGCCAAGAACCTGCTGGGCCAGCTGGCCGCCGCCATCGGCACGCGCGTCAACGACCAGAACGCGCTGGGGCTGGACCTGTCCAACCCGCCCGGCAAGGGCGCGCCCATCTTCAACGTCGCCGCGCCACGCGTGCTGGCCGCCACCACCAACCTGCGCGACGACACGGGCCGCTTCATCAGCGGTGTGCAGGCCACCATCGTCAACGCCGGCCAGCTGCAGGCCAGCAGCTACAAGCTGACGGCCGACGACGCCGGCGGCTACCAGCTGACCCGGCTGTCCGACGGCCTGGTGCGCAGCGTCAACGAGGGCGACACCGTCGACGGCTTCCGCATCAACTTCGCGCCGGCCGCGCCGACCGCGGGCGAGAGCTTCCTCATCGAGCCGGTAGGCTCGGCCGCCGTCGAGATGCGGCGCGTGCTGGACAGCCCCAACGGCATCGCCGCCGCATCGCCCGTCACGGCCTCGACCTCGGTCAACAACACCGGCACGCTGACGGTGGACAGCATCTACGCCGTCAACCCCAGCTTCGACCCCAGCCGCGCGCCCATGACGCTGGAGTTCGGCGCCGAGGACCCCACCAACCCGGCCGCACGCCAGTACACGCTGACGCTGGCCGACGGCAGC
>CBFGPX010000151.1:0-10417 GCA_965650725.1 uncultured Comamonadaceae bacterium | reverse complement strand
GCTGCCCATCGTCTTCAAGCACATCGCGGCCATGCCGGACGTGCACCTGGGCATCGGCGCCACCGTCGGCTCGGTGATCCCGACGCTGAAGGCCATCATCCCGGCCGCGGTCGGCGTGGACATCGGCTGCGGCATGATGGCCGCGAAGACCACGTTGCGCGCGGAAGACCTGCCGGACAACCTCGGGCCGCTGCGCTCGGCCATCGAGAAGGCCGTGCCGCACGGCTCGGCACCCAAGCACCGCGGCCGCGACCCCGGCAGCTGGGAGAACCCGCCCGAGACAGTGGACCAGGTCTGGGCCACGCTGGTGGACGAATTCGACGCGCTGTGCGAGCTGCACCCGCGCCTGAAGAACACGAACAACCGCAAGCACCTGGGAACGCTGGGTACAGGCAACCACTTCATCGAGGTCTGCCTCGACGAGGTCGGCTTCGTCTGGTTCATGCTGCACTCGGGTTCGCGTGGCGTCGGCAATGCCATCGGCACGCACTTCATCGAGCTGGCCAAGAAGGACGCGGAGCGCAATATGCGCAATCTGCCGGACAAGGACCTGGCCTACTTCGAGGAAGGCGCCCAGTACTTCGGCGACTACGTGCGCGGCGTGTCCTGGGCTCAGAAGTTCGCGATGAAGAACCGCGAAGTGATGATGGCCAACCTGATCGCCACCGTGCGCTCGGTGATTGCCAAGCCCTTCGAAGCCCATGTCGAGGCGGTGAACTGCCACCACAACTACGTGCAGCAGGAGCGCCACTTCGGTGAGGACGTGTTCATCACTCGCAAGGGTGCCGTGAGCGCCAAGCGCGGCGAGATGGGCATCATCCCGGGCAGCATGGGTGCCCGCAGCTACATCGTTCGCGGCCTGGGCAACCCGGAGAGCTTCGAAAGCTGCAGCCACGGCGCAGGCCGCGTGATGAGCCGTACCAAGGCCAAGAAGATGTTCACGGTCGAGGACCAGGTCAAGGCCACCGAAGGCGTCGAGTGCCGCAAGGACGCCGACGTCATCGACGAGATCCCGATGGCCTACAAGGACATCGACGCGGTGATGGCCGCGCAGAGCGACCTGGTGGAAGTGGTGCACACCTTGAAGCAGGTCGTGTGCGTGAAGGGATGAGCGGGTGAGGGCTTCGTGCTCTCACCTGCTCAAACAAAGGAATTGAGGAGGGAGAGCATGAAAGAAGAGTCCGTTTTAAGCGCCCATCCCGTCTCGGATGAGATGCGCGCCACCGTGCTTCAGAACCTGGCGGCCATGGAACAGCAGCACGACGTGAAGGTGCTGTTTGCCTGCGAATCCGGCAGCCGCGGCTGGGGGTTCGCGTCGCCTGACAGCGACTACGACGTGCGGTTCATCTACGTGAACCGCTTGCCTTGGTACCTGACCGTGGAGCCGGGCCGCGATGTCATCGAGCAGCCCATCAGCGGTGAGCTGGACATCAACGGCTGGGACCTGCGCAAGACGCTGCAGCTGCTGAAGGAGTCCAACCCGACGCTGCTGGAGTGGCTGCGTTCGCCCATCGTCTATCAGCAGGATGCCGAGTGGGTCGCACGCCTGCGCAAGCTGGCCGAGGAGGGCTTCTCGCCGGTGCGGGGCTATCACCACTATGTGTCGATGGCCAAGAAGAACCTGCGCGAGCACCTGTACGGCGAGGTCGTTCGCTACAAGATGTACCTCTACGTGCTGCGCCCTTTGCTGGCGGCGCGGTGGATTCGCGAAGGCCGCGGCGTGCCGCCGATGCGCTTCGCCGAACTCGCCAGCCAGACGCTGACCGACCGTGCGGTGCTCGACGAAGTGAACGCGCTGCTGGAGATCAAGATGCGCGCCGGCGAATCGGCGACCAGCCCTCGCTGGGTCGGCATCCACAACTTCATCGAGGCGGAGCTGGCCGAAGCGATGAGCTTCGCGCCGGACAAAGGGCCGAAGGCGGATGCCAGGCTGCAGGATCAGTACCTGCATGACGCCGTCCTGCACTTCGGCGCCGAGACCTAGAACAACAAGAGAACAAGAAATGATCGAAATCGATGGCTCCGTCGGCGAGGGCGGAGGACAAATCCTGCGGACGTCGCTGGCCCTGGCCATGTGCACGGGCCAGCCCTTCACGCTGACCAAGATCCGCGCCGGCCGCGCGAAACCCGGTCTGATGCGCCAGCACCTGACCTGCGTGAACGCAGCGGCCGAGGTGTGTGGCGCGGAAGTCCAAGGCGCCGAGCTGAACTCGCAATTCCTGGTCTTCGCGCCGGGCGCGGTGCGTGCGGGTGACTACGTCTTCAACGTCGGTACCGCCGGCAGTTGCACACTGGTGCTGCAGACCGTCTGGCCCGCGTTGATGCTGGCGGATGCGCCCAGCCGCCTGAAGTTGGGCGGCGGCACGCACAACCCGATGGCGCCGCCCTTCCACTTCTTGGAGCGCGCCTATGCGCCGCTGCTGGCCAAGCTCGGCGCGAAGGCCGACCTGGTGCTGCGCCGGCTGGGCTTTTACCCCGCCGGTGGCGGCGAGATCGACGTCACGATCTGGCCGGCGAAAGACAGCCTGCAGCCCTTCGACCTGAACAACCGTGGGGCAAAGGTGGAGAGCTACGCCGAATGCTTCGCGCCGGCGCTGCCGCGCTCCGTCACCCGTCGCGAGCTGGAGCAGCTGGGCACGAGCCTGGGCTGGACCGATAGCCAATTGCGTGAGGCCGCCTGCCGGCAGAACGAGGGCCCGGGCAATGCGCTGCTCGCAACCCTCGTCTACGAGAACGTCAGCGAGGTATTCACGGCCTTCGGTGAAAAGGGCGTGAGCGCGGAGCAGGTGGCCAGGGAGGTGGTGCGTGAAGTTCGCGCCTTCCAGGTCAGCCATGCCGCGGTGGGGCCCAACCTCACGGATCAGTGGGTCCTGCCGCTGGCTCTGGCCGTCTGGCAGCGCGAACGCGGCGCCAGCTACACGGCCACCGAGCTGACCGACCATGCCACCACGAACTTCGAGACGATCCAGAAGTTCTTGCCGGTGGGCATCCAGACCGAGAAGGTTGTTGATGGATGGCGGGTCGCGGTCATGCCGTAACGGGGCTGCTGAGGCTTGCCTTGACAGCCTCGGCGGCCGCTCGCCAATCGACGACCGCCACCGCCCCGCGGGAACCGACCGGCCTGCGTTGGGGGCCAAAGAGGAAGCGATGCGGCACCACGCCCTCCAGGTGGTCAAGCACATCGGGTCGGTCATCGATGAAATGGGTGATGCCCAGCGAGGCACAGTGGCCCGCCTTCTGCGCCCGCTCCAGGCAGAAGCGCAGGTTGTCAGGCGGGATGCCCGTGCGCTCGAAGAAGCGGTGGTGGCGCAGCCAGTGTCGCGTCTTCTCTTGAACTCGGGGGCCGGCCTTCGAGACCAGCCAGACCCGCCCTTCGAATCGTTGAACAAGTGCTGGGACCGCGTCGAACATGCCTGGATATGGCGGTGTCGCCAGCGCGTCCGCGAGCGTGCCGCCGATGAATGAAGTGTCAGCGCGCCCGTTCGGAGCGTCTGGCGCGATGAGGACGCGGCCGATGTCGATGCCTAGCTTTTGCATGGGAACTCCCTGAGTCGTGTGTTGTTGATGCGTGGCAATGCTAGGAAGGCTCTGACTATTCAGGAACTACTGATGGCAAAGTACCTATAGTCCTGCGATATACATGCCGCCATCTACAAACCTTGACCTGGATGCCGTGAAGGCATTCGCCGCATTTGCCGATTCGTTGAACTTCAGCGAAGCCGCTCGACGACTGCACATCTCGCAGCCCGCCTTGCATGTCAAGGTGCGTAAGTTGAGTGAACGACTGGACCGGCCGCTCTATCGCCGTGTCGGTCGGTCCTTGGAACTCACAGAGCATGGCGAGCTGATCGCCCGGTACGGGCGTCAGCTGCACGACGGCACAGCCGATTTGCTCGCCCAGTTGCATGGCCTGGCCGAGCGCCCGGTGACACTGGCCGCTGGTGAGGGGGCGTACCTTTACCTGCTCCGGGCGGGCATCTCGGCGTTCCAAAGGACTGCGCCTTCTGCGCTTCGGTTGCTCACGCTGAATCGTGAGGAGGCCCTCGCCGCGGTGCTCGGCGGCAAGGCACAACTGGGCGTCGCGCCTCTGGACGACGTCCCCGACCAGCTTCAGTCAACCTTGCTCACGACGGTCGGTCAGGCGCTGGCCGTGCCGGAATCGCATCGCCTGGCGCGGCGGGCCCGCATCAAGCTGACGGACCTGGCCGGCGAGCGGCTGGTGGTGCCGCCGCGAGGTCGGCCGCACCGCGAAATGCTCGCTGCACTGCTGCGGTCCGCAGAGGTGTCGTGGGAAGTCGCAATGGAGGCGAATGGTTGGGAGTTGATGCTCAGCTTCGTAGCCATGGGCGCTGGCGTTGCCGTCGTCAATGCTTGCTGCCGCATGCCTGCTGGCGTGGTACCCGTGTCGCTGCCCGAACTGCCAGTGCTGCGGTATCACTGCTTCCACCTGCGTGGCCTCGCCAAGTCCACGCCCGGCGGTCAACTACGGGCCGCATTGCATGACCACGGCAATGCATGGAAGACGTCCACATGACCGACGTGAAACTGCTCAAGCAAGTCAGCAAGCAGATGGCCTACCTGCTACGCCATGCGCCGGAGCGAGGCGGTTTGCAGCTCGACCCGGAGGGCTACGTTTCACTGGATGAGCTGGTCCATGCACTTCGGCAGTCGATCCCGGCGGTGACGCCAGAGACCGTCAAGGCCGTCGTGGCGCTCGTCGAGCCGCAGAAGCAACGGTATGCCATCCAAGGGGATGCGGTTCGTGCCAACTACGGGCACTCCTTGGCGGATCGGATCGCGCTGGTGCCGGCGGAGCCTCCGGCAGTGCTCTTTCACGGCACTGCCTGCGACGCGCTCGGCCAGATCCGTGCTGTGGGGCTGTTGCCCATGAAGCGCCAGTACGTCCATCTCACCACCGACCGCCAGTTGGCAATCTCGGTGGGGGGCAGGCATGGCGCCGCCTGCCTGCTGGAGGTCGACGCGAAGCGCGCGCATGCCGAGGGCATCGTCTTCTACCAAGCCAATTTCACCTTCTGGCTTGCAGATGCCGTGCCGAGCCGCTTCATCAGTTGGCCCTGAGCGCCCTTTGGAAGCACCTGGGCCAACGAAGAACAAGATTCAAGAAAGCAATGAAAGAGATCTACATCAGCACCGACGTCGAGACTGATGGACCCATCCCCGGCCCGCATTCCATGCTGAGCTTCGGCTCGGCGGCCTACACGGCCGACAAGCAACTCATCAGCACCTTCACCGCCAACCTGGAGACGCTGGGCGGCGCCACGGCCCACCCGGCAACAGCAGCCTGGTGGGCTACCCAGCCTGACGCGTGGGCGGCGTGTCGCTCCGATCTGCAATCACCGGAAGTCGCGATGCAGGCCTACGTGGCGTGGATCAAGGCCTTGGGTGGCAAGCCAGTCTTCGTGGCCTACCCGGCCGGCTTCGACTTTCTGTTCGTGTACTGGTATTTGATGCGGTTTGTGGGCGAGAGCCCCTTCAGCCACTCGGCGCTCGACATGAAGACCTACGCCATGGCTGTCTTGAAGACGGGCTACCGCGACAGCGCGAAGCGGAACATGCCCCGCAATTGGTTTGACAAACTGCCTCACACCCACGTGGCGCTTGACGACGCCATCGAGCAGGGCGCACTGTTCTGCAACATGCTGAGGGCCAACCAGGCGGCATGAGCGAAGGACGGCAGTATCTGGACGCCATGCGCTTCTGACGCTTGATCCCAACGGTCGGCCCGGACGGTCAAGAAAAGTTCAGAACTCAATGAACGCAAACCTGAAATGTTCAGAACTCAGCGAGCTGGCCGTCCAGAATCGCATGAGCCGAGATGCTGCAACTCATTGAATTTCCATGCGCCCCGAGTTCAGGATTCAAAGAACTTCGACATCTGTCGCCACTGTCGCCGCCTGCAAACTTGTGTTTGCTTCGCTGGACGGCAGAGTCCGTGGCTGCGAGTCCAGCGACGACGACACGGCGATCTGAGCGCCGCCTAGGCAGACAAGCCGGGTCATCGCTGCGGGCTTGCAGGCACCACCTGCTGCTCCATCGCGCCGAAGGGCCCCGGTTCGCCGCTGGGCAGACAGGCCTGCATGCGCACGCGGTCACCGAACTTCATGAAGCCGGTGCGGATCTCGCCATGCGTCAGCTTCTCCACCATGCGCAGCTCAGCAATGCAAGCCGAACCGGCGGCGCGGTCGGCGTTGGACACCGTGCCCGAGCCGACCAGCGTGCCGGCGCGCAGCCGGCGCGTGCGCGCGGCATGGGCGATCAGCTGGCCGAAGTCGAAGTTCATCTCCGCGGCCGACGGCGTGCCGACGCGGCGTCCGTTCCAGTCCACATGCAGCCGCAGCTGCAGCCGGCCGGCCTGCCAGGCCGGGCCCAGCGCGTCTGGCGTGACGGCGATGGGTGCAAACGCGGTGGACGGCTTGGCCTGCAGGAAGCCGAAACCGGTGCGGACCTCGCGCTGGCCCAGCGCACGCAGGCTCCAATCGTTGAGCTGCACCACCAGGCGCACGGCAGCCAGCGCCTGCGCGGGCGTCGCGCCCATGGGCACCTCGCCGACGATGACGCCGAACTCGCCCTCGAAGTCGATGCCGTCGGCCTCGCCGGGCAGCGGCACGTCGTCGTGCGGGCCCAGGAAATCGTCGCTGGCGCCCTGGTACATCACGGGGATGGTGTCGAAGTCGGGGATGGGCGGCGTGCCGAAGGCGCGCTCCATCAGCCGGCCGTGGTTCAGGAAGGCCGAGGCGTCCAGCCACTGCGGGCTGCGCGGCAAGGGCGCGGCGCAGCGTCGCGGGTCGAACTCGAAGGTCGAGGCCTTGCCGGTTTCGAGGGCGGCCGCGCATTCGCGCAGCGCGGGTTCGGCCTGTGTCCAGTTCAGCAGCGCATCGATCAGCGTCGCGGCCGGTGCCGGGGTGGCATGGCGCCCGTCCTGCGACACGAGGATGAGGCGGCCGTCCAGGCTGCCGTCGTTGAGGGTGGCGAGGCGCATGGCGTTCAGTCTTCAAAAATGGCGACGGCGCGCGTCCAGCCGGCGGAGGCGCCGCGGATCTTGTGCGGGAAGCAGCTGACCAGGAAGCCGTGCGCGGGCAGGGCCTCCAGGTTGTGCAGCTTCTCCAGGTGGCAGTAGCCGATGTCGCGGCCGGCCTTGTGGCCTTCCCAGATCAGCGAGGTGTCGCCGGTGGCCGCCACTTTCTTGGCCGTGTACGAGAACGGCGCGTCCCAGCTCCAGGCATCGGTGCCGGTCAGGCGCACGCCGCGTTCCAGCAGGTACATGGTGGCCTCGTAGCCCATGCCGCAGCCGGCGCCGAGGTAGTCGGGCTGGCCGTAGCGCGAGCCGGCGCGGGTGTTGACGAGCACGATGTCCAGCGGCTGCAGTTCCCAGCCGATGCGGGCCAGCTCGGCCTCGACCTCGGCGGCGGTGGCCACATGGCCATCGGGCAGGTGGCGGAAGTCCAGCTTGACGCCGGGCTGCAGGCACCAGTCCAGCGGCACCTCGTCGATGGTGATGCTGGGGCGGCTGCCGCCGTTCTTGGCGTCCTGCGTGGAGTGGAAATGCCAGGGCGCGTCGAGGTGGGTGCCGTTGTGGGTGGTCAGCGTCACCCATTCGGCGGCGGCGGCCTCGCCGTCGGGGTAGTCCTCGGGCCGGGTGCCCGGGATCATGGCCATGAACTCGTGCAGCGTGTCCTGGTGCTTCTGGTAGGTGATCTTGGGCGCCAGCGGTGGCGGGTCGGACAGGACGTCGTTCTCCAGGTAGATCGACAGGTCGACGAGGCGGCGTGGGCGGCGGGGCGGTCGCATCGGGCTGCTCCTCAGATGGCTTGGGCCAGCGCCATCAGCGACTCGCGCATGATCTGGCCGTGCTCCTCCTTGGAGCCGCCTTCCATCTCGATGTGGCCCAGCCGCGCCGAGTTGTCCACCACCATGCGGCAGCGCTCGTAGCGGCGGGCCTGGAAGGCCGCCAGCGCGGCGGGCACGTTGCTGGCCTTGCCCAGCTCGTCGGCCAGCACGATGGCGTCTTCCAGCCCGATGCAGGCGCCCGAGGCCAGGTGGGGTGTGGTCGCATGCACCGTGTCGCCGATCAGCACGACGCGGCCGCGGTACCAGTCGCCGCGCACCAGCAGGCCTTCCAGCGGGCGGAAGACGATCTGCGAGTCGGCCGTGAGCTGCGCGCGCAGGCCTTGCAGCAGCGGGTCGGGGAAGGGCGCCAGCAGGGCCTTGAGCGTGTCGGCGAAGGTGGCGGGGTCGACGAAGTCGTTGCTGGGCCGGTGCTCGGTGACGAACAGGTAGAGCTCGTCGGCCGACACCGGGTTGACGCCCGGCTTGACGGCGCCGCCCATCCACATCGTGATGGTCTTGAGCTCGGGCGGGCGCGGCAGCACCGCGCGCCACACGGCCTGGCCGCTGTACTGCGGCGTCGGCGCGTCGGGCAGCACGGCGCTGCGCATCTTGGAGTACAGGCCGTCGGCGCCGATGACCAGGTCGTAGCGCTCCCGGCGGCCGTCGGTGAAGGCGACGGTCACGCCGTCGGCGTCCTGCTCGATGGCGGTGAAGGTGCAGCCCAGCCGCACCTGCGTGCCGCTGGCGCGCGTGGCCTGGGCCAGGATGCGGGCCAGCACCGGCCGCATGATGGCGCCGCCGCCGGGCACGTCGGGCCCGGCGATGCGCGGCGTGGGCAGCTCGCCGATGGGCTGGCCGTGCGGCAGGCGCAGCTGCACGCCGTCGCTGGCGGCGCCTTGCCGCAGGAATTCGTCCAGCACGCCCAGCTGGCGGAAGGCGCGCAAGGTGGCGCCGCCCAGGCTGATGCCGGCGCCGTAGTTGCGCCAGTCGGGGTCGATCTCGACCAGTTCGACCTGGGCGCCGCGCTTGGCGCATTCGATGGCGGCGGCCATGCCGGAGAAGCCGCCACCGACGACGAGGATGCGGGAGGCTGCGAGGCTCATGGGGTTGTCTCCTGGGTCAGGGGTTGGGCGAGGTGGACCTCGCCGTCGTTCTTGATGTCGATGGCCACGGGTGTCAGCGCGCTGCCGAGCGCGGGGCCTGCGATGCAATGGCCGGTGGTGGGGTCGAAGCGGGCGCCGTGGGCGTAGCAGACGATGTGGCGGCGGTCGGCGCTGAGGTAGGCGTCACGCCGCCAGGCCAGCGGCGCGCCGTCCACATGCGGGCAGGCATTGCGCCAGGCATGCAGGCGGCCGGCGTGGCGCACCAGCAGCAGCTGGTCCTGGCCGGTGCCGGTCGGGTCGAAGCCGCGGGCCTGGCCCTCGGCCAGGTCTTGCTGGTGGCACAGCCGGGTCATGGGCTCAGCGCGGGCCGCCGGCCCCGGGTGGCGGCCCGCCCGGCGCCCACTTGTCGCGCGACTGGAACAGGAAGGCCTGCGACGCATCGGCGCTCAGCGGCACGGCACGGGCGGTCCAGCTGTCGTCGTGCTGGTCCATGTCGGCGTCGTACTCCACATGCGTGGCCAGCGGGCTGTTGAAGTACCAGAACCAGTTCGAGCCCATCTTGTGCCGGCCCGGGCCCCAGAAGCTCTGGTAGCCCTTGGCGACGAGGCGGTAGCCGTTCTGCATGACCGCGGTGGGGCCGCTCATGTGGAAGGTGAAGTGCTCGATGCCCTTCATGAACGGCGGGGTCTGGATCAGGAACAGCGTGTGGTGGTCGTCGGTACCGGCCGGGCGCAGGAAGGGGCCGGCGCCCAGCAGTCGGTCGGTGCAGCGGAAGCCCAGCCGCTCGACGTAGAAGGCCTCGGCCTTGGCCGCGTCGGGCACGAAATAGACGACATGCGACAGCGTCAGCGGCTGGTGCCGGGTGTCCTCCTGCACCGCGACGGCGTTGAGGCCGCGGGCCGGCGCGCCGGGCAGGTTGGCGGTCTCGCCGCGCAGGGCCAGCGGCCGGCGGACGCTGACCTGGAAGCCCAGCAGAAAGCCCATGTCGTCGTGCGCTTCGAGGGAGCCATCGGCCAGGCGCTTGACCTCGCGGTCGCGGCCCAGTTCTTCGGCGATGGCTGCCAGTGCAGCGGCGTCCTTGACGCCGTAGACGGTCTTGCGCAGCAGGCTGGCGGTTCCCAACGGCGGCGGCAGCGTGGGGTCGTCGGCGTGGGCAATGATGACTGCTGTGCCGTCAGCCGCCTCGAAGCGGCCGTCGGCATCGGAGGCGCCGACCGGCGTGAGGCCGTAGTCGGTCAGGAATTGCGCGCAGGCGGCGACGTCGTCGACGCCAAAGACCAGCGCATCGGGTCCGAGGATCTGCATGTCGGGTTGTCTTTCTTCAGGCTTGGGCCGCTGTGCGCGCCCCCAGGGTTTCGGCCACCCAGTCGGCGATGTAGTGGCCGGCGTTGATGCTGTTGTCGAAGCTGGCGTGCTGCACGCCGCCTTCGCGGTCGGTGAAGATCTTCAGCTCGCGCTTCGGGCTG
>CBFGPX010000150.1:0-10439 GCA_965650725.1 uncultured Comamonadaceae bacterium | reverse complement strand
GGCTCCAGAACGGAGGGCTGGGGAAATCGAGGGGCGCGACGATACCTCGTGATCAGGCGCTGCGCAAGCCGCAGTCTGTTCCCGCGAGCGGTGAGCCTGGGCCGCCGGGGCAGCGCGTGCTGCAGCCCAGTGGCGTCCGCGGCGACCCGCGACGGCGCTGACCGCTCCGGGTCTCTCGCCGCTGTCTCTGCACCCTCACGCGCATCCGCTGACCGTGGCCTGCGTACCTCCCCCGTGGCCACCGTCGGCCACGCTTCGAGAGTTCAGGAGAGGTTTCCATGGATCTGGCTCTTCACGCCACCCCGGCCCTGGCCCTGCCGGGCCCGATCGGCGATGACCCGCCGCTGCTTCGCGGTGGTTTCCGGCGGCGCCGTGGTCTCTGCCGTGGCCCTCAACCGCAGCGATATACCCGGACCGATAACGCTGACGGTTCCCAGCCCGTCCATATCGCCGGCAGCGTGAAGGTGCAGGCCGCATTCAGAGTGTCGGTGCCTTCGCCGGCCGCTTCGACCACGATGTCGCAGGCGGCTTCCGCCTCGTAGACGTCGTCGCCGGCCAGGCCGGTCAACGTGTCGTCGCCGGCGCCACCGCCCAGGAAGTCATTGCCCGCCGAACCGGTCAGCGTTTCAGTGCCGGAAGTGCCGCCATATTGCGCCTTGGCGCTCCTTCGCATGCCGGACCGGCGCCTGAAGGTGGCGGGCCGTTGCAGCCGATGTCGGCTGCCGCGCCGGAGCTTCAGGGCAAGGCCCGCGCGCCGCGTGAGAAATGCCACAGCCCGGGCGAGGCCGGCGCCGAGCGGCTCCCTGCGGTGGCGCACCCGTGGCTATGCGTGCGAACAGGGCCGCCCACAAACGCCTGTGCATTTGTGCTACCTCCCGTCCTGACGCGCGCAAGCAAAATGCCTTGTGCGGCCAACGGCCGACCCTGGGGAGGGACATGGCACTGCGCCTGCTGCATTCAGCCGACTGGCAGATCGGTCGGATCTACTCGCAATTCGAGCCTGACGACGCTGCCGCGCTGTTCGAGGCGCGGTTCCACGCCGTGGAGCGAATCGCCGCGCTGGCAGTCGAGCACAAGGTCGATGCCGTGCTGGTCGCCGGCGACGTCTTCGACGCGCAGACGGTCTCGGACAAGACCATCCGCCGCCTCTTCAACGCCATGCAGGCCTACGCGGGCCCGTGGGTGCTGCTGCCCGGGAACCACGACGCGGCACTCGCCGAGTCGGCCTGGACGCGCTGCCATCGCCTTGGTGTATTTGCAGACAGGGTCATCGCCTGCCTCGAGTCCCGCGCGCATGTCGTGGCCGACCGCTTCGCGCTGCTGCCCGCGCCGCTGGTGCAGCGCCATACGCACGGCGACCTGACCCATTGGTTTGCCGGTGCCACCACGCCCGAGGGCCTGCCCCGCATCGGCCTGGCCCATGGCTGCGTGCAAGGTGTGCTGCCCGACGAGGTGGACTCCGCCAACCCGATCGCTGCGGACCGCGCCGCCACGGCGGGGCTGGACTACCTGGCACTGGGCGACTGGCACGGCACTCGGCGCATCGACGACCGGACCTGGTACGCCGGCACGCCCGAGACTGACCGCTTCAAGGCCAACGACTCCGGCCAAGCGCTGCTGGTCTCCATCGCCGGGCCGGGGGCCATGCCGGACGTGCAGGCGCTGCGCACCGGCCGCTACCGCTGGCGGCCGCTGGAGGTTCGCCTGACCGTGGCCAGCGACCTGGACCTGGCGCTGCAGGAACTGAGCGAGGCCGGTCCCGACGACGTTCTGCAGCTCAGCGTGTCCGGCGTCTGCGACCTGGCCGGCCAGCGTCGCCTGCACCAGGGCGTGGAAGCCGCGCGGGCGCGCGTGCGAGCGCTGGTGCAGGCGTCGCATGGGCTGCGGCTGGAGCCGACACAGGAGGACATCGAATCGCTGCACGCCGATGGCTACGTCGGCGAAGTGCTGCTGCAACTGCGCGCGGAGCAGGGCGGACCGCAGGCCGACCGGGCGCGTGACGCGCTGGTGATCCTGGCCGGCATGCTCGATGAACTGGCCGGGCATCCCGCTGCCGCGGTCTCGGGCTCGACGTTGAGCGCGATGGAGCCTGTCTCGGAGGCTGGCACAGCGTCCGCGGCATCGCCAGCAGGACCACCCACGAACGACTTGGCCAACCCCTTGGCCCTCACGATCGAGCCCGCGCCCGCGACTGCACCAACGGCCGATCCCGAGACGGATTCCACTGCGGCCGAGGCCACCCCATGAAGCTGCGCCGCCTGCGCATCGAGAACTTCAAGCGCTTCCGCGACCCGCTGACGATCGACGACCTGGACGATGGCCTCAACCTCTTCGCTGCGCCCAATGAATCCGGCAAGTCCACGGTGGCCGAGGCCATCCGGGCCGCGTTCTTCGAGCGTCATCGCTCCGGCAGCGTCGAACACCTGCGGCCCTGGGGCGAAGCGAGCGCCACGCCCACGGTCGAGGTGGACTTCGACATCGGCGGCCGGCGCCACCGCCTGACCAAGGCATTTCTCGGCCGCAAGCGCTGCGCGCTGCTGATCGACGGCCAGGCCTCGCTGGACAGCGCCGCCGCCGAAGACCACCTGGCCGGCCTGCTCGGCTTCAAGTTCCCCGGCAAAGGCGCCAGCGCGCCCGAGCACATGGGCATCCCCGGCCTGCTGTGGATCCGCCAGGGCAGCGCGCACGAACTTGCGGACGCTGTGACCCACGCCGCCGACCACCTGCGCCAGGTGCTGGGCGAATCGCTGGGCGACCTCACCTCGTCCAGCGGCGACGTGCTGCTGCGGCGCGTGGAGGACGAACGCAACGAACTGCTGACGCCGGCCACGGGCAACCCCAAGGGCGATCATGCCGCGGCGCTGAAACGTCGGGCCGAACTGGCGGACGAGATCGCAGCGCTGACCGGCGATATCACCGCCTATCGAGGCAGCGTCGACCGCCTGGCCGCCCTGCGGCGCGAGCACCAGCGTGACGAGCAGGCGCGGCCCTGGACCGGCCTGCGCCAGCAGCACCAGGACGCGCAGGCCCGGCTGGACGCGGCGCAGGGCCTGGAAGCGCGGCAGCGGGCCGAACAGGCCAGCCTGCAGCAATGGCATGCGCAGACCACCGCGCTGCGCTCGGAGCTGGAAGGCTACGCGCGCGACGACGCGGCTGCGGCCACACGCATGCAGGCCACGCAGCAGGCCGCCGCCGCTGAAACCGCCGCCCAGGCCGAGGCCGAAGCGTGGGAGCGCCGCCACCGCGAGGCCGCGGCCGCTGACACCCAGGCCCGGCAGCAACTGGAGCGCGTGCGCACCGTGGCTGCGCGTGCCGAACTGCAGCGCGCAGCCGGCGACCTGGAAGCGCCCCTGGCCGGGCTGGCCCATGCGCTGGCCCGGGCGCGTGAGGAGCGCACGCGCCTGACGCGGCTGCAGGCCGAGGCCGAGGTGCTCACCATTGCGGCAGCCGACCTGAAGAAGCTGAAGCAGCTGTCCGAGACCTTGCACGATGTGGACCTGCGGCTGGACGCCGTGGCCACCGTGCTGGAGTTCGAACTGGCTGACGGCCGCGCGCTGCGCGTGGGTGATGAAACTGTGGCGGGCCGCGCACGCCGCACCGTGCTGAGTCCCACGGCCATCGAGATCAACGGCGTGGGCCGCATCACCATCTCGCCCGGCGGCACCGACGTGAACAGCCTCGCGGCGCAGCACGACGGACTCTCGGCCGAACGTGACGCGCTGCTGCGCAAGCTGGGCGTCACCAGCGCGGCCGAGGCCGAGGAACGGGCGCGCCAGGCCACGCAGCGACGGCAGGAAGCCACCACCTGCCAGCAACTGCTGCAGGCCCTGGCACCCAAGGGCGTGGAGACGCTCGAAGCCGACCTGGCCGCGCGCACGCAGCGCCTGATGGAGCGGCGTGCCGCACTGGCGGCGCTGCCCCCGGCGGCCGTTGGCGACGCAGACCTGCCCGCCCGCCCCGCGGCGGAAGCCGAAGCCGATCGCGCCAGGGCCGCGCTGGACCACGCGACCAGCGCACTGAACCAGGCCCGCGTGGCCGCGGGCCGGGCGCAAAGCGGCCTCACCGCTGCGCGCCAGGAACAGGCCATGGCCGAGGCCACGGTGAACGATCCCCAGCGCGCACAGCGCCAGGCCGCGGCCCGGCAGGCGCTAGCCGATGCCCTGGGCCAGGAAGCCGCTGCGCGGCAGCGCCTGGAAGGCACCGCCGCCGAACTCAAGAGCGTCAACCTGGCGCTGCTGAGGCAGGACGTCGACCGCTTCGCGCGCAGCGCCCGGCAACTGGAAGACGCCCACGAGCGCCGGCGTCAGGACATCCTGCGGCTGGAAATCGACCTGGAGGCCAAGGGCGCGCTGGGCCTGGAAGAACAGCGCGCCGAACGCGAGCGCGAACTGGAAGCCGCAGCCCGCCGCGCCGAACAACTCACCCGCCGCGCCGCCGCACTGGACCACCTGCTGGCGCTGCTGCGAGAGAAGCGTTCAGCGCTGGCCCGCCGCCTGCGCGCGCCGCTGCAGAAGCACCTGGACCGCTACCTGGCCATCCTGTTCCCTGGCGCGAGCATCGAAGTGGCCGACGATCTCTCGCCAGGCCCCATCACCCGCGCCGGCCCGCGCGGCCCCGAGCGCGGCGGGTTCGAGGAACTCAGCGTGGGCACGCGCGAGCAGATGGGCATCGTGGCCCGCCTGGCCTACGCCGACCTGCTGCAGGAAGCCGGCCGGCCGACGCTGCTGATCCTGGACGATGCGTTGGTGAATACCGACGAGGAACGGCTGGGGCAGATGAAGCGCGTGCTGTACGACGCGGCGGCGCGGCACCAGTTGCTGGTGTTCACGTGCCATCCGGGGGCCTGGAGGGACTTGGGGGTGTCGCCGCGACTCATTACTGCCTAATCCAAAACCAACCGCGTCCATTGAGCCCTGGCGCCAGAAAGCTCGTCTCAATCCAGCTTTGGTCTGGTTTGGCTGCGAAGTGATTCAACGGCCGTTTCAATGGCGTCGTGGTCGGGGGACTTGGTCCCCCATTCCCTCCAAAAGTCGCGTGTGGCGCTGTCGGGCGTTATGGCGGGTTTATCAAGTCGAATTCGAGCGGGTAGGAGCACTGCATCCCCAAGCATGAGCGCCTCGCCGGTATCGAGGAGAGGAAGAATGCTCGTCAGGCCGGACAAGGAGTCGGGCATGAGTCGTTTGATAACGGCCTGATCGGCGTCGTTGGTAAGGCGGAGCGACAAGAAGTTGTTGCACTGGCTGAGGATGGTCTTGCTTATGTCTGAAGGGCGCTGGCTCACAACGAGCAAAGAGAATCCGTATTTTCGGCCTTCTTTGGCGATTCTTTCAAAGGCGCCTAGCGCCTGGCGTTGAACTGCATCAGCATCATCGCGCACAGGCAGGTAGAGATGCGCCTCGTCGCACAGTAGTGTCACCGGTGTGCGCTTGGTTGCATCCATCCAGAACTGCACGTCATACAGCAGTCTGGCGAGGGTTCCTGTTACTACGGGAAGGACATCAGACGGTACTTCGGAGAAGTCGACTACCTTTATTCCTTTGCCGTCATTGGATCCAAGCAATTGCGCCACTTGCGTGGCAAGCCAATTGTAAGAATTGGCTGCGAGTGGAGGCTTGAACATGAATCCGTATCGCCTGTCGTCCAGCTTTGCCTCTAGGCGGGATATGAATCGCGTCAGCTTGTCTTCCCATTCTCCTTTTATAGGGCCAGTCTTTCCAATGCCTTTTGTCGAATTATCTGTGTTCAGAAGATTTCGGAGGTCTTCAATGGAGTATGGGATGGGGGAGTCAACGGTAAACGTCTTCGCTACGTCGGTTCTCTTTTCATCCTCTAGGGTCTGCTGCTTTAGTGACCGAACATGCAATGTGAATCGAGATGCTTGATTTGGTGCATTCTGATCGCTTCGATCAAGAATCATCGACAGCATTTCGTCGCGATTAAGGAGCCAGTAGGGAAGAAATAGTACGTCGCCCCCGGCGCTTTCGAGGTCTCCTGGGCCGGCGATTCGTAGCCGCGTTGCGAATCCGTTTTGAGCTAAATCGGCTAACGGCTCGTATTCGCCGTGCATATCAAAGACAATGATGTTCGGGTGCTTTAGTCTGGCTGCTCGCTCCAGAATAAGTGCTACGGCGTAACTCTTGCCTGAGCCGGTACTTCCGAGAATTGCGGCATGTCGCTGGAAGAACTTGTCGCCACTGACGACCGCCTCGGCGCCGCCATCTGTCACAAATGAGCCAAGCTTGAGTCGCTCATTCTCTGGATAGTCTGCTCCAAGGATGCTCATGAAGCGCTGAAGATTCGCGCCTTCGATGATGTAGCAGTCTCGGTCGATTTGAGGGAAGCTGTCAGCTCCGCGTTTGAACGTATTTTTCCTTTGGCCGTCGACCGTTCTGAATGTTCCTATCATCACGCCGCGGGCAAGATCGGAAAGAACGGCAATGAGTGGTGCCTCGTCGCTCCCGTCTGGTGGCTCGTCTGGGAGTTCGTTGCGCATGCTTCTGGTCACGCGTTCGACGATTGCGATCAAGTATTCTCGTTCTGTGCTGCCCTTGACGGCAATCAGATTTCCAATGCCAATCCTGGTAAGGAGGATTGAGTTCGAAACGTCGATTGATACCCTGCTTGTGTCGACGGCGGCGACCTTTCCAAGGAGTTCGCTGTCGGAGAATTGCAGCGCTGACATTGTGTGTGTAGTCATGGCTCAAGAACCTCATCAATGAATGAGTTCAGATCCCAGATGGCAAGTCCAGGGATAAAATTCTGAAGCTTGTTGGCAGTAATAAGGGTCCCATCTTTCGCGTCGCGGTGCGCGAACTCAAGGGCTGTAACGTTGGGGAGGCTGGCGGCCAATTCCTTTGCTTTCGGCGTCAACGAGTGAGTCAGCATGACGGTTGGCCTCCCGGATCTCATGGCTGGTGTCAAGTGCGTCTCCAAGTGATCATCGTTGAATCCATATCCAATGATGAGGAAGCGCGTCCCTCTGTCGATTGATTCATTGGCTCGACTTCTGTGGTGGTCGAATGGGCTCTCGTATCCATTTCGGAACTTGTTTTGGCCCGGCGTAATGATTAGTCGCGCTACGCCGGAGAGTTCTCCGCCGTAATAGACGGGGCGCCCGTTTCGAAAGTACCAGTCAAGGCTGCCGTGAGGTTTATAGACAAGTGCGCGGCTTCGGTAGTGAAACGTTGCGGCGCCCTTCTTGATGGTCACGCTTCGGCAGTGACTGAGCTTGCTTTCTCTCTCGTTCAGGGATCCTGCGAATCGTCCTACGAACATGTTGTCCGCACTTATGCCCGCTTCTTCCACGGCGACCTCCACCAATCGGTCGTAATTTGTTGTGACAATCGGCAATCCTCCTGAGGGCTTCAAGAGGTGGCTGAGGAGGCGCGTTAAGCGCAGTATTCGGGAGCCAGAGAAGACTTGACTTATTACCTCTCGCTCCTTTGCTCCAATTAGGAATGCGGTTTGTGCGGAGATTGCTTCCTCAAGTGTGGGAGTGGGTGGTTTCGCCAGCATGGCCGATTCAAGGCCTTGGCTCTTGATGAGTGGCACCAGCTCAAGCCAGAGCGAAGCGTCGTCCCCCACTAATCCGTCACCTATCGTCGCGCACAGGTGCTCCGCAAGCTGGCTCATCCCCGGCAGCCCCTCGGCACAAGATAAGCCGGAGCCGACAATTGTGACAAGGCCGTCGCTGAGATGGCTCTGTAGACGCTTCGTGAGGGTGTCGAGATCTATGTCCATAGACAAGCCTTGTGCGATTCCATAGCCATCATTCAATGGGATTGTTCGTTGATTTATCGGCGAAGGAGGTCGTCGCGAATACTTACTCGTCGCGTCGCAAGGGCAGTCAGGCAGAACAATGTGGAGCCTTGACAAGCGCCGCTTCTAGCCTCCCCCTGCTGGCTGCCCGAAGTTGGAGCAATCCGACCTCTCGGGCCATGGCGATCACTGCGTCTTCGCCGGACTTTCCGGAATTCACTGTCCACCGCGCTAGCGTCAACAACTCTTGCTCGCAAATCTCGGCTACTCCGCGCGCGCCTTCTTCACTGGCCGGCCACCGGAACGCGACAGCGGCGCCCGCTGCAAGCTCGCGCGGCCAATAGAAGGTGCCTACTGATTCCTCGGTGGTAGCGAAGTGCTGCCGGGCGATCTGCTCCACGCGCTCCTGAATGCGGCTGCCAGTGCGCTGGAATCCATGCACGCGGGCAATGCGTCGGGCCAGCACCGCGTCGAGCACCGGGCCTTCACGTTGCACCACCCACTCGACCATGGGCCGAAGCACGTCGTCGTAGCTGGGGTCGTGGAAGCGCTCGGCCGAGATGGCACCGGCAGGCACAGCGTCCGCGGGCTGTGACGGCTGGAATCGGTGTTCCCGGGCAGCACCTCCGGCTTGCTTAGCAGTCGCTGGGCCTGGCGCCAAGGACGCCGGGCGCGCGTAGGCCGGCTCGACCGGCGCGGCATCGCCACGCTCGCCGGACTCATGTTCCTGCCCTTGCCTTTGCCCATGTCCTGACACGGGCACTGGCGCTGAAGCTGACGCTGACTCAGTCCTCTCGGCCGCGCGCTCGATGGCCGCGGACGCTTCCTCCACCGCCTGCGCATCCGGCGCTGCACCATCGCCATCCGGCGCGGGCTCGGCTGCGATCAGCGCCGCTGCGCTGTCCGGTGCCGGCTCGCTCGCGCTCGGAGACTCCGCCTGGGCCGCGCTCGCCCGCCGCGCCCGCTCCTCTTCGAGCAACCCAACCAGCCTGGCATGCACCCGCTCCAGCGTCCCACCCGGATCCACCCACCAGTCGGTCGACCACAGGCGCACGATCTGCCAGCCCAGGCCGCGCAACACCTGCTCGCGCAGCTTGTCGCGGTCGCGGGCCGTGGCGGATCGGTGATAGGTGGCGCCGTCGCATTCCACGCCGGCCAGGTAGCGGCCGGCGAAGTCGGGGTGCACCACGCCCAGGTCGATGCGGAATGACGAGGCGCCGATCTGCGTGTGCACCTGCCAGCCCTTGCGCCGCAGCGCGGCGGCCACGCTGGCTTCGAACGGACTGTCGAAATCACCCTGGCTGCCGTGGTGCGCCTCGGCCAGCGCGCGCGGGCCGCGTTCGGCGAATTCGAGGAAGTGCTTCAGGTCGCGCACGCCGGCGGCCTTGGTGCGCGAGAGGTCCATCTGCTCGCCGCGCAGGCTGGCGAACACGCGCAGTTCATGGCGAGCGCGGGTCACGGCCACGTTCAGGCGGCGTTCGCCGCCTTCGCGGTTCAGCGGGCCGAAGTTCATCGACAGCGCGCCGGCCAGGTCGGGCCCGTAGGTGATCGAGAAGTACATGATGTCGCGCTCGTCGCCCTGCACGCTCTCCAGGTTCTTCACGAACACGGGTTCCAGTTCGACCTCCGAGAAGAAGGGCTCCAGGCCCGGGTCCTGGCGGCGCTCGGCATCGAGCAGGTCCTCGATCAGGCCCTGTTGCTCGGCGTTGAAGGTGACGACGCCGATCGTCAGGCCGGACTCCCTGAAGCCCGGCGACTTGAGGCGGGCCACCAGGTCGGCCACCAGTGCCTTTGCCTCGGGCTGGTTGATGCGCGCGCCACCCTTTTCGTAGCGCCCTTGCACGGGGTGGAAGCTGACGGCGCGGTCTTCGGTCACGGGCGACGGGAAGGTGACCAGGCCGCCGTCGTAGTAGCGGTGGTTGCTGAAGGCGATGAGGCTTTCGTGGCGCGAGCGGTAGTGCCAGCTGAGCTTGCGAGTGGGCAGGCTGGCGCCCAGGCATTCGTCGAGGATGCTTTCCAGGTCGCCTTCCACGTCCTCGGCATCTGCGGCACCTTCGGCGCGGTCGAAGAAGTTGGTGGGCGGCAGTTGCTTGGGGTCGCCCACCATCACCACCTGCTGGCCGCGGGCCATGGCGCCGATGGCGTCCCACACGGGAATCTGCGAGGCCTCGTCGAAGATGACGATGTCGAAGTTGCTGGCCTTGGCCGAGAGGTACTGCGCGATGGACAGCGGGCTCATCAGCAGGCAGGGCGTGAGCCGCAGCACGGCCGAGGGGATCTCCTGCAGCAACTGCCGCAAGGGCAGGTGCTGGCGCTTCTTGGTGATCTCGCGGCGCAGGATGCCCCACTCGCTGTTGCGCTGGACGCTGTCCGCCGCGGGCAGGCCGGCGCACAGCTTGGCGCGGATCCACTGGCGGGTGACGGCGGTGAACTGGTCGTCCAGCGCGCGGAACTCGGCGATGCGGCGCTCATGCTCGGCGGAGACGAAGCGCTTGAGCACCTCGTCCTCGTCCACCGCTTCGGCCAGCCACCAGCGGGCGTAGTTCACCTCGAAAGCCTGCGGCGCTTGCTCGGGCGTGACGTCGCCGGCCTCGATGGCGCCGACCAACGCGGCCAGGCCGGCGTTGCGGGCTTCGGCCTGCACGTGGCGCCAGGCGCACCAGGCGCGCAGGCCGTGGTGG
>CBFGPX010000149.1:0-10518 GCA_965650725.1 uncultured Comamonadaceae bacterium | reverse complement strand
ACAGCTCGCGGTCCATGTCGCGCTCGGTGGCGTCGCGGCTGCCCAGATGCTGCTCGAAGCGCCGGTCCATCGCGGCGGCAAATTCGGCCAGGCCGGGCACGTCGGCCAGCGGCCGGCCGACGTAGGCCGACAGCGGCAGCCGCAGCGTGCGGGTGGCGCCGGGGTTGACGGTCTCGATGTGGCCCTCGGCGTCGAACACCAGCACGCCGGCGGTCAGGTTGTCGAGGATGGTCTGCAGGTGGGTGCGGGCGGCGTCCAGCTCGACCACCGTGCGGGAGATCTGGGCGCGCGCGTCGGCCAGCTGGCCGGTCATGTCGGCGAAGGAGCGGGTCAGGCCGCCCAGCTCGTCGCGCGTGGCCAGCGCGGGGCGCATGGACAGGTCGCCCTGCGCCACCTGGCGCATGCCGTCGGCCAGCATCAGCAGCGGCCGCGCGAGCTGGTTGCCCAGCGTGACGGCCAGCAGCAGCGCCGCGAACAGCGCCAGGATGAGCACCAGCGTCAGCGTGCCCAGGTACATGCGGCGCAGGCCCACACGCTCCAGCGAGCGCTGCTGGTACTCGCTGTTGGCGGTCTGCACGGCCAGCGCGTTGGACAGCATGGACGCCGGCACGCTCTGGATGACCATCAGGTAGCGCTCGCCCAGGCCCAGGCGCAGCTCGGTGCTGGGCAGCAGCGCCAGCGCGCGGATCTGCGCCCCTCCCTGCAGCGCGGCGACCTCGTCCTCCAGGCCTTCGAGCTGGCTGGCGGGCGTGCCGCCGCGGGCGCGGATCAGCATGGTGTCGCTGGGCCGGTCGGGCGCCAGTTGGCGGGTGTCGCCGCCGCTCTCCATCAGGATCTGGCCGCGCCCGCCCACCAGCGCGATGGTGCGCACGCCCAGCTTGTCGCGCAGCCGCTCCAGCGCCAGCAGCTGGGGCGTGCTGCCGCCTTCGGCGAGCTGCTCGGCCGCGTCGCGGGTCTTGCTGCCCAGGTCGGCCACCATCGCGTCCAGCGTGCCGCGGCCGAGGTTGAGGCCGGCCTCCAGCGCGCTGGCCAGCCGCACGTCGAACCAGGTCTCGATGCTGCGGTTCACGAACTGGTAGGACACGGCGTAGATCATCACGCCGGGCACCACCCCCACCAGCGCGAAGATGCCCGCCAGCTTCAGCAGCAGCCGGCTGCCGAAACGGCCGCTGCGCACACGCACGACCAGGCGCACGGCGGCGGTCAGGATGACCAGCGTCAGCACGGCGGCCACGGCCACGTTGACCCAGTACAGCCAGTGGTAGTGGCGCTCAAAGAAACCGCGCTCGCTGGTGGTGCCTATGGTCAGCACGAAGGCCAGCACGCCGGCCACGCCCGTCAGGGTCACCAGGGTGATGACCCAGCCCCACCGCGCGACCTTGGTCATCTCAGTGTGAAGTCGGCGGCCAGGTTGCGCTTTTGCTCGATGCCAAGCGCGAAGCCGGACTGCAGGCCGATCTGCAGAGGCCGGGGCAGCTGGGTCACGTCCAGCTTGTAGCTGAACTCCAGGTAGTAGCTGCCGCTGTCCTCGATGTCCTTGGGCTCGGCGATGCGCCAGCCGCTGATGCCGCGCAGCGCCGTCAGCGCTTCGTCCAGCGTCGAGAAGCTCTGCTGCAGGCCGCCGGTGGAGACGCGGTACTGCCGCAGCAGCGACTTCCACTCCAGGCGCCAGCTGCGCTCGGCGCGGCCGGCACGGGCGTCGCGCCAGTACCAGCGGTTGCGCAGCACCTGCGCCTCGGCCACGAACCACAGCGCCACGCCCTTGTGCAGCGCGTCCTCGGCGGCGCGGCTCAGCTCGAAGCGGGTCGTGAAGCTCAGTTCCAGTCCGTCCTCGGCCTTGCGGGTGGACAAGTGAGCCAGCTCGATGCCGTCGGCCCGCACCCCGCCCGGCAACAGGGCGAGCAGCGCGGCGAAGAAGGCGGCAATGGCGATCCGGGCGAACAAATCAGGGCTTGACCAGCAGGGCGTAGAAGAAGCCGTCCAGGGGCGGCTGGGCTTGCAAGGCATTGTCGGCCAGGGGGAGCAGGTGGCCCGTGAACCCGGGCACGTCGTGGGCCTTCGCCTCGGGATGGCGTTGCAAAAATGCGTCGAGCTGGTCCTGGCCCTCGGCGCGGAACACCGAGCAGGTGGCATAGACCAGCCGGCCACCCGGCGCCAGCAGCGGCCACAGCGCGTCCAGCAGCTCGGCCTGGATGCGGGCCAGCGCCGTGATGTCGTCCGGGCGGCGCAGCCAGCGCACGTCGGGGTGGCGGCGCACGATGCCCGAGGCGCTGCAGGGCGCGTCCAGCAGGATGGCGTCGAAGGGCCGACCGTCCCACCAGGTGGCGGTCTGGCGGGCGTCGGCAGCCTTGAGCGTTGCCTGCTGTTGCAAGCGATTCAGGTTGTCCTGCACGCGGGTCAGGCGCTGGGCGTCGGCGTCCAGCGCGGTCAGCTGCAGGTCGGGCTGGAGTTCCAGCAGGTGGGCGGTCTTGCCACCCGGGGCGGCGCAGGCATCCAGCACGCGGGCGCCCGGCTTCAGGCCGGCGCCGATGAGCAGCGGCGCGGCCAGTTGGGCGGCGGCGTCCTGCACGGAGACCAGGCCCTCGGCAAAGCCCGGCAGCGCCGACACCGGCGCCGGCCTGTCCAGCACCAGCGCCTGCGGCGTCGGGGCACCCAGCGGGCGGGCGCCCATGCCCAGCGCGGCCAGGCGCTCGGCGTAATCGGCAGCCGTCGCCCG
This sequence comes from uncultured Comamonadaceae bacterium, assembly GCA_965650725.1. GTDB lineage: Bacteria > Pseudomonadota > Gammaproteobacteria > Burkholderiales > Burkholderiaceae_C > Pelomonas. The sequence goes on along the minus strand of CBFGPX010000149.1, from coordinate 7,802 downwards.
CCGGGCGTGCACGCGCAGCGTCATCGGCGGCGGGCGGTTGTTGGCGGCCAGGATGGCCTGCCACTGCGCCGGCCAGTCCTGCTTCAGCTTCTCCACCCACCAGGCCGGGTGGTTGAAGGCGCCCAGCGGGCTGCGCCCGGCCGCGGCCACCAGCGCATCGCGCTCGCGCAGGAAGCGGCGCAGCACGGCGTTGATGAAGGCCGCGCTGGCGGGCGCGCGGGCCTTGGCGGCGTGCACGGCCTGGTCGACCAGCGTGTGGTCGGCGTAGGCCGGTTCGGGGTCGGGCCACAGCAGGGCCAGTGCGACGAGCAGCAGCGAGTCGACGCGCGGCGGCGGCGCCTTGGGCGCGAGCTGCTGCCGCACGGCCTCGGCGCCGCCCAGGCGGCGCAGCGCGGTGAAGGCCAGCGCCTGGGTGCCGGGGCGCAGGTCGGCCTGCGTGCGGGCCAGCAGGTCGGTCAGGGACTTGCCCTCGCGCACGCCCTGCACCGCATCGGCGGCCTGGGACAGCAGCCGGTGCAAGGGGGCCGAGTGGGGGCTTTGGGACATCGCGCCAGTGTAGAAGCCGGCTTTCCCCGCAGAATCCACGCCCATGAATGCCCCCGCCCCCGACGCCCCGGTCTCCGAACGCATCCGCTACCGCCTCGTGTCGGCCGGCTGCCGCCACCACGCCAACGACAACATCGCCGGCTTCATCGAGCCCGGTGAGCTGGACGCGCTGCAGGCCGAAGTGCAGGCCAAGATGCAGGAGGTGCTGAAAAGCCTGGTCATCGACACCGACAGCGACCACAACACGCAGGAGACCGCCAAGCGCGTCGCCAAGATGTTCGTGCGCGAGGTGTTCGCCGGCCGCTACGCGGCGGCGCCGTCGGTGACCGAGTTCCCCAACGTCAGCCGGCTCAACGAGCTGATGATCGTGGGGCCCATCACCGTGCGCAGCGCCTGCTCGCACCACCTCTGCCCCATCATGGGCAAGGTCTGGATCGGCCTGCTGCCCAACGAGCACTCCAACCTGATCGGCCTGTCCAAGTACGCGCGGCTGTGCGACTGGATCATGAGCCGCCCGCAGATCCAGGAGGAGGCCGTCACGATGCTGGCCAACGAGCTGCAGGAGCGCGTGCAGCCCGACGGGCTGGCGCTGGTGATGGAGGCCGACCACTTCTGCATGCACTGGCGCGGCGTGAAGGACAGCGAGTCCAAGATGACCAACAGCGTCATGCGCGGTGCGTTCCTGAAGGACGCCAACCTGCGCCGCGAGTTCCTGTCACTGATTGCCAAGGGTTAAGCCATGCTCGTCCGTCTGATGTATGCCAGCCGCGCCGCGGCGCCGCTGGCCGATGCCGATCTGTCCGCCATCCTGAAGACTTCGCGCGAGCACAACCCGGCCGAAGGCATCACGGGGCTGCTGTGCTACAGCGACGGCGTGTTCGTGCAGGTGCTGGAAGGCGGCCGCGACGCGGTCAACGCCCGCTACAAGCACATCGTGCAGGACCGCCGCCACCACGACGTCATCCTGCTGGCCTACGACGAGATCGCCGAGCGCGACTTCCCGGGCTGGACCATGGGCCAGGTCAACCTGCACCGCCTGAACCCGGCGCTGGTGCTGAAGTACTCCGAGACTGGCCGGCTGGACCCCTACGCGATGAGCGGCAGCGCGATGGCGGCGCTGTTCAAGGAGATGTGCGCGTCGGGAGCGATCGCCGTCAGCTGACCCTCACAGCGAGCGCGCTTCGCCGAAGCCGTAGAGGTTGGCCAGCACCCGCGTCGGGAACTGGTGCAGCGCCTCGTTGTACTGCGCCACGGCCTGGTTGAAGAGCTGGCGCGAGAACGCGCGCTGGCGCTCGATGAGCTTCAGCTCGCTGACCAGCGCGTCGATCTCGGTTTCGCTGCGCAGCTCGGGCTGGTGGTCCAGCAGTGAGGACAGCCTTGTGAGCGCCGCCGCATGCAGCGCACTGGCCACAGCCAGGCTGCCGATGGGGTCGGGCGACCAGGGCTTGCCGCGCGCGGCATGGGCGGCGTTCTGCGACTCGGTCTGCGCATTGGCCAGCGCGTCGAAGGTGGCCTGCTCGCTGGGCAGGCGCGGCGCGACGGCGGCCAGCAGGCGGTCGCAGATGTCGCTGCGCTCGCGCAGCTGCGCATCCAGCTGCACGAAGGCGTCGCCGATGGCGTTGCGCAGCGCCATCAGCCGGTTGTAGGCGCCCACGCCCCAGAAGAACAGCAGCGCCGCCGCGGCGACGCCCATCCATTGCCAGAAGGTCACGCCTGACCCCGATACGCCGCGAAGCCTTTCGCACGCAGCTCGCACGCCGGCGTCATGACTGCCCCTCGCCCGGCGTGTACGCCGGCCGATCCCCCGAGGGGATGGCGGGCCGGCTTGGGGCGGCCCGGCACTCGTCCCACCCTGCCCGGTAAGACGCAAAGCCATTCGCCCGCAGCGCGCACGCCGGGCAGTGGCCGCAGCCATAGCCCCAGTCATGCCGCTGGCCGCGCTCGCCCAGGTAGCAGGTGTGGGTGTGCTCCACCACCAGATCCACCAGTGCCTGGCCGCCCAGCTGCTCGGTCAGGCGCCAGGTGGCAGCCTTGTTGATGAACATCAGCGGCGTATCCAGCGTCATCGGCGCATCCAGGCCCAGGCTGAGCGCGACCTGCAGCGCCTTCATCGTGTTGTCGCGGCAGTCGGGGTAGCCGGAGAAGTCGGTCTCGCACATGCCGCCCACCAGCACGCTGGCGCCGCGGCGGTAGGCCAGCGTGGCGGCAAAGGTCAGGAACAGCAGGTTGCGCCCCGGCACAAAGGTGTTGGGCAGGCCGTTGGCCTGCAGCTCGATGGCGCGCTCGCTCGTCAGCGCCGTGTCGCTGATCTGGCCCAGCAGGCTCAGGTCCAGCAGGTGGTCGGCGCCCAGCTTCCGCGCCCAGTCGGGGCGCAGTGCTGCAATCTCGTCGCGCACGGTGCCGCGGCAGTCCAGCTCGATGCGGTGGCGCTGGCCGTAGTCGAAGCCCAGCGTCTCGACCTCGGCGTAGCGGTCCAGTGCCCAGGCCAGGCAGGTGGTGGAGTCCTGGCCACCCGAGAACAGGACCAGGGCTTTGCGGGAATCGATCATGGGCGGCATGCTACCGGGCGCCCCGGCTGACGATCCAGGTCTGTGCGGTGGGGCGGATGTCGCCGTCATAAGCGGTCCCGATCAAAGACCTCGGCCTGCGCCAGCGGGCGGTTGGTGGCGACGGCCCCGCCTGCGATGAGCGCGCCGCCGTCGGCCAGCGGCGTCAGCGTGGCGTCCATGCGCGCCGAACGCATGTCGCTCTGCACGGTGAAGCGGCGTGACTGCGGGTCCGAGGTTTCGGCAGAGGCCGTCGTCGCGCTGCCTGTCCAGCCGCCGGCCACCAGCGCCAGCCGTCCGCTGCGACCGTCGACCAGCTCGGCGGACCTCTCGGCGGGCGAGCAGCCGGCGCCGCTGCAGCCGCCCGTCAGCAGCACGAGGTCGCCGTCCAGCCGCGTGGCCTGGTGGGCGGCGCGCGGCGTCGCCAGGCGCGTACCCGCGTCCACCTGCCAGGACGACGCCAGCGGCGCGGGCGCCGCCACGGCGGAGGCGGCCACGCAGGCCAGTGCCAGTTTCGACAGCGTGCGCAGCGGCATGGTGATGCTCCGGCTGAGAGGTTGCGAATGCTAGGCCAGCCGCAACGCCGGCGGCCCTGGCGGCAGCTCGCCCGCCGCCGTCAGCGCCAGCGCGTCGGCCGCGGTCAGGCCGGCCCAGCGCAGCCGCACGGCCAGCACCTCGCGGGGCAGCAGCGCACGATGCAGCCGCCATTCGCCCTCGCCTTCGCGCGTCAGGCCCGGCGCGTCGCCCACCTGCACGATGAAGTCAGGGCCGGCGTCGATGTACAGCCGCAACGCCGTGATGGGGCAGTAGCTGACGACGATGTCCCGGTCCGCCAGATTCAGCAGCATCTGCTCGCGCCATTCGAACTGGCAGCGCGGCTGGCGGCCCGGAGCGGCGCGGGCCAGTTGCAGCAGCAGGCGCTCGACCTCCACCGGCTGCTCCGGCGCCAGCTCGCAGATGACAAAGCCGCGCACCTCGTCCAGCCGCCGCGTCAGCGCCAGCGTCCATTCGGCCCGGCAACGGCCCCGGGCGTCGAACTGCCGCAGCACCAGCTCGGCCGCGGCGAAGCGCGCCCACTCGTGCCACTCGTAGGCGCAGCTGGGGCGGATGCTGCGCTCGTAGGCCACGGTCTTGACCGGCACGTAGCGGCTGACGCGCTCCAGCGCGATGCGCGGCCGGCCATGCGCGTCGACGACGCGGCGCAGCTGGCGGTACTCGCGCTCGAAGGCGTCGAACACCCAGGGCGCCGCGGCGCTCTCGTGCGCCTTCAGCAGCAGCGCCTCGATGGCAGGCAGGCCCTGGAACTGCGGCGCCTCGCGCAGCGCGTCGGCCACCGCCTGCAGCCGCGCGGTCTCGGCGCCGCCGATCTCGTCCAGCCGCAGCGCGGGCCGGTCCAGCACCACCTTGAAGAAGCTCAGCAGCGCCTGCGCCAGCCGCCAGTCCAGCGGCTGGCCGGCGCGCAGCTTGCGCAGCACCCGCGGCGCGGCAGCGCCCTGCTCTCCCAGTTGCACGGCCTGGGCCTGCAGCGCGGCCAGGTCCAGCGGCCAGCCCCGGGCATCCACCGCCAGCCCGGCAGCGGGCTGGGCCGCATCGGCGAAGGCCTTCAGCAAGCAGAGCAGTTGCGCACGGGCCACGGCCGCCGGCCCGGGCCGCGCCCGGGCGGCATCGTCCAGCAGGCGCAGCACCAGCGCGGCGTCGAAGACGACCGTGCGGCGGCGACGTCGCGCCGTAGCGTCTTCGGTCCCTGTCGACACCATCGCATCCCCCCGATTGAGGCCGGCGCAGCCGGTCGCCGGCCGGCTTAAGCCCGGTGCTAAACCTTTAAGTCGGCGGCAGCGAAGCCGCGCACCGGGCCACAGTGACCCGCGGGCCATCCTGCCCGAAAACCATGTCCGCTGTCATCCGCACCGCAGGGAGTTCTCGCATGTCATCGCGCCCCCATCGCCGCAGCGTGCTGCTGCTGGCCGTCTGCCTCTCGACCGGCGCCAGCGCCCAGTCCTTCATGGAGCGCCTCAAGGCCGTGGCCGCTGCCGCCAAGGCCTCGCAGGCCGCCGACGGGGCTGGCGGCGGCGGCCGCTCCATGGTGGGCAGTGAGCTGGACGGCCTGTTCCGCCGCCACCCCATCACCAACTCGCAGAAGCCCGAGACCTGGCCGCGCGTGGCCATCACCATCACCCAGGTGGCGCCGGCCGCTTTCAACTACTACGGCGTGGCGGCCTCCACCATCAATGCCAACGACTGCGCGACCTACAACGTCACCGTCTGGACCGACGACAAGACCAGCAAGGCGCATGACAGCCTGCGCCTGTGCTACGGCGAGATCTACACCAAGCTGCAGAACGTGCCCATGTTCCAGGTGCCCACCTGGGGCCGGCGCCAGTTCTGGCCCGGCATGGCCAACTCGGGCAGCGTGCGCAACACCGGCCCGCTGCCGCCGACCGACCACTTCCCCACCGACCCCGGCATCCCCGAGCGCTGGCTGGACGCCCACCGCAACACCGCGCCCTTCATCGCCGGTCCGCTGGCCGTGCTGGGCTTCAACTGGAACGACATCAACGACAAACGGGTGTGGTTCGTGCGCGTGCCAGGCGGCTGACGACGCGACGGAAGGCAGGCCATGCACCCGCTCGCCCCCATCGCTCACCGCCTGCTGCTGCTCGCCACGCTGGGCCTGACGGCCTGCGGGGGTGGCGGCGACGGCCCCGCCAGCAGCACCGTCCTCCCCGCCGCAGCCACGCCGGCCTCCATCACCGCGGCGCCGCAGGCGGCCACGGTGAGCGCGGGCCAGACCGCCAGCTTCAGCGTGACGGCTGCCGGCTCGGCGCCGCTGAGCTACCAGTGGCTGCGCAATGGCAGCGAGATTGCCGGCGCCGCCTCGGCCAGCTACACGCTCACCGCCACGGCGACCGACGACGGCGCGGCCTTCAGCGTGCGCGTCGGCAATGCCGCTGGCATCGCCACCAGCACGGCTGCCCTGCTGACCGTGCTGGTGGCGCCGGCCCTCACGCAGCAACCTGCGGACCTGCAGCTCAACATCGGTCAGCCGGCCCCCTTCACGGTGGCGGCCACGGGCTCGGCGCCGCTGGCCTACCAGTGGCTGCGCAACGAGATCGCCATCGCCGGCGCCACGACGGCGTCCTACACACTGGCCACGACCACGGCGGCGGACCACGGCGCCAGGTTCAGCGTCCGCATCAGCAACGCCGCGGGCAGCGTCACCAGCCGGGCGGCGCTGCTGCAGCTCAGCGCCCCGGCGCCCGCGCTGGCCATCCAGACCCAGCCGGCCGGCGCCACGGTGCTGGAGCGCGGCCGCGTCACGCTCAGCGTCGCCGCCAGCGGCACGGCGCTGCGCCACCAGTGGCGCCGCAACGGCGTGGAGCTGGCGGGCGCCACCGCCGCCAGCCTCGTGGTCGGCCCCGTGACGGCCGCCGACGACGGCGCGCGCTACAGCGTGCAGGTGTCGGACGCGAACAGCTCGCTGCTCTCCGCCGAGGCCGTGCTGCGCGTCGGGCGGGCGAGCCTGGGCATGTCCACGTCGGGCGTGCTGCAGGTGGCCGCCATCGACGCCGACGGCCGCGCCTGGACCTGGCTCGGCACCGGCCCCTACACGGGCAGCGGCAGCAGGCTGGGCAGCACCACCATCGAGAGCCTGGATCTGGCGGACGGCCGCAACCTGTCGCTGCATGCCCTGGCCGGCCTGAGCCTGCAGTCGGACGGCAGCGTGCGCGCCTGGGGCCAGGACTTCAACCTCGGCCTGCTCGGCCAGGGCTTGCGCTCCATGAGCCTGCAGAGCAGCACGCCGCTGCCGGTGCAGGGCGCCAGCGGCGCGGTGGCGGTGTCGGCCGGCAGCGGCACGCAGTACGCCGTGCGCGCCGACGGTTCGGTGCTGCGCTGGGGCGTGCGCGACATCTACGACAGCATCAACAACCGGCTGACACGCGTCTACGACAGCCAGGCCCTCGTCGACGACGCCTTCAGCGGCGTGCGCCGCATCGAGCAATCGCGCGACGGTGGCAGCGCCAACGGCTACGCGCTGCGCCGCGACGGCACCGTGCTGGCCTGGGGCCTCAATGCCGCCGGGCAGCTGGGCGACGGCAGCACGGCGGGCCAGGCGGGCACGACCGGGCGCTTCACGCCGGCCGCCATTCCCGGGCTGACCCAGGTCGTGGCGCTGGCTGCGACGGGCACCGCCGCCTATGCCGTGCGCGCCGACGGCACGGTCTGGAGCTGGGGCACCCACTGGCTAGGCTTCGGCAGCGCCACCGAGCGCGTGCTGGTGCCGACGCAGGTGGCTGGCATCACCGATGCGATCGACGTCTACGCGTCGGAGCGCCAGGTCGCCGTGCTGCGCGCCGACGGCAGCGTGCTGATCTGGGGCTACCAGGTGCCCGGCACCTCGGGCGGGCGGCCGGCCCTGGTGAACAGCGCGCTGCCGCTGGCCATCGCGGCGCTGGACAACGTGGTCCACGTGGTGCTGGGCTGGGACTTCGGCATTGCCTTGCGGGGCGACGGCAGCCTGCTGACCTGGGGGCCCAACCGCGGACAGACGGGCGGCGCGACCAGCCAGCCGCTGGAGTTCGCCCAGCCCACGCCGGTGCTGCAGCTCGACCTCGCACCCTAGCCGCCACGCGGCGCGCGAGCCGGCCTCGTTCAAGGCCGGGGCGGCCGGGCCGCTGCAGGTGCTAGCCTGCCGCCTTGTTGCATGGACAG
>CBFGPX010000148.1:0-10522 GCA_965650725.1 uncultured Comamonadaceae bacterium | reverse complement strand
CTGCATCTTCTGCAAGATCGTCGCCGGCCAGATCCCGAGCAAGAAGGTCTACGAGGACGAAGACGTCTTCGCCTTCCACGACATCCACCCCTGGGCGCCGGTACATGTGCTCATCATCCCCAAGCGCCACATCGCCTCGATGGCCGACGTGACCGAGGTCGAGAGCCAGCTGCTGGGCAAGATGACCGCGCTGGGCCCGCGGCTGATGAAGGAGCTGGGCGTCACCAACGGCTTCCGCCACGTCATCAACACCGGTCCTGACGGCGGTCAGGAGGTGTACCACCTGCATCTGCACGTCATGGGCGGGCCCCGTCCATGGTTGAAAGGCTGAGGGTTGCCCCTCACCTAGAATTTGAGCCAGTCCACAAGGAGCAAGCATCATGGGTTCATTCAGTATTTGGCACTGGCTGATCGTCCTCGTCGTCGTCATCGCCATCTTCGGCACCAAGAAGCTGCGCAACGTCGGTTCCGACCTCGGCGCCGCGGTCAAGGGTTTCAAGGACGGCATGAAGGACGGTTCGACCGACGCGCCCGTCTCGCCCAACCAGCAGGTCACCGCCAACAAGGCCAGCGACCCCAACACCGTCGACGTCGACGCCAAGACCAAGTCCTGAGCTGACGCCGAGTGCTGGATTTCGGCTTTGACAAGATCGCGCTGATCGGTGCGGTGGCGTTGATCGTCATCGGCCCCGAGAAGCTGCCCCGCGTCGCCCGCACGGTGGGTACGCTGCTGGGCAAGGCGCAGCGCTACGTGGCGGACGTGAAGGCCGAGGTCAACCGCTCCATCGAGCTGGAGGAGCTTCAGAAGATGAAGACCCAGTTCCAGACCGCGGTGAACGATGTCGAGCAGACGGTGCGGCAGGAGGTGGACTCCGCCACGCAGGCGCTGAACCAGACCTGGAGCGATGCGACCGGCGAGTCAGACGGCTCGCTGGGCTACACGCCGCTGCCGCCCGAGTACCGCCACCCGAAGAAGAACTGGCGCCTGAAGCGCGGTGCCACGCCGCTGTGGTTCAAGCAGAAGTCCGGCGTGCGCCGCCACACCCAGTCCGGCGCGGCCCGCGTGGCGCGCTTCCGTCCCCCCAGGAAGCTGTGAGCTCTTTCCAGAAACCCGACCACGACGAGCTGGCCGGCACCGAGCAGCCCTTCGTCTCCCACCTGATGGAGCTGCGCGACCGGCTGTTGCGCGCCGTCATCGCGATCGCCGTCTGCTTCGGTGCGCTGTGCATCTACCCCGGCCCCGGCCAGCTCTACGACCTGCTGGCGGCCCCGCTGGTGGCCCATCTGCCCGAAGGCACCAAGATGATCGCCACCAACGTCATCGCGCCGTTCTTCGTGCCGATCAAGATCACGATGCTGGCCGGCTTCCTGCTGGCGCTGCCCATCGTGCTCTACCAGGCCTGGGCCTTTGTCGCGCCCGGCCTGTATTCGCACGAGAAGCGGCTGGTGATGCCGCTGGTCATCTCCAGCACGCTGCTGTTCTTCGCCGGCGTGGCCTTCTGCTACTTCTTCGTCTTCGGCCAGGTCTTCAAGTTCATCCAGAGCTTTGCGCCCAAGAGCATCACGGCGGCGCCTGATATCGAGGCCTACCTGGGCTTCGTCATGAACATGTTCATCGCCTTCGGCGCGGCCTTCGAGGTGCCGGTCGTCGTCGTCGTGCTGGCGCGCATGGGCATCGTGTCGGTGGACAAGCTGCGCGAATGGCGCGGCTACTTCATCGTCATCGCCTTCGTCATCGCGGCCATCATCACGCCGCCGGACATCGTGTCGCAGCTGGCGCTGGCCATCCCGATGTGCCTGCTCTACGAGCTGGGCCTGTTCGCCGCCGGCTTCTTCATCCGTGCGACCAAGGCGCCCGACGCCGACCCGCCGCAAGACGCCGGCTGATCACTCGTCCGCGTCGGGCTGCTGCGGCTTCGGTCGCTGGGCCACGGCGAGCTGGAAGCTCATGGCCTTGCCGCTGCGCTGAACGGCGACCTCGACCTGGCTGCGCGGCTTCAGCGCCGCGACGCTGGCCAGCAGCTCCGCCGGCGACGTCACCGTGCGCTCGCCCACGCGGGTCAGCACGTCGCCCGGCTTGATGCCGGCCTTGGCGGCGGGTGCGTCATTGACGACACCGCCGATCAGCACGCCCCTGGCGTCGCCCAGCTTCAGCGCCTCGGCCAGCTCGGGCGTCAGCTCGCGCGTCTGCACGCCTATCCAGCCGCGCGACACGGCGCCGTCCTTCAGGATGGCGGTGGCGACCTGGCGTGCCACGTCCACCGGGATCGCAAAGCCTATGCCCAGCGAACCACCGCTGCGCGAGAAGATGGCCGTGTTGATGCCCACCAGCCGGCCATCCGCATCCACCAGCGCGCCGCCCGAGTTGCCGGGGTTGATGGCCGCGTCGGTCTGGATGAAGTTCTCGAAGGTGTTGATGCCCAGCTGATTGCGGCCCAGCGCCGACACGATGCCCGAGGTGACCGTCTGGCCCACGTTGAACGGGTTGCCGATGGCCAGCACCGCATCGCCCACCTGCAGGCTGGCCGCGTCGCCCAGCGGCACCGCCGGCAGGTTGGGCAGGGCGATCTTCAGCACGGCCAGGTCGGTCTCGGGGTCGGTGCCGATCAACTCGGCGCGCGCCTGGCGGCCGTCGGTCAGCTGCACCTCGATGTCGGAGGCGCCATCCACCACGTGGTTGTTGGTCAGCAGCACGCCGTCGCCCGAGATGATGACGCCCGAGCCCAGCCCCAGCTGCGGTGTGCCATGCGGCGAGCGCGGACCGAAAGGGAAGTTGAACGGAAAGCCTTGTTCACGGGCGCGGCCCGGCGCACGCGACGGCGCCTTGCTGGCCGTGATGCTGACGACGGCCGGCGCCGCGGCGCGCGCGGCCTGCGCGAAGCCGGTGCGCATCACCGAGGCGGCGGGCGAGGGCGGCGCGGGGGGCAATGCGATTTCGCGCGCCGTTTCGGCGACCGGGGCGGGACGCCAGCGCGCCTGCTGCAGCCACTGCGGCTTCAGCGTCGCCAGCACGAAGACCACGCCCAGCGCCACCGTGACCGCCTGCGCGAAAATCAGCCAGAGCCGTTTCAACACCCCACACCTCTCAAGCCATGACCGACCGCGCCGCGCTGGAACGCCATCTGAACCAGATGCTGGAGCCCACGCGCTTCAAGGATTATGGGCCGAACGGTCTGCAGGTCGAGGGCCGCGCCGTGGTCGGCCGGTTGGTCTGCGGGGTCACGGCCAGCCTGGCGCTGATCGAGGCGGCCATCGCGGCAGGGGCCGATGCGATCCTGGTCCATCACGGCCTGTTCTGGCGCGGCCAGGACGGCCGTGTGACGGGCTGGATGAAGCAGCGCCTGGCGCAGTTGATCCGCCACGACGTGAACCTGTTCGCCTACCACCTGCCGCTGGACGCGCACCCGGAGCTGGGCAACAACGCGCAGCTGGGCCGGCGGCTGGGCTGGACGGCGGACGCGCGCTTCGGCGACGCGGACCTGGGCTTCATCGGTTCCACCGAGCCGACCTCGCTGGACGGCCTGGCCGAGCAACTGCACGTGCTGACCGGCCGCGCGCCGGTGCTGGCCGCGGGCGACGGCCGGCCGCTGCGCCGCGTGGCCTGGTGCACGGGCGGCGCACAGGGCTATTTCGAGGCGGCCATCGCGGCCGGCGCCGACGTGTTCGTCACTGGCGAGATCTCCGAGCCCCAGGCCCACTACGCCCGCGAGACCGGCGTGGCCTTCGTCGCGGCCGGCCACCATGCGACGGAGCGCTACGGCGTGCAGGGCGTGGGCGAGCGCGTGGCGGCCGAGCTGGGGCTGGACTACCGCTTCATCGACGTGGACAACCCGGCCTGAGCCGGCCGGGTTGTCGCGCCATCACTGGCTGAAGTCCAGCGCGTCGATGGATACGCCCGGGCTCAGGTAGGTGGTGCCGGTCGAGCCGCTGATGACGTTGATGGTCATCGTGTTGGTGCCGGCCACCAGCGCGCTGGCGGGCACGGTGAAGCTGTAGGTCGTGTTGTTGCCGCGGTAGGTGCCCACCGTCAGCGTGCGCGTGCCGGGCTGCGTGGAGGCGGCCGGGTTGGCCGCGGTCCAGTTGTTGACGGTGATGCGCGGGCGGCCGTTGGCGAACGCCGTGGTGATGCCGATGCGCACGGTCGAGTCCTTGACCTGCGCGGCGCTCAGGTTGAACTGCACCACCTGGCCGTCGTTGACGCTCTTCCACAGGTAGGCCGGGAAGGCGGTGTTGGCCGAGCTGCCGACGACGAAGCTGCCGGGCGCCCAGCTGGCCATGCGCACGTCGGAGGGATGCATCCAGGTCAGCTTGTCGCCGTTGCGCAGCTCGGCGGGCGAGCCGTCCCAATTGCCGATGCGCCACAGCGAGGCGGTGGCCGCGGGGTCGGCGTTGATGGTCAGCGTGTTCAGCGTGGTGGTGCCGCCGGCGTTGACGGTCACGCTGCCGGTGTAGACGGCCAGCTCGTTCTTGTAGACCTTCAGCGTATAGGTGCCCGGCAGCATGCCGCTGCTCTTGAAGAAGCCGTTGCTGGCCAGGTTGGCGCCGGCCCAGTACTGCGCCTGGCTGTTGGAGAAGCCGACCGTGTAGGTGTTGCCGGCCACCGTGCCGGCCAGGCCCACGCCGGCCACCGTGCCGCGGCCCGAAGCCGGCACATAGCCTTGCAGGCCCATTACCGAGAACCAGCTGGTGTCCGGCGCCGTGGGCGTGCTGCCGTTGGTGAACATCAGCGTGTAGCTGTTCAGCACGCCCAGGCGGTAGGCCTCGGTCTGCGCCTCGCCGTAGTTGACGATGTAGGTCAGCTCGTTGTCGGTGCTGGTGATCTGGTTGAGCAGGCTGCGATAGAACGGGCCGCCGGAGCTGCCCTCGTGGTTGTCACGGTAGAACCACATGCCCACGGTGCCGGCGCTGTTGCGGCCGCCGAAGAAGTTCCAGTCCTTCACGCGCATGTTGGCGTAGTGCTTGGAGCGCGTCTGGCCGGCCTGGCTGCCCGAGGCGAAGCCGAACACGTCGCCGGCCTCGATGGTGGTGTCGGTACCGCGCAGGTCCTGCGCCCAGCTGCCGCTGGGCGTCAGGCCACCGGGCAGGCCGGCCGCCGGGCCGCTGGACAGCACGCCCACCGGCACGCGCACGATGTAGCGCACCAGGTTCAGCGTGTCGGGCTCCTGCGTGAAGTGCGTGGCCATGTAGATGCGCGGCTCGCCGGCCTTGGCCATGTAGTAGTGCTTGAGCACGCCACCGGTGCTGCTGTTGCTGGTGACGGTGATCTTGATGTAGCTGCCGCCGCTGACGACGCCGTTCTGTGCCGTCGAGGCGGGCGTGGCGGCGCCGGTGGACGAGATCATCTCGGCGCTGACGCTGACCGCCGAGACGTTGCTGTAGAGGTAGTCGAAGCCCGAGTTCAGCTGCGAGCCGCGCGATGCGTTCTGGTACTGCACGCCGTTGTAGACCAGGCTGGAGATGTCGCCGGCGGACTGGGTGCTGACGCCGTTGTCGTAGGCCCGGATCTTGAAGACCAGGCCGGCATTGGTGTCCACCTCGTACTGCGGCTGGGCGGCGTTGCCGCTGTCCCAGCGCGTGGTGATGCTGAACGCGGCCTGGGCCAGCGGTGCGGCCGTGGCCAGCACGGCCGTGACGAGGCCGGCGACGAGTTGTCGCCAACGACGGGAATCGAACATGTTGTCTCCTTGGTGTGATGGACTGCAGGCCCGTTCCCGCGTCCGGTTTGGAATGCTCGTTATGGGCAGTCTAGGAAGCGGCCTCGCGGCGCATCGCTCATTCGACTGAGTGTTGCGAGGCGGCGTGGCGTGCGGCCCACGCGGCTGCGCATGGCGACAATGCGCCGCATGACCACTGCGCTGCCGCTGTTGCTGACCCAGGGCGACCCCTGTGGCATCGGCCCCGAGATCCTGGCCCGGCTGTGGCTGGCGGATGCGCCGCCTGATGTGCCCCGTGACGCCGTCGTCGTCGCCGATGTGCAGGTGATGCGCGCCGCGCTGGCGCGGCTGGGCGGCGGCCTGGCGGTCGCCGAACTGGACAGCCCGCTGGCGCTGGACCGCGTGCCGCCGCGCTGCCTGCCGGTCTGGCAGCCGCCGGGCCTGACGGGCGGGCTCGCCGCGCTGCCGCTGGGCCGGGTGGACGCCCGCGCCGGCGCGGCGGCGGCGCGCTGCATCGAGGCGGCGGTGGCCGAGATCCAGGCCGGCCGCGGCCGGGCGCTGGTCACCGCACCCATCCACAAGGAAGCGCTGCATGCTGCGGGCTCGCCTTACCCCGGCCACACGGAGATGCTGCAGGCCCTGGCCGGGGGGCCTCCGGTGCGCATGATGCTGGCCAACGAGGAGCTGCGCACGGTGCTGGTCACCATCCACTGCTCGCTGCGCGACGCCATCGCCGGCGTGACCCGCGCCGCGGTGCGGGAGACGCTGCAGATCACCGGCACTGCGCTGCAGCGCATGGGCTTTGCCGCGCCACGCATTGCGGTCGCAGGGCTGAACCCGCACGCGGGCGAGGGCGGCCTGTTCGGCGACGAGGAGATCCACCACATCGCCCCAGCCATCGCCGATGCGCGCGCCGCGGGCTGGGACGCCAGTGGCCCCTACGCGCCCGACACCGTCTTCATGCGCGCCCGCCGCGGCGAGTTCGACGTGGTGGTGGCCATGACGCACGACCACGGGCTGATCCCGGTCAAGTACCTGGGCGTGGAGCAGGGCGTCAACGTGACGCTGGGACTGCCCTTCGTGCGCACCAGCCCCGACCACGGCACGGCCTTCGACATCGCCGGCCAGGGCCTTGCCGACCCGGCCAGCCTGGCCGCGGCGCTGGCGATGGCGCGGCGGTTGTCGCCCGCGTAGGCGCCGGGTCTCAGCGTCCGCTGCCGCCGAGTGCGGCCAGCTGCGCGCGGGTGCGTGCGGTGGCGCGCTCCAGCAGGTGCGCGGTCTCGTAGGCGCGCATGCGGCCCGCCTCACAGAGCTTCTTCAGCATGCGGGCCGTCATGGTCACCGTCTCCTGGTGGCGGTTGCCGTGCGTGAAGATGAAGAAGCTGCGGCCCGCGCTGACGTGGGCCAGGCGCATCTTCTGCCACTCTGTACCGGTGTGCATCTGGTAGGCGAAGCCGAGCTGCATGTTGTCCATCAGCTGGGCGCCGGCGCTGGGCTCGGGCGCGGCCTCGGCGGCGGGCAGGCCGTCGATGGAGATGTCCACCGCCTGCATCGGCTCGGCCGCGGCGGCTGCGTCGTTGCCGGACAGATCCAGGTCGACCTCGCCGTTCCAGTCGACGTTGGACTCTTCCACCAGGCCCAGGCTCTTGGCCTCGGCCGGTGTCAGGCGCTGGCTGACGTCCAGTTCGGCCGGTTGGGTTTCGCCGGCCACCGGCTTACTCAGGTCGGCCTCGGCCGGCGGCGGCACGCCGAAGATCTGGTCCAGCTGTTTGATGAGCAGGTTGGTGTCCAGCGCGCTGGGCGCCTGGCCCTTCAGCGACTCGGCATGGGCGGGCAGCAGCGCGCCGAAGAAGTCCTTGCGTGGGCCGTCGGGCCAGCGGATCAGGTCCAGGCCTTCGTTGAGCGTGCGCATCAGGTTGGGCAGCTCGCGCAGGAAGTCGGCGCGCGCCGCCGTGCCGCCCTTGGGTTGCACGCTCATGACCAGGCTGCGCCCCAGCGTGCGCAGGCGCAGCGCCCGTTCCGGCGCGCCTTCGCGCGACGCCAGCACGATGGCCTGGCTCCACACGCCGGCCAGGAAGCTGCGCAGGAACTCTTGCATCGGCACCTTGGCCAGCTGCTGCTGCAGTTGCAGCGCGTAGCGCTGCTGCAGGCGCAGGTCGGTCTCGCGGCGCTCGACGACCGCGGCGGCGTCGCCGGCGGCCTTCAGCGTGCTGCGCGTCTGCTCGGCAATGAAGGTTTCCAGCGTGTCCAGCTTGGCCGTGTAGACGTCCATGCGGTCGAAGTCGCCGCTGGCAACGTCCTGGACCAGGTCGCGGACATGCGCGAGGAAGGCGCGGCCGGGGTCTTCGCTGAAGTCGTCGAAGGCGCAGGCGAGGGACGCCATGCGGTTGACAAACTGGCGCACCGGGTGGCGGCGCGACGAGAAGAAGGTTTCGTCACCCAGCGCCACGCGCAGCACCGGCAACTGCAGCCGGGCCAGCAGGCGCGCCATCTGCGGCGGCACCTTGGGGTCGGACAGGATCTGGTCGAACAGCCCGGCCACCACGTCGATGACCATGTGGTCCAGCCGACCGGTGGCGGCCTGGCGCAGTTCGTCGCGGTGCTGGTGGATCAGGTTGGCCGGGATGGGCAGTTGGCCCCAGGCGCTGGGCTCGCCGGACAGGGTGTCCAGCCCCATGCGGCTGGAGTGCCCGCCTTCGAAGCTGCCGCTGTCATAGCCACCAGGCGTCTGCGCAAGCCGGCGCAGCAGGTCCATCATCTGCGGATCGACGCGGCCCATGCCGCCACCGCCTCCGCGGCCACTGAATCCGCCCAGGCCGCCGCTGCGGCTGCCGCCGCCTGCGCGCCCGAAGCCGCCGCCCAGCCCGCCATGGCCTGATGAGCCGTAGCCGCCACCACCGCCGCGCGTGGACATGGCGCCGTGGCCGGAGTCGAATTCGCCCGGCTGGGTCGCGCCGCCGAGTGGGCCGTTGCGCGAACTGCCGTCCTGTGCGGCGCGCACGCGCAAATCCTGCGGCCGCAGGCCACGCGAGCGCAGCAGCTCGGCGATATCGCCATAGCAGGCCCGCATCTCCTGGGCCAGCGAGCGGGTCAGCTCGTCGGTCAGCGTCTGGCGGCTCAGCGGGTCGTCGGTGATGGCCTGCACGGCGTCCAGCAAGGCCTGGCCCACCAGTTCGGGCCGCAGCGGGTTGCGCTCGCCGACCTGGATGCCGGCGACGTAGGAGTCGACCTCGCGCAGCTCCCATTCGCAGTGGTGGCCGATGGCCAGGCCGATGCGGTCGGCCGCGACCAGGTTGTTGACCTGGTCATCGTCCATCAGCGACAGCTCGGCCCAGTCCTTCTTGGGCGGCGCGGTCACGGGCCTGGCCTCGCCCTGCTCGGTGGTGATATGGCGCCGCAGGCTCTGCAGGAAGCGCTGCAGGAAGGTGCCCTGTTGCTGGCGGAACACGAACTGCGCCGCCAGCAGCGCGTCGCGCCGCTTGACCTGTCCGGCGGACAGGGCCGACAGCCCCAGGCCTTCCGCGCAGCGCTCCGCCGCCTGCTCAGCCGCCAGCCGGATGCGGGTCAGCGAAGCTTCGAGGTGCGGGTTCAGGCGTATCTCGGGCGCGTTCATCAACAAAGTGACAAGGGAGTCGCCGAAAGTATCGCGCCGGCAACAAGTCCGGGTTTTCTACAGGTGCCAACTCCGTGGCAAAAAAAAGCCCGGTAACCATTGCTTACCGGGCGCACGCAGTCAGGAAAGCGACTAACGCTTCAATGCGTCACGGATTTCGCGCAGCAGCTGGATGTCCTCGGGCGTGGCCGGCGGCTCGGCGGGTGCTGCGGCAGGCTCGTCGTCGCGCTTGAGGCGGTTGATCTGCTTGATCATCAGAAAGATGACGAAGGCCAGGATCATGAAGTTCAGCGAGACGGTGATGAAGCTGCCGTAGGCCAGCACGGCGCCTTCCTTCTTGGCGTCGGCCAGCGTCGTGGCCGTCTGGCCGGCCAGCGGGATGAAGTAGTTGCTGAAATCCAGGCCGCCGAAGATTTTGCTGACTACCGGCATGATCACATCGCCCACCAGCGAATCGACGATCTTGCCGAAGGCGCCGCCAATGATGACGCCGACCGCCAGGTCGATGACGTTGCCCTTGACGGCAAACTCCTTGAACTCGGAAAAGAAACTCATGCGCAGGGCTCCTTGGGACGGGCCGAAGTGTAGTCAGGCATCTTGACGGGAGGCCTGGCGCGGCAGAAGGCGGGTAAACCTGTGGTGCCTGCGTTGCGGGTCCGGGCGGATCGCAAACCGGCGTCCGCTAGAATCCTCGGCTGCCCCGAATAGAAGTCTCTTCAGAGGACCCTCATGAGTGACCAGCAAGTGGACCAAGGCAAACGCACCTGGTTGATCGCGACCAGTTGCGCCGGCGCCGTTGGCGGCGTCGCGACCGCCGTTCCCTTCGTCAGCACCTTTGCGCCCAGTGAGCGAGCCAAGGCGGCCGGCGCTCCCGTCGAGGTGGACATTTCCAACCTCAAGCCCGGCGAGAAGCTGACCGTCGAATGGCGCGGCAAGCCGGTCTGGATCGTGCGCCGCACGCCGGAGCAGCTGGAAGCCCTGAAGAAGCATGACGGCGAACTGGCTGACCCCAATTCCGATCGCAAGGCCTACCCGACGCCGGAGTACGCGAAGAACGCGCACCGCTCCATCAAGCCCGAGTACTTCGTCGCCGTGGGCATCTGCTCCCACCTGGGCTGCTCGCCCAGCGACAAGTTCGCTGCCGGCCCGCAACCCTCGTTGCCGAACGACTGGGCTGGCGGTTTCCTGTGCCCTTGCCACGGCTCGACCTTCGACATGGCCGGCCGCGTCTTCAAGAACAAGCCTGCGCCCGACA
>CBFGPX010000147.1:0-10658 GCA_965650725.1 uncultured Comamonadaceae bacterium | reverse complement strand
AGACGCCGCATGAAGCTCATGCTCGACCTCGTGCGCCGCCACAAGCTAGCCGCCGCTGGAGACGCCGCCATCGGCATTCCCTCGGTCTGTTCCGCCCACCCCGTCGTCATCGCCGCCACGCTGCGCGAGTGCGCCGCGCAGGGCCGGCCGGCGCTCATCGAGGCCACGTCCAACCAGGTGAACCAGGACGGCGGCTACACCGGCATGACGCCGCTGGACTTCCGCCGCTACGTGCAACAGATGGCCGCCAACGAAGGCCTGCCCCCGGAGCTGCTGCTGCTGGGCGGCGACCACCTGGGCCCCAACGCCTGGCGCAAGCTGCCCGCCGAAACCGCGATGGCCAAGGCCGAGATCATGGTGGCGCAGTACGTGGCCGCGGGCTTTCGCAAGATCCACCTCGACTGCTCCATGAGCTGCGCCGACGACCCCGTGCCGCTGCCCGAGCCCGAGATCGCGGCCCGTGCCGTGCGTCTGTGCCTGGCCGCTGAACAAGCCTGGCGCGACGCGCCCGACCGCGGCGAGCCGCCGGTCTACGTCATCGGCACCGAAGTGCCCGTGCCCGGTGGCGCGCACGAAGACCTGGGCGAGCTGGCCGTCACGTCGCCCGAGGCCGCGTCGTCCACGCTGGATCTGCACCGCCACGCCTTCGCCCGTGCGGGGCTGGACCTGGCCTGGGAGCGCGTCGTCGCGATGGTCGTGCAGCCCGGCGTGGAGTTCGACCATCACAAGGTCATCGACTACCGCCCCGAGAAGGCCCGCGCATTGAGCGCCTTCATCGAGAGCCAGCCCGGCCTGGTCTTCGAGGCCCACTCGACGGACTACCAGACCCCCGAGCGCCTGGCCCAGCTGGCCCGCGACCACTTCGCCATCCTGAAGGTGGGCCCCGGCGTGACCTTCGCGCTGCGCGAGACGCTGTGGGCGCTGGCCGCCGTGGAGCGCGAATGGGTGGGCGAAGGCGAAGGCCTGGTCGACACCGTGCTGGGCGTCATGCGCGGCGAGCCCGAGCATTGGCGCGGTTACTACCAGGACCCGGCGCGGCTGGACGTGGATCTCGCCTACTCTTTGAGCGACCGCATCCGCTACTACTGGGCCCACCCCGCCGTGCGCCAGGCCTGCAACACCATGCTGGCCCGGCTGGACGCGTCGCCGCCGCCGCTGACGCTGTTGAGCCAGTACCTGCCCCGCCAGTACGAGGCCGTGCGCGACGGCCGCATCACCACCCACACGGACGCACTCCTGCGAGACGGCACGGTGCAAGCACTCCGCCCCTACCTGCACGCCTGCGCAGCCTGAACATGCCTCTTCTGAACCTCGCCCCCACCGACCTCGCACAACGCGGCGGCACGCACACCGCCCGCGAGATCGCCCACCAGCCCGACGTCTGGCAAGCCATCCATCAACAGGTGCAGGCCGAGCGGCCCGCGCTGGACGCCTTCCTGAACCCGCTGCTGGCCCTGCCCGACCTGCGCATCGTGCTGACCGGCGCCGGCAGCTCCGCCTTCATCGGCCAGACGCTGGCGCCCGCGCTGCTGAAGCTGCTGGGCCAGCGCCCCGGCATCCGCGTCGAGGCGGTGGCCACCACCGACATCGTCTCCAGCCCCGAGCAATGCCTGCAGCCCGAGGTCCCCACGCTGCTGGTGTCGTTCGCGCGCTCCGGCAACAGCCCAGAGAGCCTGGCCGCCGTGGAGCTGGCGGACCGCATCATCAAGCGCAGCCACCACCTCGTCGTGACCTGCGCCGCCGAGGGCACGCTGAACCAGCGCCTGGCCGGCCAGGCACACGCCCATGTGCTGCTGCTGCCCGACGAGACGCACGATCGCGCGTTCGCGATGACCTCCAGCTTCACCGGCATGCTGCTGGCCGCCGCCTGGGCCTTCGGTCTGCCGCTGCAGCCCGTGACAGCGCTGGCTCAGGCCGCCACGGCTTTGATGAGCGCCGAGGCCGACCGCCTGCACGCGCTGACCGACGGCCAACCCTTCGAACGCGTCGTCTACCTCGGCAGCAACACGCTGCAAGGCCTGGCCCGTGAGGCCGCGCTGAAGCTGCTGGAGTTGACCGACGGGAAGCTCGTCGCGCTGGCCGATTCGCCCCTGGGCTTCCGCCACGGACCCAAGACCATCCTGAACGACAAGACGCTGGTGGTCATCTTCCTGTCCAACGACCCCTACACCCGCCAGTACGACCTCGACCTGCTGAACGAGCTGCGCCGCGAAGGCCGCGCCCGCGTGCTGGCGCTCGGCGCATTCGGCGCCGCCGGCTCGGCCACGCATGCCGACGACGTCACGCTCGCGCTGCCCACCAACGCGCCCGACCTCGCGCTAGCGCCGATCGCCCTCGTGTTCGCACAATGCCTGGCCCTGCTCGCATCGCTGCAGCTGGGCATCACGCCCGACACGCCCAGCGCCTCGGGCACCGTGAACCGTGTCGTCCAAGGTGTCACCATCCATCCTCTGATCCAAGGATGAGTCCCATGTTTCTCGGCATCGACGGCGGCGGCACCAAGACCGCCTTCGTCCTGATTGACGGCTGCGGCCGGCTGCTGGCGCGCCATGAGGCCACGACCAGCTACTACCTCGAGATCGGCTTCGATGCGCTGCGCGCGCTGCTGCGCGACGGCGTGCAGGCCGCGCTGTCGCAGGCCGGCCTGCGCGCTGCTGACCTGGCCCACACCTTCGCCGGCCTGCCCGCGCACGGCGAAGACAGCGAG
This sequence comes from uncultured Comamonadaceae bacterium, assembly GCA_965650725.1. Classification (GTDB taxonomy): domain Bacteria; phylum Pseudomonadota; class Gammaproteobacteria; order Burkholderiales; family Burkholderiaceae_C; genus Pelomonas. The sequence goes on along the minus strand of CBFGPX010000147.1, from coordinate 7,951 downwards.
CTGCTGGCATCGTTCGACACGCTGCTGGCCGGCGTCGTGCCCCGCAGCACCGTCGGCAACGACATGATCTGCAGCTGGGCCGGCTCGCTCGCCGGCGCCGACGGCATCAGCCTGGTCGCCGGCACGGGTTCCATCGCCTACGGTGAATGCCAAGGCCGCAGCGCGCGCTGCGGTGGCTGGGGCGAGGTCTTTGGCGACGAAGGCTCCGCCCACTGGCTGGCCCGCGAGGTGCTGGCGCTGTTCTCGCGCATGGTGGACGGCCGCGCCGAGCCCGGCCCGCTGGTGGAGCTGGTCCGCGAGCATTTCGACCTCAAGGTCGACCTGGACCTGTGCGGCGAGATCAACGGCAGCGCCGCTCGCAGCGAACTGGCCCAGCTCGCCCGGCTGGCCACCGCCGCCGCCAACGCAGGCGACGCGCAGGCCCGCCAGCTGCTGGTGCGCGCCGGCGACGAACTCGCGCTGCTGGCCGCCGGCACCGCGCGCAACCTGGGCCTGCCAGCGGGTACGGCAGTGGACGTGTCCTACTCCGGCGGCGTCTTTGCGTCGGGTGAACTGGTGCTGGGCCCGCTGCAAGCCGCGCTGGTCCGCCGCCTGCCCGGCGCCACGCTCAAGCGCCCGCGCTTCGGCCCCGAACTGGGCGCTGCGCTGTATGCCGCTCGGCTGGCCGGCCTGCCCTTGTCGGCTGAAGCCCTAAGCAAGCTCGCGTAGCCCCGTCGATATCATTCGAAAGTCGGCCCACCGCCTTTCGATCCCGCATGCCCGCCTCAGCCTCCACCCTCGCGAAAACCGAAAGCCCGCTGCTCATCGACGAGCGGCGCCGGCTGATCCGCGAGCTGGTGCAAAGCCAGGGCCGCGTGACGGTGGACGAACTGGCAGACCGCTTCGGCACCTCGGTCGTCACGATCCGCAGCGACCTCAACGCGCTGGCATCCACCGGCGCCGTGCTGCGCACCCACGGCGGCGCGCTGGCCCAGCGCGACACCGAGGAAGTGCCCATCGGCGTGAAGCAGAAGCTGCGCCACGAGCAGAAGGCGCGCATCGCCGCCGAAGCAGCCAAGATGATCCGCGACGGCGAGACCATCCTGCTCGACTCAGGCTCCACGACCGAAGAAATCGCCAAGCAGATCCGCGGCCTGCGCCTCACGTCGCTGAACGTCATCACCAACGCGCTGAACATCGCCGCGCTGCTGGCGACGGTGCCGCACGTCAACCTCATCATGCCGGGCGGCCAGTTGCGGCCCAACTCGTATTCGCTGTCCGGCCCGCAAGCCGTGGCCGCGCTACAAGGCCTGTATGCCGACCGGCTGTTCCTCGGCGTCGACAGCCTGGACCCCGACATCGGCCTGATGACGCCCCACCTGCTGGAAGCGCAGCTGAACGCGCAGATGATGAAGATCAGCCGCCAGGTCGTCGCCGTGGCGGACGCGTCCAAGCTGATGAAGCGCAACCTGTCCGTCATCGCGCCGGTGGAGCAACTGGATGTGCTGATCACCGACAGCGGCGCGGATCAGGGCATCGTGGATCAGCTGCGCGGGCGAGGCATCGAAGTCGTGCTGGCCTGATCCGCGCTTTTCAAGGCGCGCCGTCAACCACCTCGGCCGCCGCGCGGAAGGCGTCCACAGCCGCCGGGAAACCGCAATAGACGCTGGCATGCAGGAAGATCTCCTGCAGCTCCTGCGCGGTCACGCCGTTGTTCAGCGCGCCGCGCACATGCGTCTTCAACTCATGCGTGCGCCCCAGCGCCACCAGCATGGACACGGTGACGATGCTGCGGGTGCGCAGATCCAGCCCCGGCCGCTGCCAGGTGTTGCCCCAGGCGTGGCGCGTGACCAGTTCCTGCAGCGGCTCCGTGAACGGCGTGACCTTGGCCAGCGCCGCGTCGACATACGCATCGCCCAGCACGGCGCGGCGGGTGGCAAGGCCTTGGGGGTCGAGATCCATGGCGGCTCCTTTGTGGTGCAGCGCAGCATAGCGAAGCGCGGCGTCGCCGGAACACCGAGCCGCGCCGCCAGGGCGGCGCTGCATTGGGTTTTCTGGTGAGCACGGCGTGCAGCCGCGCGTCGGACGGGCAGGTGGTGCGACACGGCCTGCTCGTCACAAGTCAGGCGCGAGAGCGCAGCGGCTCGCATCCGCGCGCAACGCCGCTGGTTGCTCTCGCGCGCCGCGCATGGCGGCGTCGCGCTCGTGTGCGGTTCAGCGCCTCTTCTTTGGTGACTTTCTTCTGGCGCCGCAGAAGAAAGTCACCCCGCCGCCGGGCGGGACTCCCGGCAATGCAACGAGCAGACGCCAGCGCTCAGAGAAAGCACTCCCAACCCACCAAGCTCATGCCGCGCGCGCTCAGTCCCAGCGCAGGTGCACGACCCGATACCCCTTGGCCTTCAGCGTCTGCAGCAGCAAGGGCATCGCCCTCGCCGTCTGGTCCTGCGCGTCATGCAGCAGCACGATGCCGCCACCGCTCTTGGCCAGCTGGCCCAGCAGCTTGTCGGCCAGCTTCTGCGGCGTCTGGTCGGGCAGCCAGTCCTCGGCGCCCGCGTCGATAGACATGACGGTCACGCCACGCTCGCGCAGCGCGGCGCGCATGGCAGACGTCTCTTCAAGAAACGGGAAGCGCCACGATGCCGGCTCGGTGCCCAGCACCTCGCGGTAAGCCGCGGTCATCGAGTCCAGGTCGGCGAGTTGCGCGGCCGACCACAGCTGCGAGAAGCGGTCGTGCCTGAACCCGTGCATGCCCACCGTATGACCGGCGTCGCGCACCTGGCGGGCCAGCGCGGCGTGCTGCCGCAGCGGCTCGCCGTTGACGAAGAACGTGGCCAGCACGCAGTGGTCGGCCAGCGCCTTCAGCACCGCCGGCGTGGACTCGGGCCGCGGGCCGTCGTCGAAGCTCAGTACGATCTCGCCCGGCTGCAGCGTGGGCAACGCCGCATGCTGGGCCTTGCCCCAGGCGGCGCCCTCGCGCTTCAGCGTCAGCGTGCGCGACGTGCCCAGCGCCTCGGGGCCGCAGGCAGCCTGCGCCACACCGGCCGTGAACAGTGCCGCAACGGCCAGCAGCTTCAGCTTCAACGCGCCAGCTCCGGCGTGATGCGCCACATCAGCACGCCATGCGACGCGACGCTGCCGGCCACGCGGTCCTTGACGCCCTTCTTGACCTCGCCACTCCACAGGTTGCGCGTCTGCACGCGTGCGCCGGCAGGCAGGTTCAGCAACGCCCAGTCGGCCGACATCTCGACGGCCTTGGGCCCGCGGTTGAACAGCACGACCGCCGTGTCACCGCCCTGCAGCGAGCGGGCCCAGACCTCCAGGTCGCCGTCCTTGCGCACGCGGCGCGCGGCCTGGCCCAGCGGGTCCTGGTCCACGGCGATGACGTCCTTGTTGGTCAGGATGCGGCGGGTGTCGGCGTCCATCCTGGCCATGTCGTTGCCCGCGACCAGCGGCGCGGCCAGCATGGCCCACAGCGAGAAGTGGCTTTCGTACTCGGTCACGGTCATGCCGCCGTTGCCGACTTCCAGCATGTCGGGGTCGGGCCAGCGGTTGGGGCCGGCGTAGCGCCAGTTGTCGACGTTCAGGTCCAGGATGTTGGTCATGCCGATGGACCAGTCCTTCTTGCCCTCCCAGGCGTCGAAGATGTCGCCGGTGGTTCGCCACAGGTGGCCCACGTTGGGCCCCCAGCGCTGCGGCTGGTCGGTGCCCCACTCGCAGATGGACAGCACGATGTCGCGCCCCGACTCGCGCAGCGCCTTGGCCATGATGGTGTACGCGGCCTCGGCGTTGCGCGGGCCGGTGTAGCACCAGTCGTACTTCAGCCAGTCCACACCCCACTTGGCGTACTGGCGCGCATCCTGGAACTCGTGGCCGGCGCTGCCGGGGCGGCCGCCGCAGGTCAGCGCGCCGGCGTCGGAGTAGAGGCCGAACTTCAGGCCCTTGCTATGCACGTAGTCGGCCAGCGCCTTGATGCCGCTGGGGAAGCGCTCGGGGTCGGCCTGGATGTTGCCGTCGGCGTCGCGGCTCTTCTGCCAGCAGTCGTCGATGACGATGTACTTGTAGCCGGCGTCGCGCATGCCGCTGGCGACCATGGCGTCGGCCTGCTCGCGGATCAGCTTCTCGCTGACGTCGCACTTGAACTTGTTCCACGAGTTCCAGCCCATGGGCGGCGTGGGCAACAGCACCGGCTTGGGCGCGTCCAGCTTCAGCGATTCGTGTTGCTGCTGCGCCTGTGCGGGCAATGCGGCCAGCACGGGCATCAGCATGAGGGCGCCCAGGCGCCACAGCGTCGTCTTCATGGTGCTTGTCTCCGGTCTTTGGTGTTGTCAGTGACCCGTCACGGCTTCCGCGGGCTCGTCCTTGCTGTCATGCGGGAACGGCGCCAGCCAGGCCAGGACGACCGGCGGCACCGAGAACACCAGCACCCAGCCGAAGAAATGCAGGTAGTCGTGGCTCACGTAGTTCCACAGCAGGCCGCTGACGCTGCCGGTGCCCCACTTGGTCAGCGCCATGACGCCGGTGGCCATCGCGTAGTGGGCCATGCGAAAAGGGCCGGGGGCGATCTGCTGCATCATGTACAGCATGTGGCCCACCGAGCCCATGCCGAAGCCGAACTTCTCGATGGCGACGATGACGGCGATGGTGACCGTGTCGGTCGGCATGGTCTCGGCCAGGTAGAAGTAGGTCAGGTGCGGCACGTTCAGGATCAGCGCCAGCGTGAAGAAGCTGCGCGGCAGCGTGCGGCGCGCCACCAGGAAGCCGCCCAGGAAGGCGCCGGCGATGAAGGTCAGCGTGCCGACCGTGCCGTTGATGTGGCCCAGCGCTTCGTTGTCCAGGCCCAGGCCGCCGGCCTCGCGCGCGTCCAGCAGGAACAGCGGGCCGAACTTCTCGATGAAGCCCTCGCCGAAGCGGTAGAAGAAGATGACGGCTAGCATCATCCAGATCTGCGGCTTCTGGAAGAAGGTGACCCAGGCCTCGGCGGTGGACTTCAGGCCACCCGCAAAGCCCTGGCCATGCAGGTGCGACGGCGAGCCCGGCGGCAGCACGCGCAGGTGGTAGAGGCCGAACACGGCCATGGCCGCGGCGGCCAGCGACACGACCACCATCCAGCACTGCACCCAGCTCATGCCGTGGTGGTTGTGCAGGTAGCCGGTCAGCGACACGAACAGGCCCGAGGCCACGACGGCACCCAGGTTCCAGCACATGCCCTGCAGGCCGGCGTAGCGCGCCTGGTCGGTCTTGGTGACGGTGGTCATGAAGACGCCGTCGGCACAGGTGTCCTGCGTGGCGGACGCGAAGCCCACGAGCCAGAAGAACGCCAGCGACAGCTTGAAGAAGCCCTCCAGCGGCAGCACCAGCGCCACCAGCGCCAGCGCCGCGGCCATCGTGAACTCCATGCTGATGACCCAGAAGCGCTTGCTGCGGTAAGTCTCCAGCAGCGGCGCCCACAGCGGCTTCAGCACCCAGGGCAGGTACATCTGCGACGTGTAGAGCGCGATGTCCTCGTTGGGCACGCCCAGGTTCTTGTAGATGATGGCGGCGACCACGCCCACCATCACGTTGGGCAGGCCCATGGCGAGGTAGAGCGAGGGCACCCACACCAGCGGGTGGCGAGTCGTCGAGGACATGCAGTCTCCGTTTTGTTTTATGACGATCAGCGAGAGGAAGGCGTGAGAGCTTGCAGTGCCGCAGCCACGTAGACCAGCGGCGCATTCCAGTTGATGGCGACCTCGTTGGCAGCGTAGCTGCAGCCATGGTCGATGTAGGACAGCGCAGGCAGCGCGGACGGGTAGCGCACCGGGCAGTTCTTCTGGTCCTGCTGGCCAGGGTTGGGGCCGCCCACGATGAAGCCGGGCACCGGCGCCTCCACGCCATCGGCCTCGGACGGCCGGTGGTGCGGGTGCAGGGGCGAGCGCTGGCCGAAGCCGGTCACGTAGCTGAGCCCCAACGGGTTGCGGCCCAGCACGTAGTCCAGCACGGACTGCGCGGCGTCCAGCTGCGCGCGCTCGTTGGCGACTCGGTAGGCCTGGATCAGCATCAGCGCCTGGTTCAGCGCATGGGCGTTGCTGCCCCAGACGTAGTCGTTGGCGGACTCCATCGTCAGCCGGTAGGCGGAGTCGCGCCACAGCGTCGCCAGCTCGTCGCCGAAGGCGCGCACGCGACGGGTCACCAGTTCGGCATCGGCCTTGGTGAGCTGGTGGCGGTTCTGTACCAGGCTCACCCACGCCAGGCCCATCACGTCGCCCCAGCCGGGCACGCGCACCGTGTGCCGGTCCAGCGCCAGCGCGTCGCGGTAGGCCATCTCGCCGGTGGCCAGATACAGCTCGGCGGCGGCCCAGGCGAACTCATCGTCCAGCCGGGTGTCGCCGTACTCGCCGGTGCGCACGTCGGGCGGATTCTTGTAGGCCATGTGCGGATGGGCCTGGGCCCAGCGCCAGGCGGCAACCGCAGCATCACGCAGGCGCGCCGACAGCCCGGGCCGCTGCGCCTCGAAGGGCTTGAAGACGCGGCTGGCATGGGCCATCACGGCAGCGAAATCCAGCGTCGCCGCCGTGCCCTTGGCGACGACGTAGCGCTCGCCCTTGGCCTCATGCGGCATGACGTTGCCGTCGAAGCCCTTGTTGGTGAGCTTGTGATAGACGCCGCCGTCGGCGGGGTCCTGCATGGTCAGCATCCATTCGAGGTTCCACAGCACCTCGTCCAGCACGTCGGGCAGGTCGTTGCCGCTCTCGGGAATGTTCAGCGTCTGCGCCTTGAACAGCGCCGGGAACTGCTCGTAGGCAGCCAGCAGCGTGTAGACGGTGATGCCGGAGTTGACGATGTACTTGTTGTAGTCGCCCGCGTCGTACCAGCCCTTGGGCGACGAGATGCGCGAGCCTTCGGGCCGCTTGTCGCTGGCGGCCGAGGCGTGGATGCGCACGTCGGTGTCCGGGTGGCCGGCCGGCCGCGCCCAGGGGCCGGCGTGGCGAGGCTCCAGCGCCATGCCGGCGCGGTTGAAATAGAAGGCCTTCAGGCTGGCGGCGGTCAGCGCGGCATAGGCGTCCGAGGCGACGCGGATGCGTGGCGACGCCGGCTGGCCGTCCACGCGCAGCTCGTAGTCGCCCGGCGCGGTCAGCGCGGAGAAGTCGGCCAGCCGCACGGCGGCGCCGGCGGGCGCCCAGGTGCGCGCCGGCGCGAGTTGGCCGCGCAGCACCACCGCGTCGGTGCCGGCGCGTACCAGCCGGAATTCATCGGCGGCGCCGCCCGGCAGCGCCGCCCACTTGGCGGCAGCGGGCAGGTAGCCGACCTGGTTGACGGCGACGCCCTGCGCCTGGGCGGGCAGCGCAGCCAGGGCCAGCAGCGAAAAGGCGATCAGGGACAGGGCTGGAGATCTCATGGCGGCGCATTTTGACAACGTTGTCAGCCGGTGGACATTGGGGTCGTTGCCCAGTCGGTCTGGGGGAGGCCGGCCCACGCGTGAGCGCGGGCCGGCTGCGGGGCTCAGCCGCCCCAGCGCAGCGTGGCGCCTTCAGCCTGCACGGGGCTGCGGCGGCCATCCACCTCCAGGCACCAGTCGCGCAGCGCACCTTCGGTGACGGTGGCGGCGTAGCTCGCGCCCTCGCGACGCACCGTGCCGCGCGCGGCGTAGCCACCCGCCAGCGCCGCGACCTCGAAGGCGGCGCTGGCACCGTCGGGCAGCTCGAACACGCGCAGCACGGTGCCGCGGGCATAGTCGTAGTCCGGCCGCTCGGTCTCGGCGCCCCAGGCGATGACGCTGCCCGGCGCCGCGTACAGCGGCATGGACAGGAAGCCATGCCGCTCGCGGTGCCAGCGGCCACCCTGCTTCTTTTCCCCGTTCAGCAGGTGGGTCCACGTGCCCTCGGGCAGGTAGAAGTCCACTTCGCCGTCCTCGGTGAACACCGGCGCAACGAGCAGCGACTCGCCCAGCTGGTACTGCCGGTCCAGCGGCGCGCAGGCCGGGTCCTGCGGATGC
>CBFGPX010000146.1:0-10796 GCA_965650725.1 uncultured Comamonadaceae bacterium | reverse complement strand
GCCGCCTGAACCTGTTCGTGCGCAGCGACGAGCAGGAGCAGGCCTGGCGCTGGGTGGAGCCCATCCTGGACGCCTGGGCGGCCGACGCCAGCGGCCCGCGCCCCTACTCCGCCGGGTCCTGGGGCCCGGCCGCCGCCAGTGCCCTCGTGGCCCGCGACGGCTTCCATTGGGCGGAAGAGCAATGAGCATCCTGGAGCGCGTGAAGGCAGCCTTGCCCGCCCTGCCCCCGGCCGAGCAACGTGTCGCCAAGCTGCTGCTCGCGGACGCACGCAGCTTCGCCAGCCTGCCGGTCAGCGAACTGGCCGACCGCTCGCATGTGTCCAAGCCCACCGTCGTGCGTTTCTGCCGCAGCGTGGGCTATGACGGCCTGGCGGACTTCAAGCTGAAGCTGGCGGGCAGCGTCAACGAGGGCGTGCCCTTCGTGCACCGCGCCGTGGACGAAGACGACAAGCCCTCGGACGTCATCGTCAAGGTCGTCGACAACGCCGTCGCCGCGCTGCTGCACTACCGCAACGACGCGGCCAGCCATGCGTTCGAGCGCGCCATCGACGCGCTGGCCGATTCGGCCCGACACAACAAGCGCATCGAGTTCTACGGCGTCGGCAACTCCGGCATCGTCGCGCAGGACGCGCAGCACAAGTTCTTCCGCCTCGGCGTGAACACCGTCGCCACCAGCGACGGCCACGTGCAATTGATGAGCGCCACGATGCTGCAGCCGGGCGACTGCGCCGTCATCATCAGCAACTCGGGCCGCAGCCGCGACCTGCTGGACGCGGCCGAGATCGCGCGCAAGAAGGGCGCGACCATCATCATCATCACGGCCAGCGCGTCGCCACTGGCGCAGTTGGCGCTTGGCCCCAGCCAGATCCTGCTGGCAGTGGACCACCCGGAAGACTTCGATCGCTACAGCCCCATGGTGTCGCGGCTGCTGCACCTGATCGCGGTGGACATCCTGACGACGGGCGTCGCGCTGAAGCTGGGCCCGCATCTGCGGCCCGCGCTGCAGGAGATCAAGAAGAACCTGCGGGCGAAACGCTACGCAGGCTGAGGCTCAGGCCGCCACCGACGGCCACAGCAGCTCGGCCACGCCATAGACACGCGCCAGCTCGCGCAGCTTTTCCGGCGCATCGTCGAGCCTGAGCGTCACGCCTTGCTCGCCACACTGGCGGGCCGCGGCGAGCAGCAGGCTCAGCGCTGCCGAATCGAAATCGGACAGGCCGGCGGCAGACAGCCGCACCTCGCGGCCGGCAGCCGCCAGCACCTGGGCGGCCTCGGCCCGCAGCGCGGGCGACATCAGCGCCCACGCGGCGCGCGCGCCGTCCATGCGCAGCCGCTGGGGCAGCTTCAAACCGCTCAAGATCAGCTCTTGCTGGGCAGGCCGGCCTTGGCGTTCTTGTCGGCCAGGCTCTTGATCAGGCCATCAATGCCATTGGCGCCGATTTCCTGCGCGAAGCTGTTGCGGTACTGATCCGCCAGCCAGATGCCCAGCACATTGACGTCGTAGATCTTCCAGACGGCGCCGGACTTCTCCAGCCGGTAGTCCAGCTGGATGGGATCGCCCTTGCCGCGAATCTCGGTGCGCACCACGACTTCAGTAGCGCCGGCTTCGGCGCGCAGCGGCTTCAGGCCGATGGTCTGGTCCTTCACCTGCGTCAGCGCACCGGCGTAGGTGCGCACCAACAGTGTCTTGAACTCGGCCTGCAGCTTGCCTTGCTGCTCGGGCGTGGCCTGGCGCCAGAAGCGGCCCACCGCGGACGCGGTCATGCGCTGGAAGTTGATGTGCGGCATCACCTTGGAATCGACCAGGGCGATGATCTTGTTGATGTTGCCGGCCTGGATGTCCTTGTCGGCCTTGACGGCCTCGATGGTCTCCAGGGACAGGCCGCGGATCAACTGGTCGGGCGCGCCGGCGTCGGCCGCATGGGCGGCGTGCACAAGCCCCAGGCCCAGGGTGGCCACGGTCAGCAGTCGGCGCAGGGAGTTCAGCAGAGTCATGAGGTCTCTTTCTCTGTACGGGACCGTCGCTCAACGCGCCAGCCCGCGGTTTGGTTCACCGCGTTGCCGCGGAAGCAGGGTCGGCGGGCCTTTTCACGCTGGGCTCCGGCGCGGAAGCGGTCAGCGCCGGCGCGGAGGCGGCCCCATCGGCCGGCGCCGAGGCGCCGCTGCCGGGCACCAGCACCTCGACTTCCTCGTCGTCGTCGAAGCTGCCGCGGCGCTGCAGGTAGGCATCGCGGTAGAAGGTGTACTTGTCCAGCGCGATGCCTTCCAGCATCTGGCCGGCGCGCAGGAAGTTGGCGCGGCTGTTGATCGCGTTCAGCACGGTGATGCCGGTCTTCTTGCTGCCCTCGTCGAAGACGACGGCGGGCGAGGCCTTCCAGTCCACCGGCAGCGCCAGCGAGTCGCGCACCGACGACGGGCCGAACACGGGCCAGACGACGTAGGCGCCCGTGCCCATGCCCCATTTGCCCAGCGTCTTGCCGAAGTCCTGGCTGTTCTTCTCCAGCCCGGCCTCGGTGGCGATGTCCAGCACCCCAGCCAGGCCCAGCGTCGAATTGACCGCGAAGCGCATGCCCTGCTCCACGCCGGCCTTGAAGCGGCCCTGCAGCATCAGGTTCACGGCCGACCAAGCGTCGCCGATGTTGCCGAAGAAGTTGTCGATGCCGGTACGGACGGGCGACGGCACCAGTTCGGCATAGGCCGTGGCGACGGGCTTGAGCACGTGCTCGTCGAGCTTCTCGTTGAACGCGAAGACCTTGCGGTTCCAGTTCTCCCAGGGGTCCATGCGCTGGCCCTTGGAGCCCATGACCTTGTCGACGGCGCGCTCCACCCGCGTGCCCACGCCCTTGACGGTCTGGCAACCCGCCAGGCCGGCGACCAGCATGAACAGCATCAGGCTGCGCATCCAGCGGGCCATCATGGCTTGCTCCCCGAGGCCGGTGCGGTGCTGCCCATGTCGGAGGCCTTGCTGTTGATGAACTGGCCGATCAGGTTCTCCAGCACGACCGCGCTCTGGGTCTGGCGGATGATGTCGCCGCCGGCCAGGTTCTTCTCGTCGGCGCCGGGCTCCAGGCCAATGTACTGCTCGCCCAGCAGGCCCGAGGTCAGGATCTTGGCCGAGCTGTCCTTGGGGAACAGCGTGGCCTTGTTCAGGTTGATGACGACCTTGGCCTGGAAGGTCTTGTCGTCGAAGGCAATGGATTCGACCCGCCCGATGACCACGCCAGCGCTCTTCACCGCGGCATTGGGCTTGAGCCCGCCGATGTTGTCGAAGCGCGCCGTGACCTGGTAGGTCGCATCGAAACTGAGGCTGAGCAGATTCCCGGCCTTCAACGCCAGGAAGAGCAAGGCCGCGCCGCCCAGCAGCACGAACAGGCCCACCCAGGTGTCATGTCGAGAGGCTTGCATTTTTTACTCCCTGACTCCAATCAAATCGAAAACATCATCGCGGTCAGCATGAAGTCCAGGGCCAGCACGGCCAGGGACGACAGCACCACGGTGCGAGTGGTGGCGGCGGACACGCCCTCGGGCGTGGGCCGGCAGGTATAGCCTTGCAGCAGCGCGACGAAAGTCACCGTGACGCCGAAGGCCAGGCTCTTCACGACGCCGTTGCCGACGTCCTTGAACACATCCACGCCGCCCTGCATCTGCGACCAGAACGCGCCCGCATCGATGCCGATCAGCGGCACGGCCACCAGCCAGCCGCCGATGATGCCCACCGCGGAGAAGACTGCCGCAAGTAAGGGCATGGCAATAAAACCACCCCAGAAACGCGGTGCCAGCACGCGCTGCACCGGGTCCACGGCCATCATCTCCATCGCGGTCAGCTGCTCGCCGGCCTTCATCAGGCCGATCTCGGCGGTCAGCGACGTGCCCGCGCGGCCCGCGAACAGCAGCGCCGTGACGACCGGCCCCAGCTCGCGCACCAGGCTCAGCGCCACCAGCAGGCCCACGGCCTCGGCCGAGCCGTAGCGCTGCAGCGTGTAATAGCCCTGCAGCGCCAGCACGAAACCGACGAAAAGGCCGGACACGCCGATGATGGACAGCGACTTGTTGCCGAGGTGGAAGACCTGCTCGCGCACCAGGACGAAGCGCGCCAGCGCCTTGGGCGAACGGGCCAGCAGGCTGAAGAACAGCCGGGCCGACGCGCCGATGTCGGCCAGCATGAGGCGCACGCCAGCACCGATGCGCGCAGCGAAGGCCATCATGCCCGCACCCCGAAGTCCTCGGCCACGGGCCGGGCCGGCTGGTGGAAGCGCACCGGGCCATCGGCCTCGGCACCGACGAACTGGCGCACCAGCGGGTCTTCACTGTGGCGCAACTCGTCCGGCGTGCCCTGGGCCACGATGCGGCCATTGGCCACCATGGCGACGTGATCGGCAATCGCGAAGGTCTCGTACAGGTCGTGCGACACGATGATGCTGGTCAACCCCAGCGCATCGTTCAGGTCGCGGATCAGCCGGGCGGCGACGCCCAGCGAGATCGGGTCCAGGCCCGCGAAGGGCTCGTCGTACAGCACCAGGTCGGGGTCCAGCGCGATGGCCCGCGCCAGCGCGACGCGCCGCGCCATGCCGCCGGAGATCTCGCTGGGCATCAGGTCGCGCGCGCCACGCAGGCCCACCGCGTTCAGCTTCATCAGCACCAGGTCGCGGATCATGGCCTCGGGCAGGTCGGTGTGCTCGCGCAGCGGGAAGGCCACGTTCTCGAACACGGACAGGTCGGTGAACAGCGCGCCGAACTGAAACAGCATGCCCATGCGCCGGCGCACGGCGTACAGGCCGGCCAGATCCAGCGGCGCCAGGTCCTGACCGTCGAACAGCACCTGGCCCGCGATGGGGCGCAGCTGCCGGCCCAGCAGGCGCAGCACCGTGGTCTTGCCGCCGCCAGACGTGCCGATCAGCGCCAGCACCTTGCCGCGCTCCAGCTTCAGGTTGACGCCGTCGAGGATGACGCGATCGCCATAGCCGCAGCTGACGTCGCGCAGTTCGATCAGGGGGGATGGGGCGGCCAAGGGAGTCACGCGGTGCGGCGAGAGCCGGGCGGGAAACAAAGGGCGCCATGATAGGGGAAACACCGAGGCCGGCCGGACGAGCGTCGCGCAAAGCCCCTGGCCCCGCACCCGGGCGTCGCAAACGCACGACCGGGGCGGCCCGCCGTTACGTCTGCTTGCCCTCATCAACCGCTGGAAACCACGCCCGGCCGGGCCGGGTCGTGAGCCAGTTCACGAATCGCGAGCGGGCCGCGACCAGCGTTCGCGGCGCTGCGACGAGCGGTCACCCACCGGCGGCACCCGACACCAAAATAGGCAGCACCTGATCAGCCCCTCCGCCACCATGCGACGCCAGCCCCGCCCCTCCGCAGCCCAAGGCTTCACGCTCATCGAGCTGATGATCGCCGTGGCCATCGTCGCCATCCTGGCAGCGGTCGCCGTGCCGCAGTACAGCCAGTACGTCACCCGGGGCCGCGTCCCCGACGCGACCTCGGCATTGGCCACCAAGCAGGTGCTGATCGAACAGTTCTTCCTGGACAACCGCACCTATGCCGGCGCTCCGGCCTGCAACAGCGACGCGACCACCAGCAAGTACTTCACCTTCGCCTGCGGCTCGGCCAACGCCACCGGGTTCACGCTGACCGCCACCGGCAAGGGCGCCATGCTGGGCTTCAACTACACGGTGAACCAGGCCGGCGCCAAGAGCACCACGGTGCCCAGCGACTCGGGCTGGACCGGCTCCAGCAGCTGCTGGGTCACGAAGAAGGACGGCACGTGCTGACCCAGCCTCGTCAGCGCGGCGTGGGCCTCATCGAGGTCATGGTCGTGGTCATCATCATGGCCATCATGCTGGCCGTCGCGGCGCCCAACTTCAGCGCCTGGCTGGCCGGTGCGCGCATCCGCGCCACGGCCGAGAGCCTGGTGGCCGGCCTGCAGTACGCCAAGAGCGAGGCGACGACGCGCAACACCCGGGTGCGCTTCCAGCTGACCTCGTCGCTGGACGCCAGCTGCAAGCGCGACGCCGGCGCGGCCAGCTGGGTGGTCGACGTCGTCGACGCCGACCCCGACGCCGACTCCGTCGAAGGCCAGTGCAATGCCGCGCCCAGCGACACCGTGGCGCCCAGCATCCTGCAGGTGCGCTCGGCCACCGAGGCCGGCGGCCGGGTGCAGGTCGCCGCGGACGCCGCCCAGATCGTCTTCAACGGCCTGGGCCGCCAGGTGCCCACCGGCCTTGCCGCCACGACTGAAACCATCAGCATCGCGATCACGCCGGCGGCCGGCGGCAGCTGCGCGGCGGCCGGCGGCGACGTGACCTGCCTGAACGTCGTCGTGTCGCCCGCCGGTCAGGTGCGCATGTGCAACCCCGGCGTCGCCGCAACCGATCCGCAGGCCTGCTGATGAAGACGACACCCCATCTCCGCCATCGCCAGCACGGCGTGCTGCTGCTGGAAGTGCTGATCGCGCTGCTCATCTTCGCGCTGGGCGTGCTGGGCCTGGTGGGCCTGCAGGCCACGGCGACCAAGCAGTCGGGTCAGACCAAATACCGTGCCGACGCCACGCTGCTGGCCAACGACCTGCTGGGCCAGATGTGGGTCAGCAGTCGCGACTTCGCGACGCTGAACTCACGCTTCAAGAGCAGCGACGGCGGCGGCGCCGACTACCTGGTCTGGAAGGAGCGCGTGGTGTCGCAACTGCCGGGCGCCGAGACCTATCCGCCGACCGTCGCGCTCGCGCAGGTCCAGCCGCTCGACGCCATCGTCAGCGGCGCCAGCGCCCCGGCCGTCGGGCTGAGCGCCAGCACCCGGGTGACCATCACCATGCGCTGGAAGGCGCCCGGCGAGGCCGCCACCGACCCCGTCCACAACATCGTGCTGACCAACGAGATCCGATGAAGCCGCAGCACTCCACCCCTCTTCAGGCTCGCGGCTTCAGCCTTGTCGAGCTGCTGGTCGGCATCGTCGTCGCCATGGCGGCGGTGCTCGTCGTCACGCAGGTGTTCCGCCTCTCCGAAGGCCAGCGCCGCAGCACGTCCGGCGGCGACGATGCCCAGACCACCGGCGCCATCGCGCTGAGCCTGCTGCAGCGTGACCTGCGCCAGGCCGGCCAGGGCCTGATGTCGGCGCGGTTGCTGATGTGCCAGCTCGACCTGGGTGGCGGCCTCAGCGTCGGCGCGCTTGCGCCGGTCACCATCAATCCAGACGGCATCCCCCGCGGCGATGACAACACCGACGTGCTGCTCGTCGCCTACGGCTCGGGTTGGAGCTCACCGGAGGGCGGTCTCATCGGCCTGCAACCCGGCCCCGCCACCTATGCCGTGCCGGGCTCGCAGGCCTACCGCGCCGGCGACCGCGTCATCGCCACGCCGCAGACACGCGCCACGCCCTGCAGCCTGACGCTGACCAATGTGCAGGGCGCTCCCACGGCCTCGACCGTCACCGTGGCGTTTGGCGTCGCGGCCGTCTCGAACGGCGTGCTCTACAACCTCGGCCGCACGCCGCGCTTCGTGGCCTACGCGGTGCGCGGCAACCGCCTCACGGCCTGCGACCTGATGACGCAGAACTGCACCAGCTCCGCGGACGCCGACTGGACCGAGATCGCCGACAACATCGTCAGCCTGCGCGCCCAGTACGCGCTGGACACCTCGGCACCGCGCGACGGCTTCGTGGACGTCTACGACACCTCGGCCGCCACGCCCGCCGACGTCTGCGGCTGGTCGCGCGTCGTGGGTGTGCGCGCGACCGTCGTCGCGCGCAGCCGCCAGCCCGAAAGCGCCGACGTGGCCGCCAGCGCCCCCAGCTGGTCGGGTGCGGCATCGTCACCCATCACGCCGCCGGGCGCCGACTGGCAGCGCTATCGCTACAAGACCTTCGAAACCACGGTGCCGCTGCGCAACGCGCCCGGCGCCACCGAGCCCGCATTCGCATCATGCTGAACAAGCCCCCGACTCGCTCCGCCGAGCACGGTCTCGTGCTCGTCCTCGCCCTCATCGTGCTGGCGGCCATGTCCCTGGCCGCGGTGGGCCTGATGCGGGGCGTGTTCGCCAGCAACCGCGTCGCCGGCAACCTGGCCTACCAGCAGGCGGCGGTGCAGGCGGCGGATGTGGGCGTGGAGCGCGCCGTGGCCTGGCTGGAGCAGCAGTCCCGCGCCACCGTGCGCCCACCGGCTCCGGCGGCGAGCACGGCCCCGGACATCCCCGCCAATTCGCTCAACAACGACATCGTCACGGCCGAGATGAAGTACAGCGCGACGCGCGGCGAACTCGGCGCCGGCCAGAGCTGGGAGAGCTTCTGGCAGGCCCTCGTCAAGGCCGATCGCGTCAACAACCTGCCTGCCGACGCCAACGGCAACCAGGTGTCCTTCGCCATCCACCGGCTGTGCAGCGACATCGGCGCCCCTGCCGCCGCCAACTGCGACGCCTCGCCCGACGCCCGCTCCGGCGAGGGCGGCAGCAAGGGCAACACCCCGCAGGTGCAGGCTCCCAGCATCGTGTACTACCGCGTCACGGTGCGCGTGCAGGGGCCGCGCAACGCCAACAGCTTCATCCAGGCCGTCGTCTCCATCTGACGCCACCCCCATCCGCACGAGGCTCCCATGATGTTCCAACCACTCCGTGTGTTCGCCCTGCTGCTCGCTGCCGTCTGCGCCATGCCCGCCACGGCCGCGCCGACAGAGATCACCCAGACGCCCCTCATCATCGCCAACCCGGATGTGGTCAAGGCCAACCTGCTGTTCATCCTGGACGACTCGGGCTCGATGAACTTCGACTTCACGCCCGACCATGTCAACACGGCGCTGTGCCGCAGCACGGGGGCGACGTCGACGAACAGCGGCAACTTCGCCAACCGCTGCTGCATCAACGGCAACAGCAGCGCCGCCTGCTACCTGAATGCGGCGCCCTTCGGCACGGCGCGGGGCCAGGCCCCCTTCCTGGCTGCGGGCTTCAACCGCCAGGCCTATGACCCGGGCGTGCTCTACAAGCCGCCCGTGAGGGCCGATGGCACCTCCTGGCCCAGCCAGACCCGTACCGAAACCTCCGCCTGGACCGCGGTCAAGAACGACGCCTACGGTGTGCAGAACACGTCCAGCATCGACCTGGTCAGCGGCTACCCCGACACCGAGTGGTGCACGAACGGCTACTTCACCGACTGCCTGCGCAACGACAACTACGTGCTGCCCGGCACCGTCGATGGCAAGGCCTACACGACCTTCCGCGCCGTGACGGCCAACGGCACGGGCCAGGTGGCGACCG
Source organism: uncultured Comamonadaceae bacterium (assembly GCA_965650725.1). Classification (GTDB taxonomy): domain Bacteria; phylum Pseudomonadota; class Gammaproteobacteria; order Burkholderiales; family Burkholderiaceae_C; genus Pelomonas. The sequence goes on along the minus strand of CBFGPX010000146.1, from coordinate 1,560 downwards.
GCAAGCCCGATGCCGCGACCACGGCCAGCCGCAGCTTCGGCCCGCATTACTACAACGTCCATGCCGCCGAGTTCTGCTCCACGGAGGACCTGCGGGATTGCGTGCCCACGGCCCGGGCCGGCTACAGCATCCCGGCCGCGGTGCGCTGGTGCAACAGCGACACCAACGCCCGGGCCACGACGCCCGCGGCCTACTCCTGTCAGGCCACGCGCAACGGCACCTTCAGCCACGCACGCTACCCCACCAAGTTCTTCACGCAATCCGTCAACGCCGTGACCGGCGTCAGCTCGTCGCTGACCTTCACGATCAACCTGTCCTGCTCGGGCAGTCGCAAGTCGGGCGTGGCGTCGCTGAAGATCGACGGCGAAGAGATGCTGACCGGCGCCACCTCGGACACCAACAGCGCCTCATCCTTGGCCAGCGCCATCGTCGCCAAGTTCAAGTCCAGCTCCGACTGGACGGCGACCGCCAGTTCCTCCAAGGTGACCATCACCGCAGCGCTGGCCTCCGGCGACAAGAACGGCAAGGCTGTGACGATAGCCAAAACCGGCAGCTCCAACTGCGGCACCTTCACGCCCGTGCCCAATGCCGGCACGCTCGCCGGCTACGTGGCGCCGGTGACCGGCCAGCCGAGCAGCTATGGCGGTCGCTTCGAGCGCGTTGACATCACCCCGGGCACGGCGTCCAACCCCAACACCTTCCCCAAGGGCGCCAACCGCAGCGACTGCGCCGGCAGCGTCTGCACCTACGACGAGGAGATGACCAACTTCGCGAACTGGTGGACCTACTACCACTCGCGCATGCAGGCGATGAAGTCCTCGGCGGCACTGGCCTTCGGCGAGATCGGCAACAACCGCCGCGTCGGCTACATGAGCATCAACAACCAGACCGAGAGCGACTTCCTCAACCTCGACACCTTCGAGACCACGCACCGCAGCGACTGGTTCGCCAAGCTCACCGCGGCCAAGACCGGCGACACCACGCCGCTGCGCGGTGCCCTGTCCAAGGCGGGTCGCCTGTTCGCGGGCGCATTCAACAGCGGCAAGATCAACAATGTGTCGGTGAGGGACCCGGTCCAGTATTCCTGTCAGCGCAATGCCGCCATCCTGTCGACGGACGGCTTCTGGAACGAATCCGGCACCCCCAAGCGCCCGGACGGCACGACCGACATCGGCGACGTCGATTCCGACGCCGCCATCACCCGCCCGCAGTACGACGGCAACGCCACCAAGAACACGCTGGCCGACACCGCCTACTTCTACAGGAACACCGACCTGCGCACCGGCACCACGAACAGCGCCAGCTGCATCAGCGGCAGCGGCACCAATGCCGATGTCTGCGGCAACGAGGACACCACGAACCGCAAGCAGACGATGATGACCTTCACCATCGGCCTGGGCGTGTCGGGCTACATGCAGTTCCTGTCCGACTCGATGAATGCGCGGGTGCAGGGCTTCGACGCCGAAGGCAAGCCGGTGCTGCGCTTCGGGCAGCGCGGGCTGTACGTCGGCAACATGGTGCGGCCCAAGGGCGTGGCCGCCGACGACGAAGGCAACGTCT
>CBFGPX010000145.1:0-10869 GCA_965650725.1 uncultured Comamonadaceae bacterium | reverse complement strand
TCGCGCGGGCGCTTGTCCTCGTAGTCCTTGCCGGCGAACTTGTGGAAGAAGCCGACCTGGCCAAACATCGGCCCCACGCCGCCCATCTGGAACATCAGCCACTGCAGCGTCTCGTAGCGGCGCGCAGGGTCTTGCGGCATCAGCTGGCCGGTCTTGTCGGCCAGGTAGACGAGGATGGCGCCGCTCTCGAACAGCGGCAGCGGCCGGCCGCCCGGGCCGTGCGGGTCGATGATGGCCGGGATCTTGTTGTTCGGGTTCAGCGACAGGAACTCGGGACTGAGCTGGTCGTTGGTGTCGAAGCTGACCAGGTGCGGCTCGTAGGGCAGGCCGGTCTCCTCCAGCGCGATGCTGACCTTGGCGCCGTTGGGCGTGGGCAGCGAGTACAGCTGCAGCAGGTCGGGCCGCGCGGCGGGCCATTTCGTCGTGATAGGGAAGGCGCTGAGGTCGGGCATGGCGATGGGCGTTGAAGCGAAAGCGTGGCGAATGTAGGGCCGCGGGCATTGGCCGTTCGCCAGCCGGGAGATTGGAGATGGTGCAGCGCGCCGCGTGAAAATGCCCCGCATGACTTCCGCCGCCCCTGCCGCCACGCCGCCCTCGCGGCTGGCCCTGTACCTGCAGCTCATCCGCTGGGACCGCCCTGCCGGCTGGCTGCTGCTGCTGTGGCCCACGCTGGCCGCGCTGTGGATCGCCGCGGACGGCTGGCCGGGTTGGCATCTGCTGGTCGTGTTCACTCTCGGCACGGTGCTGATGCGCTCGGCCGGCTGCTGCGTCAACGACGTGGCCGACCGCGACTTCGACCGCCATGTGCAGCGCACCGCGCAGCGGCCCGTGACCACCGGTGCCGTGTCGGTCAAGGAGGCGCTGGCGCTGGGCGCGGCGCTCGCGTTGGTGTCCTTCGGCCTGGTGCTGACGACCAACCCACCGGCCATCCTGCTGAGCTTCGCGGCGCTGGCCGTGGCCATCGCCTACCCCTTCGCCAAGCGCGTGCTGGCCATGCCGCAGGCGGTGCTGGGCGTGGCGTTCTCGTTCGGCATCCCGATGGCGTTCGCGGCGGCGCTGGGCGGCGCGGAGTGGAACCTGCACGCCGTGCCGCTGTCGGCCTGGGCGCTGCTGGTGGCCAACCTGTTCTGGGTGCTGGCCTACGACACCGAGTACGCGATGGTGGACCGCGACGACGACCTGAAGATCGGCGTGCGCTCCTCGGCCATCGCGCTGGGCCGCTGGGACGTGGCGGGCATCATGGTCTTCTACGCCACGTTCCTGGCCATGTGGACCGGCCTGGGCCTGCGCCTGGGCCTGGGCCGCTGGTTCCTGCTGGGCATGGGCGTGGCGGCGGCACAGGCGCTGTGGCACTTCACGCTGATCCGGCACCGCCGCCGCGCTGAGTGCTTCAAGGCCTTCCGCGCCAACCACTGGCTGGGCTTTGCGGTGTTCGCGGGCACGGTGGTGGACCTGGCCCTGCGCTGAGCCGCAGAGCGGCGTGGGCGCCGCTTGAGAAATGTCAAAGCGCGCGGTAATGCGAATTACTTACATTCGCTGCCAGCTTCTGCGACCGGCTCCCCGCCGCCCCGACATGACCTCCGAACCTGGCCGCCGCGGCTTCCTGTGCACCCTGGCGGCGCTGGGCCTCGCGCCCCATGCGCGCGCCGACACCGGCACCGCCACCACCCTCATCGGCGCCTGCTGGCGCGGCCCCAAGGCGGGCGACACCCACCACGCCGGCGTGCTGGCGGCCGACTGGGAGCGCGGCACGCTCAGCATCCGCTACCGGGTGCCGCTGCCCGGGCGGCCGCACGGCCTGGTGGCCGAGGCCGGCGGCGGGCTGCTGGTGAACGGCCTGCGCCCCGGCGCCTGGCTGCTGCGTTGCGATGGCGCCGGCCAGGTGACGCAGCGGCTGGACGTGGAGAAAGAGTCCGCCACCGTCAGGCTCAGCGGCCATGTGGCGATGGGCGCAGACGTGCTCTACACGACCGAGATCGACTACAGCAACCACCAGGGCCGCATCGGCGTGCGCGACCGCGCCACGCTGAAGAAGCTGGACGAGTGGGCCAGCGGCGGCATCGAGCCCCACCAGGCGCTGCTGGACGAGGCCGGCCACCTGCTGGTGGCCAACGGCGGCGTGCGACGCACCTGGTCGGACCAGAAGGTCGACCTCGCCCGCATGGACTCCTCGCTGGCCCGACTGGATGGCCGCACTGGCCGCATGCTCGGCCTGTGGAAGCTCAGCGATGCGCGGCTGAGCCAGCGCCACATCGCCTGGAGCCGCCCGCCGCAGGGCGGCCGGCCGTGGCTGGGCATCGCCATGCAGGCCGAGCACAGCGACCCGGCCGCCCGCGCGACCGCGCCCATCCTGGCGGTGTTCGACGGCGAGAACCTGTCCGTACCGACGCGCGACAACGACGGCCACGGCTACGCGGGCGACATCAGTGCGGCCTACAACGGCGGCTTCGCGCTGTCCAGCAACAAGGCCGGCGTGGCCAAGCTGTGGCACCCGGGCGAGCCGGACAAGCTCTCGGCCATCGTCGAGATGGAGGAGTCCTACGCGCTGGCCGACTGGCCCGGCCCGCAGCCCGGCGGCGGCGTACTGGTGGCCACGGCCTTCGGCCTGGTCCGCTGGCACATTGCCGCCCAAGGCACCTTCCTGCGCTGGCCGCAACCGATGGCGCTGGACAACCACTGGGTGCCGATGGCGTGAACCTTCCTTCGCCGCCCTCCACCACCTGCTGGCCACCGTGGCGGCCATGATGGCCGTCCTCCATTTCGCCCGCGTACTGCACGGCGAGGAAGGTGGCCACCCGCTGTGGCGGCGCGTGTTCACCTGGGGTGAGACCCACCTGTGGATCTCCGGCGCCGTGCTGATCGCGGCCGGCATCGCGCAGACTTGCGCTGGCGCGGGCTGAGCTACATTGGCCGGCCGCGGCGGCACAGACCGTCTGACTGTCCATTCGAACAGGGAGTTCGCAAAGATGTCGTATGCACTGCGCAGCCATGCCGGCTGGGCCTTGTTGTCCTTGACGCTGCTGGCCGCTTGCGGCGGCGGCGGTGGTGGCGCCGGTGAATCGGTGTTCCGCGATGTGCCCAGCAGCGGTGGCAGCGGCGGCGGCACGGGCGCCTCGCCCGACCCGGCCGGCCCGTCCGCCAGCTTTGCGCAGCAGTGCGCCGCCAACAACACGCTGGCCGCCGCCTCCCAGCGCACGTCCACGCTGGAGACCGAGAAGAAGTGGGTGCGGGCCTATTTCGACGAGGCCTATTTGTGGCGCGACGAGGTGCCTCGCGTGGACCCCAGCGCTGCGGCTTACAGCGGCAGCGACGCCTATGCGGCGCTGGACGCCTATTTCGAGGCGCTGAAATCGCCGCAGACCACCGACACCGGCGCGCGCCGCGACCGCTTCAGCTTCACCTACGAGACGGCCAAGTGGAAGGCCATGTCGGACAACGCCACCGAGGCCGGCTACGGCATGGAATGGAGCAGCGCCAGCGCCACGCCGCCGCGCAAGCTGCGCATCGCCTACGTCGAGCCCGGCACGCCGGCCGCGAATGCCGGCCTGCAGCGCGGCGACGAGCTGGTCAGCGTGGACGGCACGGATGCCGACACGCCCACCGCCGCGGGCGTGGACGTGCTGAACGAGGGCCTGTACCCCAGCACGCTCGGCGCCTCGCATGCCTTCGTGTTCCGCCGCGGCGGCGTGGAGCTGTCGCGCAACCTGGCCAGCGCCAACATCACGAAGAACCCGGTGCCGCAGGCCCGCGTGCTGACGCTGGCCAACGGCGCGCGCGCCGGCTACCTGCTGTTCAACGACCACAACCTGCCGGCCGAGCAGCTGCTGATCAACGCGATGCGCGACTTCCGCAGCCAGAACATCAGCGAGCTGGTGCTGGACCTGCGCTACAACGGCGGCGGCTATCTGTTCATCGCCAGCGAGCTGGCCACCATGATCGCCGGCACCACGCGCACGGCCGGCCAGGCCTTCGAGACGCTGCGCTACAGCGCGCGCCGCAGCACTGAGAACGAGACCACGCCCTTCTTCGCCGACTCCTGCATCGCCGTCAACGGCCGCTGCTCCAGCGTGCAGGCACTGCCCACGCTGAACCTGAGCCGCGTCTACGTGCTGGCGCAGAAGGGCACCTGCTCGGCCAGCGAAGCCATCATCAACGGCCTGCGCGGCGTGAACGTGGACGTGGTGCTGATCGGCGGCCAGACCTGCGGCAAGCCCTATGGCTTCACGGCCAAGGACAACTGCGGCATCAGCTACTTCCCCATCGAGTTCGCGGGCGTCAACGCCAAGGGCTTCGGCGAATACGCGGACGGCTTCGTACCGGGCACGGGCGCCAGCGCCCGCTACGTGCCGGGTTGCACGGTGGCCGACGACTTCGGCCGCGCCTTGGGCGACACGCAGGAAGGCATGCTGGCCGCGGCGATGCAGCACGCTGCCACCGGCCAGTGCCCCATCGGCATGACGACGACGGCCAGCGTGCGTGCGCAGAGCGGCCTGGAAGGCGCACCCTTGCAGCTGCAGCGCCACCCGGCGCGCAGCAACCGGCTGCTGCTGCCACGCTGAGCCGCTTCAGGCGTCCAGAGCGGCGCCGTCGAGCAGGACGCGAGCGACGGCGTCCGCCACCTGATGCGCGGCCGATTCCGTCGCCATCGCGCGGCCCAGCGACACCGCCCCCACCAACATGGCCAGCGCCGCCAGCGCCGCATCGCGGTGCGGCGGCTTACCCTTTGACGCCGGGCCGTCAACGACGGTCTGCGCCACGGCGCCAAGGCCGGCCTCGAACACGGCACGGTCTTCCTCGCTGGCCCTCGCCACCTCAGGCGCCAGGCTCTGCAGGCTGCAACTCTCGCCCAGCTCGCAACGGCGCTTGTCCGTGAGGTAGAAGCGGACGAAGCGGTCCCACCAATCGCCCGCAAACGTCTGCTGGAAATAGCGCACGCCCGCGTCCAGGTCCACCAGGCCGTGCTCGACGGCGGCCCTGAACGCCTCCTGCTTGGACCCGAAATGGACGTAGAAGGCACCCGACGTAACGCCGGCGGCCTTCGCCAGGCCATCCACACCCACGCCACCAAAGCCGCTGCGCCGGAAGCTGCGTCCCGCAGCGTCCAGGATGCGCGCCCGGGTCTGGGTCTTTTGCTCTTCTCTCGACATCGCATCCCCTCGGCTGCTGTGGTGAGGCGCTGATTCTAGTTGACCAGATAACGATCGTTATCTACCATCAAATAACGATCGTTATCTAAACGGTCGTCCAACGCCAACTCAAGGAAGCCCCATGCCCATCACCCTCACACTCACGGAAGGCGTCCTGCCTGCCGGCACGGAGAAGCAGGCCATTGCCGAGCTGACCCACGCGCTGCTCACCCACCACGGCCTGGCCGGCAACGCGGTCATGACGCCGAATGTCACGGCCCACCTGCACCTGCTGCCCAGGGGCCACACCTTCGCAGCCGGCGAGGAGGTCGAAGGCGCCTGGGTGGAAACCAAGACGCCCGCCTTCGCGCTGGCCGAGCGCCCGGTGCAACAGGCGTTCTTCGCAGAAGCCATCGAGATCCTGCACCGCCTCTCGGACGGCCGGCTGCCCAAGTCGCGCATCTGGACCAACGGCGTGCACGCCGTCGATGGCACCTGGGGCCTCAACGGCCAGGCGCTGTCCAACGCCGAGTTGGGCCAGACCATCGGCGCCGCGTGAAAGACGCTCGGCCTCTCAGCCCTTCTTGTTGACGCCGCCGGGGAACTTGGCCCGGATGGCGTCGCTCCAGCGCGCCAGCCCCAGCGTCTCACCATGCGGCACGCGCGGGCTCTCCAGCAGGCCCGCGCGTATGCAGGCCTGGGCTTCGGCGATCTCGCCCTCGAAGCCATTGACGACATGCGGCGCGTCGTGGCGCTCGGGCGGCGCCTTGCGCGTGACGAGCTCGACGACCTCCGAGCCCCAGAAGTCGGTCGGGAAACGCAGGCCCGCCTTCGTGCCGATGGCTTCGAAGGCGTTCACCGACGACGCGTCGAAGCCGCAGCGGAACTGCGAGGTGACGCCGCCGGGGAAGTGCAGCGTCGCGCAGACCGACGCGTCCACACCCGTGGGCGCCAGCGTGGCGGCCACGTCGATGTGCAGCGGCTCGGGGCAGACGCCGCCGTTCATCTGCTGCAGCACCCAGCGGGTCACGGCGAGGTTGTAGATGCCGATGTCCCACAGCGAGCCGCCGGCCAGCGCCGGGTTCCAGCAGCGGTGGCTCAGGTCGGCAGGGCCGGTGAAGCAGAAGGTCGAGCTCATCGCGCGCAGCTCGCCGATGGCGCCTTCGCGCAACAGCTTGGCCGCCAGGTCGTAGGCCGGCAGGAAGCGCGTCCACACCGCTTCCATCAGGAACACGCCCCTCTCGCGCGCCAGATCGATCAAGGCCTGGGCCTCCTCGAGCGAGGTGACCAGCGGCTTCTCGCACAGCACCGGCTTGCCCGCCAGCAGCGCGGCGCGGATGTACTCGGCGTGGTGGGAGTGCGGCGTCGCGATGTAGACCGCGTCCACGGACGGGTCGGCCAGCAGGTCGGCCAGCGTGGTCGTCACGCGCGCGGGTTCGCCGCCCCGCTTCCACTGCTCGGCGTAGGCCTGGCCCTTGGCCGCGTCGCGTGCGAACACGGCGGCCAGGCGGGCGCCCGGCACGGCCGCGAGCGCGCCGGCAAAGCGGTTGGCGATGCCGCCGGGGCCGATGACGCCCCAGTTGAAGGCTTGCTGTTCATGGGCCATGGCTGAGCGCTTTCACGAGGTCGGATTGGGTGAGGATGCCGACGAGCCGGGCTTGCTCGCCGACGATGGGCAGGTGGTGGTGGCCGGAGTCCGAGAACAGCGGCACCAGCTCGGCAATGGGGCGGTCGGCGCTGGCCACGCGCACCTGGCGCGTCATGATCTGGCCCACCACCTCGGGCTTGGTCGAATGCGTGGAGGGCGAGGGTTTCAGCAGCGTCTGCAGCCGGCCCGCCAGGCCGTCGCGCTGCTGGCCTTCGGCGGCGCGCATGAAGTCGGCCCGCGTGACGATGCCCACGATGCGGTCAACGCGGTCCACCACCGGCAGCGCCTTGATGCGGTGCTGCTGCAGCAGCGTCCAGGCCTCGGCCAGCGGCGTGCCGAACTCGACCGTGACGACGGGGCTGGACATGATGTCCGCGCAGCGCAACCCGCCCAGCCGGTTGCGGTAGGCCAGCAGCTCGGCCTCCTGCAGCAGCTCGGCGAGGTCGTCGCGCGGCACGTCCAGCACCTGGTTGTAGCGGGCCAGCACGGCGTCCAGCTCGGCGTCGCCGAAGCGCGGCGGCGCGACCTGGGCCCCGGTCTGCGCGGCAGGGGCCGGCACGTGCTGCGCGTGCGGGTAGCGGCGGCCGGTGGTGCTGTTGTAGACCATGCCGGCCAGCACCAGCAGCAGCGAGTTCAGCGCCACCGGCACGAAGGCGAAGTGCCAGTCCAGCATGCCGGTCAGCACCATCAGCAGCGCCGCGGCGCCGCCGGGCGGGTGCAGGCAGCGCAGCGCGAACATCGCGGCAATGGCCAGCGCGACGGCGCACGCGGCCACGCCCGTGACGGGCAGCGGCAGCCAGTTCATGCAGGCAATGCCCACCAGCGCCGACACCGTGTTGCCGCCCACCACGGCCCAGGGCTGGGCCAGCGGACTGGCCGGCACGCCGAACACCAGCACGGCGCTGGCACCCAGCGGCGCCACCAGCCAGGCCACGCCCGGCGCACCGGCGGCCAGCGTCAGCAGCCCGGCCAGCAGCACGCCCAGCCCGGCGCCCAGCACGACGCGAAAACGCTCGCGCGCATCGACCGCCAGCGGCGCGGGCCGCAGCGCGTTCAGCAGGCGCAGCGCCCGCTCGGAGAACGTGGAGGAGGTGGCAGCAGGAAGCATGTTCGGCAACCGCCCCGGGTGTTGGACCCGGGACGGGCGCCGATTGTGCGACCCGCAGCGGTACGCCGGGTTACGGCGGCCCTGGCGTCGGGATCAGGACTTGGCCAGCAGGCTGCTCATCTGCGCCTTCAGCACCAGGGCCTGGGCGCGGCGATCCTTGGTCGCGGCGCGCTGATACGCGGCCTCGGCCTTCTCGCGCAGCGCCACGGCGCGCTCCAGCGCCTCCTGGTAGCGCTCGACGGTGTAGGTGTTCTCGGTGCCGATGTAGACGCTGCGCGCCAGCGGCGTGTCGCCGAAGCGGGGCAGGGTCACCGCGAAGCTGCAGTCACGGACACGACTGCCCGCGCGCTGCCGGACGATGGGGCCGGAGATGCCCGACGGCAGATCGCTCTGCTTCTTGCGGCTGGGCGTGCGGCGCAGGCGCGACGGCGCCGGCATCGTCGCGATACGCTTGAGCAGTTCCTTGGTGGCCAGCGCCAGCGCCTTCTTCGCGCCGCTGCCGTCCTGGCTATGGTCGGAGTACAGCTTGGTGCCGCCGTAGCGCAGCTGCCAGCCATGCGTGGACAGGTGGTCGATGCGCTGAATGCATTGCGGCACGACGAAGCGCTCGCCGCTGAAGATCACAACCTCACGGGTTTTCATTTGGTGCCCCCAAATATCTGTCCTCCTGCAACGTGGCGGAGGATCTACTAACGCCCCTTTGACGTGGAGCAAGTGTAGGGCGGCTTATCCCCGGGGTGCGAATTTATGATTTATGAAAACCATTTCATGACCTAACCGTCAGGTCGTAGACAGCTAGGGTTTCGGACCGGGGCGGTGGCCGGCCAGGGCCGGCGCGAACAGCTCCATCACTCGCAGCTGGGCGCCGCTGCGGCTGAACACCGAGTTGCGCGACCACAGCATCTGCGCGGGCAGCGGCGTGCCGGTGGCGGCCTGCCACTGGCGGGCGGCATGGCGGCGCGTGTGGCCCTGGCGGGCCAGCCGGCGCGGCTGCAGCTCGCTGCGGAGGATGCGCGGGTCGTCGTAGAGCAGGTGGGCCAGCGGGCGGGTGCCCAGGCCCTTCAGCGCGCGCCAGGGGCCGGTCGTGGCACGCTGGTGCAGCGCCGAGCGTGCCCAGACCAGCGGCTCACCGTCCACGCGAAGGATGACTTCGCGCACCACCGTGAGGCCGCGCCGCGGCAGGCCCAGCGCGTCGCGCTCGCGGGCGCGGAAGGGCACCACCGCCTGGCGCAGCAGCTGCACCTCGAAGCGCTGGCCCAGCCGCGCCAGCCGCCGGCTCAGCGAGCCGGGGGCGCACAGCCAGTCGCGCAGACTGTCGCGGGTGGCGATGCCCACTCAGCCGAACTCTTTTCCCAGTTCGGCAGCGCGCTTCTGCGCCGCCAGCACGGCGCGGCGGATGGCCGCGTCGACGCCGTCGCCCTGCATGGACGTGATGGCCGCGTAGGTCGTGCCGCCCTTGCTGGTGACGCGTTCACGCAGCACCGTGGGCGACTCGTCGGACGCCAGGCCCAGGCCGGCCGCACCGGCGCAGGTGGCCAGCGCCAGGCGCCGCCCCTGCTCGGCGCTGAGGCCCATCTCCTGCGCGGCGGCCATCATGGCCTCCACGATGAAGAAGAAATAGGCCGGCCCCGAACCCGACAGCGCGGTGACCGCGTCGAGGTCGTCCTCGCGCTCCACCCACAGCATCTGGCCCGTGGGCGCCAGCAGGCGTTCGACGGTCGCGCGTTCGTCCGCCGACACGGCCGGCCGCGCATACAGGCCCGCGATGCCTTGGCCGATCAGCGCCGGCGTGTTGGGCATGGAACGCACGACGCGCTCGCTGCCGCTGGCCGCGGCGATGGACGCGGTCGTGATGCCGGCCATGACGGACAGCTGCAATGCGCCGCCCACCCAGGCCCGCAGCGGTGCCGCGGCCGCACCGAACAGCTGCGGCTTGACGGCCCAGACCACGGTGGACACGCCCGTCAGGCTGGCATCGCCTGCGGCAGAAGCCTGCAGGCCGAACTGCGCGGCCAGCTTGTCGCGCTGCGGCTCATGGGGTTCCACGACGACGAACTGCGCCGGCGCCATGCCGGCGCGCAGCAGCCCCCCGATGATGGCGCTGGCCATGTTGCCGCCGCCGATGAAGGCGATCTTTTCTGCACTCATGGCAGAAGTCTAAGCTTGGGCCACGATGCGGTTGCGCCCGGCCGCCTTGGCGGCGTAGAGCGCGCGGTCGGCGCGGCGGTACAGGCTCTCGAAGTCCTCGCCCGGCTCGGCGGCCACCAGGCCGGCACTGAGGCAGATGGCGCGACCGTCGGCGGCCCGCAGCGCCGCCGCCCCCAGGCGCAGCCGCTCGCCGATGCCCAGCGCCATGGCTGACGTGCAGTTGAACATCAGCACCGCGAACTCGTCGCCGCCCAGACGGCCGGCCAGGTCGCCGTGGCGCAGCGATTCGCGCAGCAGCGCCGCGAAGCGCTTCAGCACCGCGTCGCCCTCGGGGTGGCCCAGCTGGTCGTTGATGGCCTTGAAGCCGTCCATGTCGCAGACCATCAGGCAGACCGGCAGCCGGCTCGCCTGCGCCTGGGTCAGCAGCACGCCACTGGCCGCCTCGAAATGCGCGCGGCTGGCCACGCCGGTCAACGCGTCGGTGTTGGCGCGCCGCTCCAGCTCGACGCCGGCGGCCTGCAGCCGCGCCTCGGTCCGGCCGTGCAGCATCAGCAGCATGGCCGACACGCGCGTCACGGCCGCGGCGATGTTGACCACCATCAGCACCGCCAGCAGGTGGCCCGGCACCGCCACGCCGCTGCCCGCATAGGGCCAGGTCTGCACCGAGCGCCACAGGCTCATCACGACGATGACGGCGGCGCTCAGCGCGATCAGCGACAACCCCAGCCGCGACGGCGGATCGGCCGCACGCAACTGCATCAGCACGTAGTGCCCGAACAGCAGGCCTTGCAGCGTGTTGATGGCCGTGAAGATGACCGAGCGGCTGGCGTAGTCCAGCC
>CBFGPX010000144.1:0-10884 GCA_965650725.1 uncultured Comamonadaceae bacterium | reverse complement strand
ACCGAGCGCGACGTGCCGCCCAGCTCGTACTTCATGTCCTTGAACTTGGCGCCGGCCTTGATGACGTGGCCCTTGATGCCGGTGTAGCTCAGGTCCTCGGACACGAACACGCCCTTCTGGCGGCGGTCCTGCGCATCGGGCGAACCGCCGACGAAGACCACGTCCTGCGACGCGCTGAGCAGCTGCGGCGTGGCGGTCGACACCTTGTACTTGATGAAGGGCGTGGTCGCGCGCGAACGCGGGTTCCAGTGGTAGTCCTCGACGCCGATGCGGCTCTCGGCCAGCCAGTCGCCGCGCGACCACTCGTGCTTCAGGTCGACGCGGGTCTCGTCGTTCTTGCGGTCCTTGTCATTGCCCGGCGCGCTGAGCTCACGGTTCTCGGCGATGTGGTCGCTTTCGCGGCGCAGCCGCATGGACAGCGTCAGGTGTTGCTCGTCGTTCAGCTGCGCGTCGATCTTGCCGAACAGCAGGTGCTCGGTGAACTTGTCGACATGGTTGCCCTTGGCCGCAAGCACCGTGGGCATGACGCCGCCGCTGGTGGGCAGCTTGTCCAGCTCGCGCGGCACGACCTGGCGCGAATCCTCGATCTGCTTGCCGTCGTAGGCGAAGAAGAAGTGCAACTGGTCCTTGACGATGGGGCCGCCCACGCTGACGCCGTACTCGTACTTCTCGGACGGCGGCAGCGACACACCGTTGCGCTCACGCTCCTTCTCGAACGGCGACTTGCCGCGCCAGTTGGTGCCGGTGCGGTCCACGTAGGCCTGGGTCTGGAACTCATTGGTGCCGGACTTCGTGACGGCCGTGATGGCCGCGCTGCTGACCTGGTCGAACTCGGCCTTGTAGTTCTGCGTCAGCACCTTGAACTCGGCAATGGCCGACTGCGGGAACGGATTGCCGCGCGACACGTCCTGGCCGCTGACGCCGCCGCGCAGGATGTTGTTCTTCTGGCCCACGCCGTCGATGAAGACGTTTACATGGTCAAAGTTTTGCGAGCCGGACTGGATCTTGGTGTTGCCGCTGCCGTCGGTGGAGAAGGCCACGCCCGGTGCGAGGTCGGCGCTGGACAGGAAGTTGCGCGTCGTCTGCGGCAGGCTCTCGATCATCTTGCTGGACACCGTGGTGCCCATCTGCGAGTCGCGCACGCCCTGGCGCTGCGCGGTGCCCGAGATGGTCACGCGGCCCAGCTGGTCGGCCACGCCGAGCTGAAGGTCCACCGCGGCGGTCTCGCCGACGGACAGCGTGATGCGCTCGGACTTGGCATTGCCGACGCGGATCTCATAGCTGCCCGGCGCCAGGCCCAGCAGCGTGTAGCTGCCATCGGCCTGGGTCTGGCCGCGGTAGGTGGCGCCGTTGGCGGTGTTGACGGCCACGACGGCCAGCCCTGCGGCCGGCTGGTTGGCCGCGGCCTTGACCTGGCCTTTCAGCGTGGCGGTGCTGACCTGGGCCGAGGCCGTGCCCGCCAGCGCGAGGACGACGGCGGCGGCGAGTGCCTGGCGGCGCCAGGGCTTGTTGCGGGAAAGCGTGCTCATGATGGTCCTTGTCTCCTGTGTGTTGTTTAGGTGCTCTGGGAACGGACTGAAACGGACGGGAATCGGAAGAGTCAGGCCTTGCTGCCGCAGGAGCGGCGCACGACCAGTTGCACGGGCATGACGGTGGCGTCAACGCCCGCGGCGGGGCCTTCGAGGGCATCGGCCAGCGCGTCCAGCGCCTGGCTGCCGAGCGCCGCGATGGGCACATGCATGGTGGTCAGCGCGGGGCTGACGTAGCGCGCGACCGGGATGTCGTCGAAGCCGGCCAGCGCGATGTCCTCGGGCACGCGCACGCCGCCGGCCCGCAGCGCGCCCAGCAGGCCGATGGCCATGATGTCGTTGGCGGCGAAGACGGCATCGGGCCGCTGGCTCGCAGGCAGCGCCATCAGCACGGCGCCGGCACGCTGGCCACCGGTTTCGGAGAAGTCGCCTTCCAGCAGCCACGGCTGGGCGCCACGGCCCAGGCCGGCGCGGTAGCCGCGCTCGCGCTCGCGCGCCTCGAAGTTGGCCGCCGGGCCGCCGAGGAAGGCGATGCGGCGGCGGCCGCTGCGCACCAGGTGCTCGGTCATCTCGCGCGCGCCGCCGTAGTTGTCGACGGCAAACACGCGCTGCGACGGCCGGCGCACGCCGGAGTTGAGCAGCACGGCCGGCAGGTTGTGCGGCAGGTTCTGCGCCAGGAAGTCGTCGTCCGCATGCGGCGACATGACGACCAGCCCGTCCACGCGGCCATTCATCGCGCGCAGCGCGGCGGCGGCTTCGTCGGCGTCGTCGTGCGAGCTGGACAGCAGCAGGTGCAGGCCGCGCGCGCGGGCAGCCTGGTCGATGCCGCGGATCAGCTCGGAGAAGAACTCGCCGTGCAGGTCGGGCAGCAGCGCGCCGACCGTGTCGGTCTTGCGCGTGATGAGGCTGCGTGCTGCGCCGGACGGCGCATAGCGCAGCTCGCGGGCCGCGTCGAGGATGCGCTGGCGCGTGTCCGGCAGCACGTTCTCGGCGCCGTTCAGCGCGCGCGAGACGGTCGCCACCGACACGCCGGCCACGCGGGCGACGTCCTTGATCGTTGCATTGGCCTGGCTCATCAAGGCTGGTCCAGCGAAGCGCCATGGCTGGCAATGACGCGAGCGTAGTAGCGCGCGCTGGCCTTGGGCGTGCGCTGCAGGGTCTGGAAATCCACGTGCACGAGGCCAAAGCGCTTGGCGAAGCCCAGCGCCCATTCGAGGTTGTCGAACAGCGACCAGGCGAAGTAGCCCCGCATGTCGGCGCCGCGCGCCAGCGCGTCCTGCACGGCGGCGATGTGGGTGCGCAGATAGTGCTGGCGCAGCGGGTCGTTCACCTCGCCGTTGATCGCCGCGGGCGGGTCGTAGAACGCGGCGCCGTTCTCGGTCACGTACAGCGGCAGGCCGCCGTAGCGCTCGTGCATCCACACCAGCGTGTCGGCCAGACTCTGAGGATGCAGCTCCCAGCCGGTCTCGGTGTAGATGCCGCCGGGCTGGCGCTGCGGCGCGACGGGCAGCGGCCAGGCCCTGGGGTCGTGCCGCACGACGGCGCGGGTGTAGTAGTTCAGCCCCAGGAAGTCGATGGGCACCTTGAGCGCCTCGACCTCGGCCGCCGACCAGTCGGGCCAGGCCTCGCCGAAGACCTCGCGCAGCTCGTCGGGATAGCTGCCCAGCAGCGCCGGGTCGAGGTACTGCCGGTTCATGTAGGCATCGGCCAGCCGCGCGGCATGGCGGTCCGCGTCGGTCGCGTCCGGCGGCACGTGCTTGGGTTCGATGTTGACGACCAGGCCGATCTTGTTGCGGCCCATGGCCCGGTAGGCCTGCACGCCGGCTGCATGGGCTTGCATCAGCCGGTGCGCGACGATGGCGGCTTCAAAGGCGCTCCTGTGGCCCGGCGCGAGGTTGCCGTGCATGTAGCCCTGGTCGGCGATGACCCAGGGCTCGTTCAGCGTGGCCCACAGCGGCACGCGGTCATCCAGCGCCTTGAAGCAGACCTGCGCGTAGTCGGCAAACCAGCCGGGCATGTCGGGGCTGGTCCAGCCGCCACGGTCGTCCAGCGCGGCGGGCAAGTCCCAGTGATGGAGCGTGGCCATGGGCGTGATGCCATTGGCCAGCAGTTCGTCCACCAGCCGCTCGTAGAAGCCCAGGCCGGCGGCGTTGACCTTGCCGCGCCCCTCGGGCAGCACCCGACCCCAGGCGATGCTGAAGCGATAGGCCGTCAGGCCCAGCTCGCGCATCAGGGCCACGTCGTCCTTCATGCGGCGGTAGTGGTCGCAGGCGATGTCGCCGGTGTCGCCGCCGGCCACGCGGCCCGGCGTGCGCACGAAGCGATGCCAGTTGCTGACGCCGGCACCATCGGCCAGCGGCGAGCCTTCGATCTGGTAGGCAGAGGTGGCGCAGCCCCACAGGAAGCCGGGCGGGAACGGTTGTCTCATCCGTGCAGCCGGTTCGTGAACCGGTCATGTAAACGTTTTCATGCATTCTTCCGCGGAAAGGTTTGAGGCGTCAATCCGCGCTGAACCCGGCTGTGGATCGGATGCAACGCCGCCACCGTCCCCAAGCCGTAACCCATGCGCGAGACGGCGTCGCTAGCATGCGCGCCGACTTCAACGACCGCTCAGCCCCGCCATGCTCGACCAGCCCGCCGGCACCGTCTTCCCCAGCACCGACCTGCTGGGCTTGTCACCGCGGCAGCGGCTGCACCTGGTGCTGCTGGGCGTGAGCAGCGTCGCGCGTTCGACGGCCTTCTTCGAGGCGCTGGGCTGGACCCGCTCGCCCACCGGCAACGACGGCTTCGCGAAGTTCGACCTGGGCGGCTATGCGCTGTGCCTGATCTCGCGCGAGGCGTTTGCGCAGGACGCGGGCTACGCGTCTGCTCAGGGCAGCGGGTTCGCGGGTGTGGGGCTGATCTACATCGCCAAGTCACCCGAGGAAGTGCCACGCATCTTGGCCAAGGCGGTTGAGGCCGGCGGCCGGCTGGTGAAGCCGGCGACGCGCACGCATTGGGGCGTGGCCGGCTACTTCGCCGACCCCGATGGCCATCTGTTCGAGGTGGACTACGAGGACGTCTGGGTGCTGGACGACGACCATCGGTTGGTCGTCGACAAGATCAACGCCGGCTGAATGAAAAACGGCCGCCATGCAACGCCTGGCGGCCGTCGGATGGGCAGGTCCGGTCAGTCCGCGTATTGGCCGGCGGCCTTGATGACGGGACCCAGCTTGTTGATCTCGGCCTCGACGAACTTCTTGTGCTCGGCCGTGCCCACGCGTGCGTCGCTGACGATGACCGCGCCCAGCGCCTCCTGGCGCTTGTGGAAGTCGGCGTCCTTCAGCGCCGCGCGCAGCGCACCGTTGACCTTGTCGATCACCGCCTTCGGCGTGTTCTTGGGCGCGTACAGGCCGTGCCAGATCGTCAGGTTGAAGCCCTTCAGGCCGGACTCGTCGGCCGTCGGCAGTTTGGCCAGCGCGCCGCTGCTCAGGCGCTTGGACGACATCACCGCGAAGGCCTTGACCTTGCCGGACTCGATCTGGCTGGTGGTGTTGGTGGTCTGGTCGCACATGATGTCGACCTGGCCGCCCAGCAGGTCGTTCATGGCCGGCGCCGTGCCCTTGTAGGGCACGGTGGTCATGTCGATCTTCAGCGTCTGCTGGAACAGCAGGCCGCACAGGTGCGAGGCCGAGCCTATGCCCGCGTTGGCCAGGTTGATCTTGCCCTTGTTGGCCTCCAGCCACTTGTTCAGTTCGGCGTAGCTGTTGGCGGGCAGCGTGGGCCGGCCGATCAGCGTCATCGGCACTTCGTTGACCATGCCGAGGTACTCGAAGTCCTCCAGCGTCTTGTACGGCAGGCTGCGGTACAGCGACGGTGCCGTGGCCAGGCCGATGTGGTGCAGCAGCAGCGTGTAGCCGTCCGGCGCCGCCTTGGCGACCTTGTTGGCGCCCAGCGTGCCGCCGACGCCGCCGACGTTCTCGATGATGATGGTGGCGCCCAGCGGCTTGCGCAGCGCCTCGGCCAGATCGCGGGCCACCTTGTCGGTGGGACCGCCGGCCGCGAAGGGCACGACGATGGTGACGGGCTTGTCGCCCGGGTACTGGGCCAGGGCGGGCAGGCTGGCCATCAGGCCCGCGGACAGCAACAGGGTGGTGCGCATGGGAATGTCTCCAACGGTTAGCGACGGTCTTCGATGAGCTTGCCGTCGTTGGGCAGGCTGCCGGCTGGCAGCAGAACGACTTCGATGCGAAGTTTGGTCAGCTCACGGGCCGTCAGCATCAGGCTTTCCACGAGGCCCGGGCTTGTGGGTTTCCACATTTCCACTTGCAGCTCGACCTGATCCTGCGCCAGTTCGCCGCTGACCACAAGGCGCGCACGCCTCACTTCCGGGTGGCGCCTGACGATGTCGGCCACCTGGCCGGCATGCACGAACATGCCGCGTACCTTGGCCGACTGGTCGGCCCGCCCCAGCCAGCCACGCAGCCGCTGGTTGCTGCGGCCGCAAGGACTGGCCCCCGGCAGCACGGCCGACAGGTCGCCGGTCGCGAAGCGGATCAGCGGGTAGCCGGGCGACAGTGTCGTCACGACCACCTCGCCCACCTCGCCGTCGGGCAGCGGGTCGCCGGAGCCGGGACGCACGATCTCGACGAGCACACCCTCGTCCACGACCAGGCCCTCGCGCGCCACCGTCTCGTAGGCGATCAGCCCCAGGTCGGCCGTGGCGTAGCACTGGTAGACCGCCACGCCGTGCTCGGCGAACCAGGCCACCAGCGCTGGCGGGCAGGCCTCGCCGCTGACCAGCGCGCGCTGCAGCCAGGGCAGCGCGTGGCCGGCCTCGGCGGCCTTGTCGAGCAGGATGCGCAGCAGGCTGGGCGTGCCGGCGTAGGCCTCAGGTCTCAGGTCCAGCAGGGCCTGCAACTGCAGCTCGGTGTTGCCCACGCCGCCGGGGAAGCTGGCCGCGCCGATGGCGCGCAGCCCGCCTTCCATCATGGCGCCGGCCGGGGTCAGGTGGTAGCTGAAGCCCACATGCGCCAACTGGCCTGCACGGATGCCGGCGGCATGCAGCGCGCGTGCGATGCGCCAGGGGTCCAGCGCGTCGGCGTCGGGCTCGGGCTCGTACAGCGGGCCGGGCGACTGGAAGAGGCGTCGCGGCGCGCCGGCCGCGAAGCCACCCAGCCGCAGCGCGCGCCGTGCGGCCTGGGCCGCGGCCAGGCTGCTCTTGCGCGTCAGCGGCAACGCGGCCAGCGCGGTGCGCGAGGTGATGCCTGCCGCATCGACACCGGCCAGCAGCTCCGTGTAGGCCGGGCTGCTGGACTGGGCATGTGCGATCTGCGCCGGCAGCGCGGCCAGCAACGACGCCTCGCGCGCGGCGGGCTCGCGTGCCTCCAGCGCGTCGAAGAACTCGGTGTTCACTCGTCGCTCCTCCAGCGCAGCAGCCGGCGCTTGATCTCGTCCTGGAGCTTGCGCGCGTCGGGCGCCGACTTCAGCGTGAAGCCGTCCCACTCGGGTGTGCTCGCCGGGCGTCTGGCCAGCTGCGCCCGGATGGCCGCGCCGTCCACGGCCAGCTTCAGCACGACGCTGCCGCGCAGCGTCCAGCCCTCGCTGCGCTCGGTCAGCGCACCCTGGTCGCGGATGAAGCGCTTCAGCGTCTGCAGCGTGCCCTCTGCGTTGAAGGGCGGCAGCGCCACATCCCACCCCTCGTCACTCATGCCAGCCACCTCTTTCTGCGCTTGTACGACTTCACGTCCTTGAAGCTGCGCCGCCCTTCCCCGCCCACGCCCAGGTAGAACTCCTTGACGTCCTCGTTCTCGCGCAGCTCGGCGGCCGCGCCGTCCATGACGACGCGGCCGTTCTCCAGGATGTAGCCGTAGTCGGCATAGCGCAGCGCCATGCTGGTGTTCTGCTCGGCCAGCAGGAAGGTCGTGCGCTCCTTGGTGTTCAGGTCGCGCACGATCTCGAACACCTCCTCGACGATCTGCGGCGCCAGGCCCATGCTGGGCTCGTCCAGCAGCACCATCTTCGGGTTGGCCATCAGCGCGCGGCCGATGGCGCACATCTGCTGCTCACCGCCCGACGTGTAGGCCGCCTGGCTGCCGCGCCGTGCCTTCAGGCGCGGGAAGTAGGTGTAGACCTTGGCCAGCGTGTCGCGCACCGCCGCCTTGCCGTCCTTGCGCGTGTAGGCACCGGTCAGCAGGTTCTCCTCGATGGTGAGGTGGGCGAAGCAATGCCGACCCTCCATGACCTGCACGACGCCGCGCGCCACCATGTCGGCCGTGGACAGCCTCTCGATGCGCTCGCCGCGCAGCTCGATGCTGCCCTTGGTCACCGCACCACGCTCGCCCTCCAGCAGGTTGGAGACGGCGCGCAGCGTGGTGGTCTTGCCGGCGCCATTGCCGCCCAGCAAAGCCACCACCTGGCCCTCGGCCACCTGCAGGCTGACGCCCTTCAGCACCAGGATGACGTGGTTGTAGATGACCTCGATGCCATTGACGTTGAGGAGTGGTGGACTCATCGCGACGCTCGACTCAGCATGCATGCTCTGGCGGGTGGTACCCCTCCCCTCGGGGGAGGGGACAGGGGTGGGGCTTCAGCACCCCGCCCTCCTGGAGGGCGGGGAAGGGGTGGGAGCGGGGCATTGCCAGCTCGAAGAGCTGAGCCGCCCCGCGGCTCAGCTCTGGCAGTCGGCCGGCGTGCGGCGCTCCAGCTTCTTCTCGCCCGCGTACTTGTCCGCCGCGGCCTTCACCAGCGGCCGGATGATCTGCTCGTCGGCCTGGTACCAGTCGGACGTGAAGTTCCACTTCGCGCCGTCCCAGGTCTGCACGCGCGCCCAGGCCGAGCCCATGTGGTCCACGCAGCTGGTGGACACCGGCCGCATGACGCCGGCCAGGCCCAGCGCGTCCAGCTTCTTCTGGTCCAGCGCCAGGTTCTCCAGGCCCCAGCGCACCTGTTCGCCGCTCATGACCTTGCCCTTGCCGAAGCGTTCCTGCGCGCGCTTGACACCCTCAACGCCCAGCATGGCCGAGATCAGGCCACGCATGTAGAGCACCTGGCCCACTTCATCCTTCGGCCCCGTGCCCTGGCCCTTGCCGTGCACCAGTTGCAGGATGTCCTTGGCGACCTTGGAGTCCGGGTGCACGCCGTGCTGCATGGTCAGCGCGGAGTACCCCTTGGCGCCGTCGGCCACGTCCTTCACGTCCGGCTCGGCGCCGGCCCACCAGATGCCGTACATCTTGTCGCGCGGATAGCCGGTGGCCTGAGCCTCCTTCAGCGACGTCGTGTTCATGACGCCCCAGCCCCACAGCAGCACGTAATCGGGCCGGGTCTGGCGGATCTGCAGCCAGGCGCTCTTCTGCTCCACGCCGGGGTGCGTGACCGGGATGGTGGCCAGCTCGAAGCCATGCGTCTTGGCCCGCTCCGTCAGCATCGGGATGGGCTCCTTGCCATAGGGGCTGTCGTGATAGACCAGCGTGATCTTCTTGCCCTTGAGCTTGTCCAGCCCGCCTTCCTTCTTGCCGATGTGCTGGATCAGCACGTCGGCGCCCATCCAGTAGGTGCCGATCAGCGGGAAGTTCCACTTGAAGACGCCGCCGTCGGCGCTTTCGCTGCGGCCATAGCCGGCGGTGATCAGCGGGATCTTGTCGGCCGGCGCCTTCTCGGTCAGCGCGAAGGTCACGCCGGTGGACAACGGCTGGAACACGGTGGCGCCGCCGTTCTTGCCCTTCAGCCGCTCGTAGCACTCCACGCCGCGGTCGGTCGCGTAGCCGAACTCGCATTCCTCGAAGCTGATCTTCACGCCGTTCATGCCGCCCTGCGCGTTGACCAGCTTCAGGTAGTCCACATAGCCGTTGGCCCACGGCGTGCCGTTGGGGCCGTAGGCGCCGGTGCGGTAGACCAGCACCGGGAAGAACTGCTCCTTGGCCTGGGCGAAGGCGGACCCGGCCGAAGCGAGTGCGGCCAGCGTGAGTGCAATTGCCTTGAGCTTCATCGTTTGTCTCCGTGGTTTGCTGCTTAGTGCGGGAAGGGCCAGAGACGCAGCTTCTCCTTGCCCGTGGACCAGAGCTTGGCCAAGCCGTGCGGCTCGACGATGAGGAAGAACACGATCAACGCGCCGAAGATCATGTACTCGAAATGGCTGACCATGGCCGTGTCCACCTGCAGGCCCACCAGCGCACCCAGCCACGGCAGCAGCTGCGCCAGCGCGATGGGCAGCACCACCATGAAGGCCGCGCCGAAGAACGCGCCCATGATGGAACCCAGGCCGCCGATGATGACCATGAACAGCAGCTGGAAGCTGCGGTCGATGCTGAACGCCGCCGGCTCCCAGGAGCCCAGGTAGACGAAGCCCCACAGCCCGCCGGCCACGCCGACGATGAAGCTGCTGACCGCAAACGCGCTGAGCTTGGCCGACACCGGCCGGATTCCGATGACGGCCGCCGCCACGTCCATGTCGCGCATGGCCATCCACGAGCGGCCGATGTGGCCGCGCACGAGGTTCTTCGCGATCAGCGCGAACACGACGACGAACGCGAGGCAGAACAAATACTTCTGCAACGGTGACTCGATGGGCAGGCCCAGCACGGCCAGGTTGGACACGCTGACCGAGCCCGAGGCCGAGTCCAGCGTGAACCACTTGATGCGCAGGAAGGCCCAGTCGGTGAAGAACTGCGCCGCCAGCGTCGCCACCGCCAGGTACAGCCCCTTGATGCGCAGCGACGGGATGCCGAAGAACACGCCCACCACGGTGGACGACAGCCCGCCCAGCAGCAGCGCGAGGATCAGCGGCATGCCTTCCACGCGGGCGAAGAAGTTGTAGGCCGCATAGGCGCCCACGGCCATGAAGGCGCCGGTGCCCAGCGAGATCTGGCCGCAGTAGCCGACGAGGATGTTCAGACCGATGGCGGCCAGCGCCAGGATCAGGAAGGGGATGAGGATGGCACGCAGCAGGTACTCGTCAGCCAGCAGCGGCACGCCGACGACGGCAAACACCAGCAGCAGGCCGATGGCGACGCGGTCCTGGCGGATCGCGAAGATCTGCGAGTCCGCGGCGTAGCTTGTCTTGAACTGACCGTTTTCTCTGTAAAGCATGGTCAGACCCGGTCGATGATCTTCTCGCCGAACAAGCCTTGCGGCCGAACGAGCAGGAACACGAGCGCCAGCACATATGCAAACCAGATTTCGATGCCACCACCCAGCATCGGGCCGAGGTAGGCCTCCGAGAGCTTCTCGCCCACGCCGATCAGCAGCCCGCCGACGATGGCCCCAGGCACGCTGGTCAACCCGCCGAGGATGACCACCGGCAGCGCCTTCAGGGCCACCAGCGACAGCGAGAACTGCACGCCCAGCTTGCTGCCCCAGATGATGCCGGCCACCAGCG
>CBFGPX010000143.1:0-10884 GCA_965650725.1 uncultured Comamonadaceae bacterium | reverse complement strand
CGAATGCTCTCAGCCCCTCAGGCGTTTCAAGGCGCTGCTGCACGCAGTAGCGCGCCATCAACCCGCGGGCGCGCTTGGCGAAGAAGCTGATGATCTTGTAGTCGCCGTTCTTCCAGTCCTCGAACTGGCAGTCGACGACCCGGGGCTTCAAGACCTTGCGGTCGGCCGCCCGGAAGTATTCCTGCGACGCCAGGTTGACGATGACCGGCACCTGCTCGGCCGCGGCCAGCTTGTTCAGGTGCAGCGCGAGGCGGTCGCCCCACCAGTCGTACAGGCTGGCGCCGGCCGGCGTCGCCAGCCGCGTGCCCATCTCCAGCCGGTAGGGCTGCATGCGGTCCAGCGGCCGCAAGAGGCCGTACAGCCCGGACAGCATGCGCACATGCTGCTGGGCCCAGGCCAGGTCGTCGGCCGACAGCGTCTTCGCGTCCAGCCCGTCGTAGACATCGCCGTTGAAGGCCAGCACCGCCGGCTTGCTGTTGGCATCGGTGAAGCGCGGCCGCCAGGCCTGGTAGCGGTCCACGTTGAGCTGCGCGAGCGGCTCGGACAAGTCCATCAGCGCGCGCACCTCGGCCACGCTCTTGCCGCGCAGGATGTCGATCAGCGCGGCGGTGTCTTCCAGGAACTGCGGGCGGGTCAGTGTCGCGGCCAACTCGGGCGGCGTGGGGGTGTCGTAGTCCAGCGACTTGGCTGGCGAAAGCAGGAACAGCATGGGCGCGGATTTTGGGGCATGTGCCGGCCCCGGGCGCCGCTCAGCCGCCGGCCTGCTCAGCGTCGAAGCGGTCCAGCGAATACAGCACGCCGGCCACCAGCACCGCCGCCACCGGGCCCGCGGCCGGCAACAGGATGGCCGCCACCACCGGCACCACCAGCACCAGCTGCCGCAGCCCCACGCCATACAGCAGGCCCGCGCGGCGCACATAGCGCACGCCCGCCTCGGTCCAGCGCGAGCGCTCAACGGCCTCGACCGGCATGCCGGCTATGAAGCCGGCATGGTTGTACAGGCGCACGGCCATCAGCGAGGCCACCAGGGACGCGAACAGCAGCACCAGCAATACCAGCTCCAGCACCAGGCGCGGGCCGATGACGCCCAGGCCGGCTGCGGCATCCAGCCCGTGCAGCGATGGCGCCGCCAGCGTGACCGTGCCCATCAGCGCCAGCGCCGCGGTGGACGCCAGCAGCGTGGCCGACATCAGCGAGTTGCGCAGCGTCTGCACCGCCAACAGCTCCGCGCCCTTCTGCGCCGACACCACGCGGAACCAGGCCTCGCGCAGCCCCGCATGCCGGGCCGGCGCCGAGCGCTGCGGGCGGCCGCGCTGCTGCGACCACAGCACGACCTCGTAGCCGGCCAGCACGGCCACCGTCAGGCCGACCGCAATCCAGGCTGTGTCCATGCCCATCGCTCAGCTCCGCCTGCGCTCCAGCAACTCGAACAGCCCCATGCCGGCCAGCATGGCCAGCACGAACACCACCGCCTTGGCCTCGCCCATGCCCAGCGCCACCAGCGCCGGCCCGGGGCAGAAGCCCGCCAACCCCCAGCCCATGCCGAACAGCAGACTGCCGCCGACCAGCCGGCGGTCGATGTGGCGCGCGGTGGGCAAGGTGATGCCCAGCCCCAGCCAGCTCAGGCGCGACCGGCCTGCGATCTGGAAGGCCACCAGGCCCACGCCGATGGCGCCCGCCATGACCAGCGCCAGCGACGGGTCCCAGGGCCCGGCCAGGTCCAGGAAACCCAGCACCTTGGACGGGTCGGCCATGCCGGAGAGGATCAGACCGAAGCCGAACAGCAGGCCGGCGAACAGAGAAGCAAGAATGGCCATGACGACTCCTCAGGCAGCCAGCAGGTGGCGCAGCACAAAGACGGTGGCGAAACCCGCCCCCATGAAACTCAGCGTCGCGACCAGCGATCGCGGCGACAAGCGCGACAGCCCGCAGACGCCGTGGCCGCTGGTGCAGCCCGAGCCGTACCGCGTGCCCACGCCCACCGCCAGGCCGGCCGTCACCAGCAGGCCCCAGCCGGCGTCGATGCGCGGCACGGGCACGGCCGCAAACCAGGCATAGGCCAGCGGCGCCGCCACCAGGCCCAGCACGAAGGCCACGCGCCAGGCGATGTCGCCGCGCGCCGGCCGCAGCAGCCCGCCCAGCACGCCGCTGATGCCCGCGATGCGGCCGTTCAGCAGCACGAACAGCCCGGCCGCCAGGCCGATGAGCGCGCCCCCGGCCAATGCGGCCCAGGGCGTAAATGTTTGCCAGTCGATGTTCATCGTTCACTCCTGCGGGCAGTACAGCCCATGCAAAACCTCCAGTACCTGCAACAGCCGGGCGTCCGCCACGCTGTAGAAGATGCGCTTGCCGTCGCGGCGCGTCTGCACCACGCCCTCGGCGCGCAGCACCGCCAGTTGCTGCGACAGCGTGGGCTGGCGGATGTCCAGCGCCGCCTCCAGGTCACCCACCGACATCTCCCCCTGCGACAGCTGGCACAGCAGCAGCAGCCGTTCTTCATTGGCCAGCACCTTCAGCGCAGCGACGGCCTGACCGGCGGCCTGACGCAGCGCGGAGGGATCGATCACGGGGTGGGACATGGGATGGCTCCTTGACGTTGACCACACTTTATCAATCAATATAATATTCGTCAACATATTGAAGCCACAGGAGCTCCCATGTCCTCCGCAACCATCGTCCAGCCCTTCTTCGACGAGGCCACCGGCACCGTCTCCTACGTCATCGCCGACCCGCAGAGCCGGCAGGCCGCCGTGGTCGATCCGGTGCTGGACTTCGACTTCAAGTCGGGCCGCACCACCACGGTCCAGGCGGACCGGCTGCTGGCCTACCTCCAGGCCCAGGGGCTGACGGTGCAATGGATCCTCGAAACCCATGCCCATGCCGACCATCTGTCAGCGGCGCACTACCTGCGCGACAAGGTGGGCGGCCGCATTGCCATCGGCGAGCACATCCGCGAGGTGCAGGCGACCTTCAAGAAGCTCTACAACCTGGAGCGCGGCTTCCTGCCCGACGGCTCACAGTTCGACCACTTGTTCAAGGACGGCGAGGTGTTCCACATCGGCGGGCTGCAGGCGCAGGCGCTGCTGGTGCCGGGCCACACGCCGGCCGACATGGCCTATGTGGTGGGTGACGCGGTGTTCGTCGGCGACACGCTGTTCATGCCCGACGTGGGCACCGCGCGCGCCGACTTCCCCGGCGGCGACGCCCACACGCTGTACCGCTCGGTGCGGCGCATCCTGGCGCTGCCGCCGCAGACGCGCGTGTTCGTCTGCCACGACTACCCGCCTGGCGGGCGGCCCGCAGCGTGGGAAACGACGGTGGCAGACCAGCGCGCGCACAACATCCATGTGCGCGACGGCATCAGCGAAGAGGCGTTCGTCAGCATGCGCCAGGCGCGCGACGCGACGCTGGAAGTGCCAACGCTGATCCTGCCGTCCATCCAGGTCAACATCCGCGCCGGCCAGTTGCCGCCGGCAGAGGACGATGGCGTCAGCTACCTGAAGATTCCGCTGAACGTGATCGGCCGGCGCTGAGCCGGCCGCGGTGCCGCGTCAGCGCGCCAGCAGCGCGTTGACGGCGCTGAGGTCCTCGGGGCGCAACTGGCCCGAGGCCTGGCGCAGCTTCAGGCTGTTGACGACCACGTCGTAGCGCGCCTTGGCCAGGTCGCGCTGCGTGGAGAACAGCTGGGTCTGGGCGTTGAGCACGTCCAGGTTCACCCGCACGCCGACCTTGTAGCCCAGCTGCGTGGCCTCCAGCGCCAGCTTGGTGGACGACTCTGCGGCCTCGTAGGCGCTGACCTGGGCCTTCAGCGATTGCACGCCGAAGAAGGCGCGGCGCGTGGCCTCGGCGACGCTGCGGCGGGCATAGTCCAGGTCGTTGCGGGCCTTGTCCTCCAGCACCAGGGTTTCCTTGATGCGGTTCTGCGTCAGGCCGCCGGTGTAGAGCGGGTAGGTCAGCGTCAGGCCGATGCTGGCGTTCTTGGACGTGCCCACGCCCGAGCCCGCGGCGGCGGCGCCGCTGAGGTTGTTGTGCAGGTTCTGGGCGCCGAGCGACGCGCTGGCGTCCAGCGTGGGCTTCTGGCCGGCACGGGCGATCTCGGTGTCCAGCTGCGCAATCTCCAGGCCCAGCCGGGCCTTGCGCACGCCGGGATGCTGCTCGTCCGCCGTGGCCACCCAGGTGTCGACGTTGTCGCTGGGCAGCGCCGGCAGCGCCACCGGCTGGGCGAGGCCCTTGGGCTCCACGCCCACGCGGCCGACGAACTGGTCCAGCGTCACGCGCTTGACGCGCAGGTCGTTGTCCGCGGCCAGTTCCTGAGCGGTCGCCAGGTCGTAGCGGGCCTGGGCCTCACGCGTGTCGGTGATGGTGGCCGTGCCGACCTCGAAGTTGCGCTTGGCCGAGGCCAGCTGCTCGGAGATGGCCTTCTTGTTGGCCTGCGAGGTGGTCAGCGCATCCTTGGCGGCCAGCACGTCGAAGTAGGCCGTGGCCAGGCGAACGATGAGGTCCTGCTCGGCCGTCTCCAGGTCCGACTGCGCGATGGTCTGCGCGCGGCGGGCCTTGTCGATGGTGGGCACGTTGGCGGCGTTGTAGACCGAGTACTTGCCCTGCAGGCCGGCCGACAGCGTGCGGCTGCTGATGTTCTGGCTGGACGAGGCCGGGTCGGTGTAGGCCTGCGTGCCGGAGGCCTGCAGGCCCAGCGTGGGCCGCAGCAGCGCCTCGGCCTGGGCCGCACGCGCCGCGGCAGCGTCGGCCGTGGCGCGAACGGCGAGGTAGGTGGCGTCATAGCCCCGTGCGGCGTCGTACAGCTCTTGCAGGCTCTGGGCCTGGGCCGCGCCGGCAAGCAAGAGGCCGGCAGCGACGGCCAGCGGTTGCAGGATCAGGCGAGGGGCTTGGACGAGGGGCATGGGATTCCTTGGCTGGAGCAGTGATTTAGACAGCGGCCGGGGTTATAGACGCAAAGCCCGCCGGTGACTGAAGCCATGTGACGAATTGCCCCGAGAGGGCGGCAGGCGGCGTCTGGCGACGACGGGCGGCGGGCACGGCAGGGTCAGAAGCTGAAGGCCGGCGCCTCGGCAAAACCGGGCAGGCGGCCCGCGACGGTATCGAACAACTCGACCGTGCGGAAGTCGTCGGCCCCCGTGCGCGTGACGATCACGGCGCGCATCACCGGCTCGGCGCCGACGATGGCCACCAGCCGGCCGCCCACCTTGAGCTGCTGCAGCAGCGCCTGCGGCACGGCGGCCACCGAGCCGGACAGCAGGATGGCGTCGAAGGGCTGCTCGCCGGCCAAGCCGGCGGCGCCGTCGGCGTTCAGCACGCTGGCGTTCAGCACACCGGCGCGCTTCAGGTTGGCGGCGGCCTGCGCGGCCAGGCCGGCATCGGCTTCCAGCGCGATGACGCGCTGCGCCTTGTGGCCCAGCAGCGCGGCCAGGTGCCCCGTGGCGGCGCCGATCTCCAGCACCTTCTCGTGGCGCTGCAGCTTCAGCTCCTGCAGCAGGCGGGCCTCGACCTTGGGCGCCAGCATGCGGCGCGTGGCCGTCAGCGGCAGCTCGACGTCGACGAAGGCCTGGCTCTTGTGAGCCTCGGGCACGAAGTCCTCGCGGTGCACCACGTGCAGCAGCTCCAGCACGCTGGGGTCGAGCACGTCCCAGGGGCGGATCTGCTGCTCGATCATGTTGAAGCGGGCTTGTTCGAGATTCATCTTGTTCTCCGGGAGCGGTACGGCAGGCTGAAAGGCAAAATTCTAGGGGTCAGTCCGGGCTCGCCAACAGACCGTGCAACAGCAGCGCCATCTGGGCGTCCAGCAACTCCTCGGCGCTCATGCTGCGGTGGCAGGGCTGGTGATCGCCGAAGGAGTGCTCGTGCAGCATCATGTGCAGCATCGGGGCGATCAGCAGATGCACGGTGGCCTCGATGGGCACGGCACGGAACTCCCCGCTGCGCACCCCGCGGTCGACGAGGTCGCCCACCAGCTTCTGCGTCGGCGTGATGACCTCGTCCACGTAGAAGCGCGCCAGCTCCGGAAAGTGCCGCGCCTCCACCATCATGATCTTGCAGACCACGCCGGCCTTGCCATGGCCGATCTTGGCCCACCAGGCCTGCATCATGCGGCCCAGCAGCTCGGTGATGGGCCCCTCGTGCTGGGCGGCCTGGGCGGCGGACGCGACGATGTGCTCGGACAGGTTCTCGCGCACCATCGCCTTGAACAGCTCGTCCTTGCTGGGGTAGTAGCGGTACAGCGTGCCCTTGGCGACGCCGGCGCGCGCCGCGACCTCCTCGCTGCGGGTGGCGGCGAAGCCCTTCTCGACGAAGAGTTCCAGGGCCGCGTCGAGCAGTTCCTGCGGACGGGCGTCCTTGCGGCGTTGGCGGGGCGTGGCAGTGGCCAAGTCTGGCGGCGTTAATGACCGATGAGTCAGCAATATAGCCGGGCGCTGCGCGCCCCAGCAAGCCGGCTCGCCGGGGCTGGCTACACTGCGCCGCCTTTGCAGTTCGTCAGCCTTTCGGAGTACATGTGGACGTCATCCTTCTGATCAAAGCCGCCGTCATGGGCATCGTCGAGGGGTTGACCGAGTTCCTGCCCATCTCCTCCACGGGCCACCTGATCCTGGCAGGCTCGCTGCTGAACTTCGTCGGCGAGAAGGCCAAGGTGTTCGAGATCGCCGTGCAGACCGGCGCGATGTTCGCCGTCGTCTGGGAGTACCGCGAGCGCCTAGCCCGCACG
The DNA here is from genome assembly GCA_965650725.1 of uncultured Comamonadaceae bacterium. Classification (GTDB taxonomy): domain Bacteria; phylum Pseudomonadota; class Gammaproteobacteria; order Burkholderiales; family Burkholderiaceae_C; genus Pelomonas. Next base: position 4,166 of record CBFGPX010000143.1, on the reverse strand, counting down.
GTGCGCGGCATCGCCAGCGAGCGGCAGGCGCAGCGCTTCGCACTGAACGTGGGCATCGCCTTCATCCCGGCCGTGGTGCTGGGCCTGGCCTTCGGCAAGCTCGTGAAGGCGCACCTGTTCCATCCGGTGCCGGTGGCGCTGGCCTTCATCGTGGGCGGCTTCATCATCCTGTGGGTGGAGGCCCGCCACAAACGGCTGTACGGCGATATGGACATGCAGGGTGCCCGCCGCGCCCGCATCGAGACCGTGGACGACATGGGCCCGCTGGACGCGCTGAAGGTGGGCCTGCTGCAATGTCTGGCGCTGATCCCCGGCACCAGCCGCTCGGGCGCCACCATCATCGGCGGCGTGGTGTTGGGCATGTCGCGCAAGGCGGCGGCCGAGTTCAGCTTCTACCTGGGCATCCCGACGCTGATGGGCGCCGGCGCCTACTCGGTGCTGAAGCAGCGCGACGCGCTGGCCTGGAGCGACACCCCCATGTTCGGCGTGGGCCTGGTGTTCGCATTCTTCAGCGCGCTGCTGTGCATACGCTGGCTGATCCGCTACGTGTCCAGCCACGATTTCAAGGTGTTCGCGTACTACCGCATCGTGTTCGGCCTGATCGTGCTCGCCACGGCCTACCTGGGCATGGACATCTGGAAAGACTGAATAATCCGGCCATGGCCATCACGATCAAGACCGCCGCCGACGTCGAGGGCATGCGCATCGCCGGACGCCTGGCGTCCGAAGTCCTGGACATGCTCACGCCGCACGTCAAGCCGGGCATCACGACCAACGAGCTGGACAAGCTCGCGCACGACCACATCGTCAACGTGCAGCAGGGCATCCCCGCCCCGCTGAACTATTGCCCGCCGGGCTACACGCCCTACCCCAAGTCCATCTGCACGTCGGTCAACCAGCAGGTCTGCCACGGCATTCCGAACGACAAGCCGCTGAAGAACGGCGACATCGTCAACATCGACGTGACCGTCATCAAGGACGGCTGGCATGGCGACACCAGCCGCATGTTCGTCGTCGGCGACGGCTCCATCGCCGCCAAGCGGCTGTGCGCCTTCACCTACGACGCCATGTGGAAGGGCATCGCCAAGGTCAGGCCCGGCGCCAGGCTGGGCGACATCGGCCACGCCATCCAGACCTTCGCCGAGAACGCCGGCTTCTCCATCGTGCGCGAGTTCTGCGGCCACGGCATCGGCCAGGTGTTCCACGAGGAGCCGCAGGTGCTGCACTACGGCCGCCCCGGCACGCTGGATGAGCTGGTACCCGGCATGATGTTCACCATCGAACCCATGATCAATGCCGGCCGCCGCGAGATCCGCGAGACGGGCGACGGCTGGACCATCGTCACCAAGGACCGCTCGCTGTCGGCACAGTGGGAGCACACCATCCTGGTGACCGAGACGGGCTACGAGGTGATGACGCTATCGGCCGGCAGCCCGCCGCCGCCGGCCTTCATCACGGCAACCGCTGCGGCCACCGCCTGACGTGGTGGCCACGCTCGCCGACCTCCGCCAGCAGTTCAAGGCGGGCAAGCAGGCGCTGATCGACGGCTTCCTGGCCGAGCGCCCCACCCAGGCCGGCGCCGAGCGCCTGCTGCGCCGCCTGGCCCGCCATGTCGACGACACGCTGCGCGGCCTGTGGGCCCAGGCCGGCATGCCCGAAGGTTCCTGCCTGGCCGCCGTCGGCGGCTATGGCCGCGGCGAGTTGTTCCCGCACTCCGACGTGGACGTGCTGGTGCTGCTGCCCGACGGCGTGGAGGCCTACCAGCCCGGCCCGGCCAAGAGCGCCATCGAGAGCTTCATCACGTCCTGCTGGGACGTGGGCCTGGAGATCGGCTCGTCCGTGCGCACGCTGGGCGAATGCCTGAGCGAGTCGGCCGGCGACGTGACCATACAGACCGCGCTGCTGGAGGCCCGCCCGCTGGCCGGCGACGCCAAGCTGTTCCGGCTGATGCACCAGCGCTTCATGCAGGCCATGGACCCGCGCGCCTTCTTCCGCGCCAAGACGCTGGAGACGGTGCAGCGTCACACCAAGTTCGACGACACGCCCTACGCGCTGGAGCCCAACTGCAAGGAAAGCCCCGGCGGCCTGCGCGACCTGCAGATGCTGATGTGGATTGCCCGCGCGGCCGGCCTGGGCAAGACCTGGAAGGCCCTCAGCACGCGCGGCCTCATCACACCGTTCGAGAGCCGCCAGCTGCAACGCAACGAAGGCCAGCTGCGACTGATCCGCGCACGGCTGCACGCGGTGGCCGGCCGGCGCGAGGACCGGCTGGTGTTCGACCAGCAGACCGCCGTCGCGCAGAGCTTCGGTTTTGAGAGTACCAAGGCGCAGCGCGCGTCCGAGGTGCTGATGCGGCGCTACTACTGGGCCGCCAAGGCGGTCACGCAGTTGCACCAGATCCTGCTGCTGAACCTGGAGGAGCAGATCAACGGCTCCCAGCAGGACCAGCTGCGCGCGCTCGACGGCCACCCCGACTTCCTGGACCGCGGCCGCATGCTGGAGATCGCCAGCGACGACCTCTACCAGCGCGACCCGCACGCCATCCTGCGCACCTTCCTGGTCTACCAGCAGGTGCGCGGCATCAAGGGCCTGTCCGCGCGCACGCTGCGGGCGCTCTACAACGCGCGCAGCCTGATGGACGCCGCCTGGCGCCGCGACCCGGTCAACCGTGCCACCTTCATGGCCATGCTGCGCGCGCACGAGGGCCAGACGCACGCCTTCCGGCTGATGAACCAGACCTCGGTGCTGGGCCGCTACCTGTGGGTGTTCCGCGCCATCGTGGGCCAGATGCAGCACGACCTGTTCCACGTCTACACGGTGGACCAGCACATCCTGATGGTGCTGCGCAACGTGCGCCGCTTCTTCGTGCCCGAGCATGCGCACGAGTACCCGTTCTGCTCGCAGCTCGCCTCGCAGTTCGACCAGCCCGAGCTGCTCTACATCGCCGCCCTCTTCCACGACGTGGCCAAGGGCCGTGGCGGCGACCACTCGGAGCTGGGCGCCGTGGAGGTGCGCCGCTTCTGCCGCCAGCACGGCATGAGCACCGACGACGCGACGATGTGCGTCTTCCTCGTCGAGCACCACCTGACCATGTCGCGCGTGGCGCAGAAGGAAGACCTGTCCGACCCGGCCGTCATCGCCGCCTTCGCCGCCAAGGTGGGCGACGCGCGCCGCCTGACCGCGCTGTACCTGCTGACCGTGGCCGACATCCGCGGCACCAGCCCCAAGGTCTGGAACGCCTGGAAGGGCAAGCTGCTGGAGGACCTCTACCGCATCACGCTGCGCGCGCTCGGTGGGGCCACGATCAACATGGATGCCGAGATCGAGGCGCGCAAGCAGGAGGCCCGGCAGGACCTGGCCCTGCATTCGCAGTTGCCCGGCACCGAGGCGCCGCTGTGGCAGAAGCTGGCCATCAGCTACTTCGCCCGCCACGACGCCGCCGAACTGGCCTGGCATGCGCGCTCGCTGTGGCGCCATGTGCAGACCCAGGTGCCCGTGGTGCGCGCCCGCCCCTCGCCCATCGGCGAAGGCCTGCAGGTGCTGGTCTATGCGCCGGACCAGTCCGACCTGTTCGCCCGCATCTGCGGCTATTTCGACACCGCCGGCTTCAACATCCTGGACGCCAAGGTCCACACCACGCGCGACGGCTATGCGCTGGACACCTTCCAGGTCATACGCCCCGAGGCCGACCTGCACCACCGCGACCTGGTGCCGCTGGTGGAGAACAAGCTGGGCACCGCGTTGCAGGCCAGCGGGCCGCTGCCCGAGCCGCGCCGCGGGCGGCTGTCGCGGCGCGTCAAGAGCTTCCCCTACTCACCGCGCATCTCGCTGCGCCCCGACGAAAAGGCGACTGCCTGGCTGCTGACCATCTCGACCAGCGACCGCGCAGGGCTGCTGTACGCCATCGCCCGCGTGCTGGCCCGCCACGGCATCAACCTGCAGCTGGCCAAGATCTCGACGCTGGGCGAACGCGTGGAAGACACCTTCCTCGTCGACGGCCCGGCGCTGCAGCAGAACAAGGCCCAGCTGCAGATCGAGAGCGAGCTGCTGGACGCCGTCTCGCTGCCGGCCTGATCGGGGCGTGTTGACGAGGGGCCACTTGGCGGCGGGCCCTCCCCTTCGGGTCGAGGCCGGCAAGGCCGCGGGAGCCAGGGCTATACTGCCGA
>CBFGPX010000142.1:0-10916 GCA_965650725.1 uncultured Comamonadaceae bacterium | reverse complement strand
CGATCGTGCCCACGTTCACGTGCGGCTTGGTCCGTTCAAACTTGCCTTTTGCCATCTTGCGCTCCTGAGGCGAACCCGTTGAAACGAGTAGAAAAAGAAAGAATTTGTGGTGCCCTTGACGCGGATCGAACGCGTGACCTCTCCCTTACCAAGGGAGTGCTCTACCACTGAGCCACATGGGCATCGACACAGGATTGATGACCTTATCAGCAAACCTGTGTCGATATCTCGACACGACACCTTCAACTTCCGATGGAGCGGGAAACGGGAATCGAACCCGTGTCATTAGCTTGGAAGGCTAAGGTTCTACCATTGAACTACTCCCGCCCTGGGAGCTCTTGACCTCGACCTGCGCGAGCAAATCTTGGTGGAGGAGGCTGGATTCGAACCAGCGTACGCAATGCGGGCAGATTTACAGTCTGCTGCCTTTAACCACTCGGCCACCCCTCCTGAGGCAAGCCCGCAACTATAGCACAGGGTTTGCGCGACGCAACAGAGGCCGGCACAAATATGCCCGCGCACACGGCGCCAGTTGCCCGCCCAGTGCTCGCGCCGGCGCAACGGCGCCACACAAGCAATCTCAAGTCCACCCAGCTACCAGTCCCGCGGACGCGCAAGCAGATCAAGCGCCCGCACGATCTCGGCGTCGCCACGGCACAACAGCTGCAAGCCTGAAAAACAATACCAAAAAGATACCAATCATCAAATGCCGAGCTTCACTCCATAGACAGAAGTCAAAGCCTTTCCTCTGGCCGCCCGCAGCACTCGGGAAACCACTCAGATTAAATTGGTAGCAAAGTGGCGTTATCCATCGCTACAGTGGCATTGCGCTGGTTGCTGGCGCACCGCTGTAGCGGATGCTCGCAACCGGACTGAAGGTGGTATGTCATCAGCTGAGCGACGCCGCCCGACCCGATTCATTGGCCACAAAGAGGAACCGTTCATGAAGGTCAAGCAGACCCCCATCTCGCAGGCGGTATTCATCGCCTTGCTCGGCGCCGGCAGCGCCGCCATGGCGCAGCAGGCAGCGACGCCCAATCAGCTGGAGGCCGTCGTCGTGACCGGCATCCGCGCATCCCAAGAAAAGTCGCTCAGCGTCAAGCGCAACGCCGACACGCACATCGACGTCATCTCCGCCGAAGACATCGGCAAGATGCCGGACAAGAACGTGGCCGACTCGCTGGCACGCATTCCGGGCGTGACCATCCTGAACAGCCCGTCGGGCGGATCCGGCGGCTTTGACGAGCGCGACCGCGTGGGCCTGCGCGGCACCAACCCCAGCCTGACCCAGACGCTGCTGGACGGCCACTCGGTTGCCAATGGCGACTGGTTCGTGCTGGACCAGACAGGCGCCGGCGTTGGCCGTTCGGTCAGTTTCTCGCTGCTGCCGTCGGAACTGGTGAGCCGCGTCGAAGTACACAAGAACGCTTCCGCGTCGGACATCGAAGGCGGCACGGCCGGCGCGGTGAACATCGTCACCCGCAAGCCACTGGAGTTCGCCAAGGCGCTGACCTTCGAAGCCAGCCTGGGCGCCGTCCATGCCGACCTGCCGAAGAAGACCGACCCGCAAATGAGCGCCCTCTTCGCCTGGAAGAATGAGGCCAAGACCTTCGGCGTGCTGGTGCAGGCATTCAGCGAGAAGCGCAGCTTGCGCCGCGACGGTGTCGAGACCTTCGCTCACGACGGCGCGCAGTCGCTGACGCCCGTCACGGCTGCGTCGCACCCCACGCTGGTCGCTGCAGGCATCCCCGTGGGCACGCTGTTCCCCAACCTGATCGGCTCGGCCCTGTTCACCCAGGAGCGCGATCGCAAGGGCGGCCTCATCAGCGCACAGATCAAGCCGAACAGCGATGTGGATGTGACGCTGACGGGCTTCTCGTCCAAGATGGATGCGGACAATTACAACCGCAACTACATGCTGTCCAACCAGTGGGCGCTGAGCCGCAACGCCAAGATCAGCAACTTCACGATCGACCCCACGACCAACATCCTGACCTCGGCCAACTACACGTTCACGACGCCCACGATCTTCGGCGTGTACGACCTGATCTCGCGCAAGGCCTCGGCCGCGACGAACTTCGTCAATCTGGAAGGCTCCTGGAAGGTCAGCGACAAGCTGAAGCTGTCCGGCAACGCGGGCACCTCGCACGGCACGGGCAAGACCATCAGCCAGGACGTGTACGAAGGCGACGTCACCGCCTCCGGCGGCGGCTTCCAGCTCAAAGGCAGCGGCGAAGCGCCGGCATTCAACATCGGCAATGCCAACGCCGCGGCGCTCAAGCCGTCGGGCACCGACTGGATCTTCGGCGACCAGAACGTCATCGTGCAGGACAAGGACAGCTGGGCACAGGTGGACGCCGAGTACAAGCTCGACGTCGGCATGCTGCGCAGCCTGAAGTTCGGCCTGCGCGGCGCCAAGCATGACCGCTACACCGACGGTCCGATCGTGAACCAGGGCCCGAACTGGGGTACCGACCCCTTCGCCAACCCGCTCCCCGCCTCAGCCTACACCGAGACCTACCCCGGCAACTTCGGCAGCGGTCTGGGTGGTGGCTTCCCCACGGGCATCGCCTATCCGACGGCGGAAGCGCTGGCCGCCTATGCGCAGAAGTATTCCAACCGCGACATCTCGCGCCGCATGGTGACGCATGAGTACGCCGTGAAGGAAGAGTCGTCGGCCGGCTACCTGCAGGGCAACCTCGAAGGCGACGGCTGGAACGGCAACGTGGGCCTGCGCCTGGTGCGCACCAAGTCCAGCACGCTGATCTGGAAGCCCACCAGCGACAAGACACTGCCGGGCTATGTCCCATCCGCCTTCGCCGCTGTGGGCCCGAACTGGACCGACCCCACGGGCTACTACCAGACCTACCATGACCGCAGCTATACGGATGCCCTGCCGAGCGCCAGCATCCGCATTGACGTGACGCCCAAGGTCGTGGCGCGCCTGTCGCTGTCGCGCACACTGACCCGCCCGGACTACACCGCGCTGTCGGCGGCTCAACTGCTGGGCGGCTACTCCGACCCGACCGGCAAGGCCGTGGGCACCGGCACCAGCGGCAACCCCGACCTCGACCCGATCCGTTCGACCAACTTCGATGCCAACATCGAGTGGTACTTCGCACCCCGAGCCTTCGTGTCCATGGGCGCCTTCCACATGAACATCGGCAGCTACATCACCGACGGCATTCGCCGCGTGACCGCCTCCACGGACGTCACGCCTGCCGGCGGCCAGCAAGGCTCGCCGAGCAACCAGCGTGTCACGGCCCCGTTCGATCTGACCACCCAGATCAACCGCAAGGCCAGCGTCACGGGTCTGGAGTTCGCGTTCGAGACCCCGGTGTTCAACAACTTCGGCATCGGTGCCAACTACACCTTCGCCGATGCGCACGACGCCACCGGCCACGTGCTGCGCGGCGCGGTGAAGCACACCGCCAACCTGAACGGCTTCTACGAGAACGACCAGTTCTCGGCGCGCGTCAACTACGGCTACAACTCGGACAACTACCTGGGTCGTGACCGTGGCACCGACTACTTCCAGCGCGGTGCCGCCGTGCTGTCGGCTTCGCTGGGCTACAAGCTCAATGACCACTTCGCCATGAGCCTGGACGCGCAAAACCTGAACGACCCGACGCTGAAATACTACGGCGACTTCAAGTCCCAGCCGCGCGCGATCTACAAGAACGGCCGCCAGTTCTACCTGACCGCCCGGATCAAGTACTGATCGGCTGGCCTCGACGGCCTCAGCATCCCGGCCTGCCTACCCGGCCGGCTGGACCAGAATCAAAAGGGGAGCGCGCACGACGCGTTCCCCTTTTTTCCTTTCCGAGCCCCATGACCGATACCGCCACCGTCTTCAATCAGCACGTCACCGCGCGTCCGATCAGCGGCTCGACGGACGCACCACCGCCCGTCCACCATGTCTGCGTCGTCGGCGGCGGCACGGCCGGCTGGATGACAGCGCTGATGCTGGCCAGCACCGCCTACGGCCCGCGCCTGAAGGTGACCGTGCTGGAGTCAACGCAGGTGGGCATCATCGGTGTCGGCGAAGGCTCCACGCCGTGGCTGCGCGGCTTCTTCGACGGCTTGGGGCTAGAGGAGTCGGAATGGATGCCGGCCTGCAACGCCACCTACAAGAGCGGCATCACCTTCGAGGGCTGGTCCACCAAGCCGGGCTTCGAGCGCTACTTCCACCCCTTCGCATCGATGCTGGACAACATGACCATGCATCAGTTCGTGGACAACGTGCACGCGCGACTGGAGGGCGCGGACGTGTACGCCCACCCGGACCGCTTCTTCGTGGCCGCCGCACTGGCCCGCCAGGGCAAGGGGCCACGGGCCGGGCGCAACTTTCCGTTCGACATCTGGTACGGGTACCACTTCGACGCGACGCTGCTCGGGCAGTTCCTGGGCCGCAAGGCCGTCGAGCGCGGCGTCGCGCACCTGCAGCGCCACGTCACGCAGGTTCAACTCGATGAGCAAGGCGACATCGCCCGCCTGCTGCTCGACGACGGCGACACGCTGCAGGCCGACTTCTTCGTCGACTGCACCGGCTTCGCATCGCTGCTGATCGGCCAGGCGCTGAAGACGCCCTTCATCCCCTACGCCGACAACCTGTTCAACGACGCGGCCATCGCGATGCCCACGCCGCTGGACGGTCCCATCGAATCACAGACCACGGCCACCGCACTGCGCCACGGCTGGGCATGGAAGATCCCTCTGACCAACCGCCGCGGCAACGGCTACGTCTACAGCAGCGCGCATTGCTCCGCGGACCAGGCCGAGACCGAGCTGCGCCGCCACCTCGGGCTGCTGGCGTCGGACGTGCCGGCCCGCCACCTGAAGATGCGCGTCGGCCGCATGGCCAAGCAGTGGAGCCGCAACTGCGTCGCTGTGGGCCTGTCGCAAGGCTTCATCGAGCCGCTGGAGGCCACGGCACTGCTGTTCGTGCAGCGCACGGCCGCGGCGCTGGTGGAGGCTCTGGAGCAGGGCGACGTGGGCCCCGCGGCGCAGGAGCGCTTCAACGAGTTCATGCGCACGCGCTTCGAGAACACGCGCGACTACATCGTGGCGCACTACAAGACCAATTCGCGCACGGACACCGACTACTGGCGCGCCAACGCCGAGAACATGCACCTGTCGGACTCGCTGCAAGGCGTGCTGATGACCTGGATGTCCCGCAAGCCGCTGGCCGCGGGGCTGAAGCAGGGCCGCTTCGGCCAGGGCTACCCCATCGTGTCCTGGTACGCGCTGCTGGCGGGCATGGGTGTGTTTCCCGACGAACTGCAAGCGCCCACGCCGCACCAGGCACGGCACAAGCTGGAGGCGGTGGACGACTTCGTCACACGCAGCGCCATGAACTTCCCCGATCACCGTGAGCTGCTGGCCCACATCCCGCCGCGCGTGGGCGACAAGACGCTGCAGCTCTATCTGTGGTGAGTCAAAGCCGGGCCCGCAGATCCCGCCGAATGGCGGCATCGGCCGCGGCGTCCAGTTCACCGAACAGGTGGCGCTGGCCTTCGGGGATGTGGCGGAGCGCCTCGCCGCGCGCACCGAACACGTAGTGCCCGAACAGCGCCCGCCAGCCTTCGCGCTCCGCGTCGGGCAAATGACGCAGCGCCAGCATGGCCAGGTGCATCGCGGCCATGTGCAGATCGTCCGCCCGGCCGGGCCCGGCCTCGGGGCGCCACCAATAGTTCATCAGGATGTTGAGATGCGGCGCCAGGGCCTCGACCTGATGGAACCACAGTGGCGGGATGTAGATCGCATCGCCAGGCTCCAGCTCGGCCACCACCGCCTGCTGTAGCGCCTCGCCCACCAGCGGGAACTGCGCCGGATCGGCTCGATGCAGGTCGGGCACGACAGACATCGGCGCCGGCGTCGGCGCGTAGTCCGGCGGCCCCAGATAGAGCAGCGGCGCGCAGGCCGGCGGCAGCAGCGTGAAACGCCGCCTGCCGGCGGCCACGCAGGCGATGTTGTGCGAATCGTCGAAGTGCGCCGGCACCGTGGCCCGGTTGCCGATCCAGATGCGCGGCTGCACCGCTGCGTCCAGCAGCGGCAGCGGGTTCGCCCGCTCCAGGCCCGGCAGCGCGTCGGCCACCAAGGCGCTCTGCGCGGCCAGCGCCGGGGGGTCGGGAAAGTGGCTGTAGCGCCAGAGCTGCTCGAACAGCGCCGCGTAGGGCCGCTTGTCGTGGGCGAAGTTGAAACCGGCGAGATCCGGCTTGTAGCCGAAGGCCCGCGCGGGCTCCGGCTTGGCGAGGATGGCGTCGACCGGCTTGCCACCATCAAAGCCCATCAGGTACTCCAGACAGGGCTGCAGGCCCGCACGGCCTTGCTGCACCAGCGGCCAGTGCGCTGCCGCGCCGCGCAGCACGACCGGCTCGTAGCCCGCCAGCAGTTCGTTCTCGAAGCGCTGGCGCGTGACGCCATGCAGTTCCTTGATCGCCCGCATCACGCGTTCCCGCGCCGTGCCAGCACGCCTCGCCAGGCCTCGGGGATGTGGGCGGCTGGATCGCGGTCGCGCTGCACGGCATAGTGCTCGAACATCGCCGCCCAGGCCTCGCGCTGTGCCGGCGGCAACGCATTCAGCACCTGCAGGGTCTGCATCAACGCGCTCGCGGGGCTGGGCAAGTCCGCCTGGACCGCGACGGGCCACCAGTAGTTGACGAGCAGGTTGACCTTCTCCAGCGCCTCGACCTGATGGAACCACAGCGGCGGGATGAAGAGGGCGTCGCCCGGCTCCATCTCGGCAACGACCGCCGACGCCAGCGCGTCGCGGTAGCGCGGATAGCGCTCGTAGTCCGGCGCCTTGGGATGCACGACCGAAATCGGCGCCCCCGACGGCGTGTGCTCCAGCGGCCCGATGTAGAGGTTGCCCACCTGCTCCGGCGCGAACAGCGTGAAGCGGCGCCGGCCCGCCACCACGCAGGCCAGGTTGTACGGGTGGTCGTGATGCACCGGCACCGTCAGCGCATTGCCCAGCCAGAAGTTGGGCGCCACGCCCGGCAGGGTCTGCAACCGGTTCTCATCCAGGAATCCGGGGATGACCTCGCCGACCTTGGCGCATTGCGCGGCGATGGCGGGGGCCTCCGCGGCGGGCAGGTAGGCAGCGAGGTTCGCCACGAACTCGGCCAGTGTCATGCGCGCCTTGACGAAGGCGAAATCGGTGAGGTCGTCGTTGTACCCCATCACGCCGCGGGCCGCCGCACGGGTCTTGGTGGCGAAGACCTCCACCCCCCGGTCGAAGCGGCGCAGGTAGTCGCAGACGGCCAGTGGCGCACCCCGCCCGGCCTGCACGGCGGGCCAGTGGGCCAGCAGGCCCTTCAGCAGCACGGGGGCGGCACGCTGCTGCAGACGCACCTTCAGCGGCACCTCATCGGCGACCTGCCAGACCTCAACCGGCCTCATGGTCGACTCCATCCCCTGCCACGCGCCACCACAGCGCTCACGGCCTCATGGTGTTCATCGCGTCGAGTATCTCGCCGTTGTCCTGGCTCAGCTCCCACGCGAACACACCGGCCAGGCCGGCCTGCTTCGCGAACGCAACCTTGGCACGAACCGCACGCGGGTCGTCGTAGCCGACGTACTTCTCCGAGCCCACCATGGCCCAGGACTGCGAGGCCTTGTCGAATACTGGCTTCAGGCCCTGCTGGCGCAGCGCGGCCACGTCCTTGAACGCGATCGAGCCATCGGCATTGGGCCAGGGCTTGGCATAGCTGCCGTCGGGCTTCACGCCGTCGAAGCCGCGCGCATACATCGCGACGCCGGCCACCATCTTCTCGACCGGCACGCCCTCGGCCTTCAGGTTGGCCACCGACAGCTCCAGGCTCTCGGCGCCGGGCTTGCTGCTGCGCAGCGCCGTGTGGTTGCCGATGTGCTTGGTCCACGGGCCGGTGAAGTCGTAGGTCATCATGAACACCAGGTCCAGCGACTTCGCAGCCGGGCCCATGGGCATGCGCACCAGTTGCTCCTTGGTGGTATTGATGGCCACCGTCAGTGCGTAGCGGCGGCCGGTCTCGCGGCCCAGCGCGTCCAGGCCCGCGCGCAACTCCTGCATCAGCGTGACGAAGCGCTGGCCATCGGCCGGGCTGCCCAGTTGCACGCCGTTGGCGGCACCGTTGTTGCCGGGGTGCTCCCAATCGATGTCCAGGCCGTCGAAGCCGGGGTGCGCACGCAGCCAGTCGATCGAATGCTTGATGAAGGCTGCGCGGCCCTCGGCCGTGGCCGCGAGGTGGAAGAAGGGGTCTGACCCGCCCCAGCCGCCCACCGAGGCCAGCACCTGCACCTTGGGGTCTCGTGATTTGAGGCGCTGGAAGGCGGCGGAGAAGATCTCCTGGTCCGCATGCGGCTGGATGCCGAACCTGGGCTGGCCCTTGCAGGCCGCCTCGTCCTGCGAGCGCTGGCCTTCGCCGCAGATCAGCAGAAAGGCGTAGAGGATGTGCGAGACGCGGCCGGGCTTGAGCTGCTCGACGACGCCGACGCCGCGCTCGGCCAGGATGTAGGTGCCGACGACCGGCGCGGGCTTCGTCTGCGCCTGGGCCAGCGAGGCCGCGAAGGCCAGAGCGAGAAGAAAGCGCTTGGTCATATGTTGCACTCGCTCGTCAGGCCCGACTCGGGCACGGTGTCGCGCCGGGCCACGCCCTGGCGCTGCAGGTCGGCGGCGCGCGCCTGCATGGCAGCGGGCGTCACGGTCTGGCCCTGCGCATGCAGCACCCAGTCCACCTCGAATTCATGCGAGCGCGGCGCGCCCGGCGTGGCGCCGCCCGACAGCCAGTGGCTGAAGCTGATCGCCATCGGCTTCACCGGCACGTTGCGGCCAGATGCCTCGTTGAGCAGCTTGTCGTTGGCGTAGTGGCGCACGCGGCCGGCCTCGACCTGCACGGTCAGGATGTGCCAGCCGTCGTGCGAGCCCTTGTGCTGGCCCGCGCTGTTGAACGGCAGGAAGGGGTCAACGCGCACGGTCTGCCAGGACACGCCGTACAGCCGCGTGTCCGGCGCACCCCAGCCGCCGTGCGGCAGGTACTCGAAGTCGACCTCGCTGAAGTCGGGGTCGAAGTCATGCTTCAGCGGGCCGGCCAGGTAGAAGGCCTGCACGATGGTGTCCTTGAAGCCCGTGTCGCGCAGCCGCACGCGGGCGGTGGTGGTGCCCCACAAAAATTTGCGCGCCGCGCACAGCTGCGGCTGCACGGTGCCAGCGACGGTGCCGTCCGTGTCCAGGCGCAGCTTCAGCTGGCCGCCGGCGACGGAGAACTGGCCCGGCGCGAAGCGCGTGCCCGGCAGACCCGGGTGGCCGCCGCCTTCGCGCAGCACCCAGCCGCTGGCGCGCAGCGCGGCCACGTCGGCCTGCGAGAAGTCGTCGAAGAACTCGCCGTTGGCGAATGCGGGGGCCGCCACGGCGGCCAGCAGGGTCATCCGCGCGAATTTCATGCGGGCACCGCCTCGGTGGGTTGGCTCTTGCGCGGCATGGGCACCCACAGCAGCAGCAGCAGGGCCGGCACGCCGCAGGCGATGGTCCAGGCGAAGAACTTCTCGTAGCCCATGGCCAGCTGGATGTCGCCGCTGATGGACTTGCTGAGGATGAAGCCCAGCTGCATGACGCCCGAGCCCAGCGCGTAGTGGGCCGTCTGGAAGCGGCCGGGCGCGACGGCCTGCATGATGTACAGGATCATGCCGACGAAGCCGAAGCCGTAGCCGAACATCTCGATGCCCACGGCCGCGGCGATGTGCGGCAGGTCGGCGGGCCGCGCGGACGCGAGGTAGTAGAAGGTCACGTTGGGCACGCACATGGCCAGCACCAGCAGCGGCATCGCGCGCTTCAGGCTGAGCTTGCTGGTGACCCAGCCGCCCAGCACCGAGCCCACCAGGAAGGCGCCCGTGCCCACCCAGCCGTAGACGTCGGCGACCTGGCCGGTCGTCAGGCCCAGGCCGCCCTTGTCGCGCGCTTCCAGCAGGAACAGCGGGCCAATGGTCTGCACCTGGCCTTCGGCGAAGCGGAACATGACGATGAACAGCACCGCGCGCCAGATGCCGGGCTTCTGGAAGAAGGCGATGACGACCTCCTTCAGCAGCGTCGCGACGCCGGTCGCCGTCATGTCGCTGTGCTCGGTGGTCAGCGTGCCGGGCAGCGTGCGCGCGTTGTAGGTCGCAAGCACGGCCACCAGGCCGGCCAGCATCAGGAACACCGTGGACCACGCATTGGCCGCGCCCATGCTCGTTTCCAGCGAGCCGGCGATCTTCAGCACCACGCCGGTGATGAAGAAGCGCGCGCAGTTGAAGAACGCGCCCTGCCAGCCCGCGTAGGCGGCCTGGCGCTTCTCGTCCAGCGATGACATGTAGAGGCCGTCGCAGGCGATGTCGTGCGTGGCCGACGCGTAGGCGATCAGGAACAGCACGATGATGGCCGCCGCAAACCAGTGCGGCAGCTGCAGCGCCAGCGCCATCAGGCCCAGGCCCACGGCGCCGACGTACTGCGCGATGACGACGATCAGCTTCTTGCTGCGCGCCAGCTCCAGGAACGGGCTCCACAGCGGCTTGATGGCCCAGGCCAGGCCCAGCACGGCCGTCCAGCGCGCGATCTGGTCATTGGCCACGCCCAGGTTCTTGAACATCAGGCCCGCGATGAGCATGACGACGAAGAACTGCATGCCCTGCACGAAGTACAGGGTGGGCACCCACCGCATCGGAGTCCGTTCTTGGCTCATTGCAGTCCTTGCGGCGCGCGGCCGGTGGCTTGGGTTTTGCCTTCCAGCCAGGCCTTCAGGCCGGCCAATGCTCCGGGCGCGAAGCCCCAGGTCAGCACGGTCGGGCCGGCAACGTCCAGCGTCTGGTAGGGGTTCCACAGCGACAGGTGCAGGTCCGGTCGCCATTCGCTGGCAGCCAGGCCGTAGCGCGCACGGCGCGTGGACACCAGCACGTTGACG
>CBFGPX010000141.1:0-10933 GCA_965650725.1 uncultured Comamonadaceae bacterium | reverse complement strand
AGACGCGCTTGAAGATCAGCGTGCCGTTGGTGCCGCCGAAGCCGAAGTTGTTCTTTGCGGCGTACTCGATCTTCATGGGCCGCGCCTCGTTGGCGCAGTAGTCCAGGTCGCACTCGGGATCCTGGTTGAAGATGTTGATGGTCGGCGGCGCGATCTGGTCACGCACGGCCAGCGCCGTGAACACCGACTCGATGCCGCCCGCGCCGCCCAGCAGGTGGCCGGTCATGGACTTGGTCGAGCTGATGACCATCTGCTTGGCATGGTCGGCAAAGGCGAGCTTGATCGCGTTGGTCTCGTTCACGTCGCCCAGCGGCGTAGACGTGCCGTGGGCGTTCATGTACTGGACCTGATCCGGGTTGATGCCCGCGTTGCGCAGCGCCGCGCGCATGGAGCGCTTGGGGCCGTCCACGTTGGGCGCGGTCATGTGGTACGCGTCCGCACCCATGCCGAAGCCCGACAGCTCGCAGTAGATCTTGGCCCCGCGCTTCTTGGCGTGTTCGTACTCTTCGAGCACCAGCACACCGGCGCCCTCGCCCAGCACGAAGCCGTCGCGGTCCTTGTCCCAGGGGCGGGACGCGGTCGCGGGGTCGTCGTTGCGGGTGGACAGCGCCCGGGCCGCGGCGAAGCCGCCGATGCCCAGCGGCGACACCGCACCCTCGGCACCACCCGCGATCATCACGTCGGCGTCGCCGTACTCGATGAGCCGGCCGGCCTCGCCGATGGCATGCAGGCCCGTGGTGCAGGCCGTCACGATCGCCAGGTTGGGCCCCTGAAAGCCGAACTGGATGGAGACGTGGCCCGAGATCATGTTGATGATCGAGGCCGGGATGAAGAACGGCGAGATGCGGCGCGGGCCGCGGTTGATCAGCTCGGTCTTGGTGTCCTCGATCAGCGGCAGGCCGCCGATGCCGGAACCCACGAGCACGCCGATGCGCTCGGCCTGCTCTTCGGTCAGTTGGTCGCCGGTCGGAAGACCGGCATCCCGCACCGCCTGCATGGACGCCGCCAGGCCGTAATGGATGAAGGCATCCATGTGCCGGGCTTCCTTGGCGGGGATGTAATCCTCGATGTTGAAGCCCTTGACCTCACCCGCGAAGTGGCACGCCAGGTTGCTGGCGTCGAAGCGGGTGACGGTGGCAATGCCGGAACGCCCGGCGAGGATGTTGGCCCAGCCTTCGGCAACGGTGTTGCCGACGGGACTGATGAGGCCAAGGCCGGTGACGACGACGCGGCGACGACTCATGCGGTGCGGATCAGAGTTGCGGGAGAAAAAGGCGCTCAGGCCTTCTGGTGCTTGACGGCGTAGTCGATCGCCAGCTGCACGGTGGTGATCTTCTCGGCCTCTTCGTCGGGGATCTCGATGCCGAACTCGTCTTCGAGGGCCATCACCAGTTCGACGGTGTCCAGCGAGTCAGCGCCCAGGTCGGCGACGAATGCCTTCTCGTTGGTGACGTCGGCTTCCGCCACGCCCAGTTGTTCGGCAATGATCTTCTTGACGCGTGCTTCGATATCGCTCATGACTCCTCCAGGAGGGTTTTGCAAAAAACAGCCCGGCATTCTACGGGCTCTAGGGTGACGCCCCTAAGTCGGGGCGCCGACGGTGGCCTGGGAGGGTCCGCAGGCCAGGGAATTCAGGCCATGAACATGCCGCCGTTGACGTGCAGTTCGCTGCCGGTGATGTAGGCCGCGCCGGGCGAGGCCAGGAAGGCGACGGTGGCCGCGATCTCCTCGGGCGCGCCCAGGCGGCCCAGCGGGATCTGGCCCAGCAGCGCGGCCTTCTGGGCCTCGGGCAGGACCTCGGTCATGTCGGTGGCGATGAAGCCCGGCGCGACGCAGTTGACGGTGATGCCGCGGCTGCCCAGCTCGCGGGCCAGCGAGCGGGTCAGGCCCGCCACGCCGGCCTTGGCGGCCGCGTAGTTGGCCTGGCCAGGGTTGCCGGAGGCGCCCACGACGGACGTGATGTTGATGATGCGGCCGGAGCGCTGCTTCATCATCGGCTTGATGGCAGCGCGCGAGAGGCGGAACACCGCCTTCAGGTTGGTGTCGATGACGGCATCCCAGTCGTCGTCCTTCATGCGCATGGACAGGCCGTCGCGCGTGATGCCGGCGTTGTTGACCAGCACGTGCAGGCCACCGTCCTTTGCGACGATGTCGTCCACGGCCGCCTGGGCCGCGGCGCCGTCGGTCACGTTCAGCACGATGCCCCGACCGCCCTGGGGGCCCAGCGCCTCGGTGATGCCGGCGGCGCCGGATTCGGCCGTCGCGGTGCCGACGACGCGCCAGCCCTGAGCGGCCAGGGCCAGCGCGATGGCGCGGCCTATGCCCCGGCTGGCGCCGGTGACCAGGGCCACGCCCTTGATTGCGGATTCCGTCATGTCAGCCACCTCCCAGCAGCGCGCGGGCCTCGGCCAGCGAGGCGGGATCGAACACGCAGGCGGCCTGCAGCTCGGGGGCTATGCGCTTGGCCATGCCGGTCAGCACCTTGCCGGGGCCGGCCTCGATGATGTGGTTGACGCCACGGGCCTTCAGGGCCTGCACGACCTCGACCCAGCGCACCGGGCCGAAGGCCTGGCGGTATAGCGCGTCACGCAGCGCATCGCCGTTGTCGGTGACGGCCACGTCGATGTTGTTGATGACGGGGAAGGCGGCGGCCTTGAATTGCACCGACGCCAGCTTGTCCTTCAGCCGCTCGGCGGCCGGCTTCATCAGGCTGGAATGGAATGGCGCGGACACCGGCAGCGGCAGGGCGCGCTTGGCGCCAGCCGCCTTCAGGATCTCGGCGGCCTTCTCGGCACCGGCCTTGCTGCCGGCGATGACGGTCTGCTTGGGATCGTTGAAGTTGACCGCCTCGATGGCCTCGCCGGTCTCGGCGGCAGCCTGCGCGCAGCCGGCGCGCACGGCTTCACCGTCCAGGCCCAGGATGGCGTACATCGCGCCCGCGCCCACCGGCACGACCTCCTGCATGGCCTGGGCGCGGAAACGCACCAGCGGCAGCGCGTCGGCCAGGCTCAGCGCGCCCGCGGCGACCAGCGCCGTGTACTCACCGAGGCTGTGGCCGGCCGCAGCCACGGGCCTGGCCCCTGTCTCGGCGACGAACGCCCGCCAGCAGGCGATGCCGGCCGTCAGCATGACGGGCTGGGTGTTGGTGGTCAGGTCCAACTGTTCCTTGGGGCCGGCGTGGATCAGCGCTCCGATGTCCTCGCCGAGGGCGACGGAGGCTTCTTCCAGGGTCAGGCGGACTTCGGGGTGGTCGCCCCAGGCGTCCAGCATGCCGACGGCCTGCGAACCCTGCCCGGGGAAGACGACTGCAAAGGGTGCGGTCATGGGAGGAAAGATCAGTAGTTGAGCAGGGCTGCGCCCCAGGTGAAGCCGCCGCCGACGCCTTCCAGCATGACCAGGTCGCCGCGCTGGACGCGGCCACTGCGGACCGCGACATCCAGCGCCAGCGGCACCGAGGCGGCCGAGGTATTGCCATGCTCGTCGACGGTGACGATGAGCTTGTTCAGGTCCATCTTCAGCTTCTTGGCCGTGCCCTGCATGATGCGGATGTTGGCCTGGTGCGGGATCAGCCAGTCGATGTCGGCGTCGGTCTTGCCGGCCTTCTCGAGCACGGAGCGGGCCACCTTCTCCAGCACGCCCACGGCGAGCTTGAAGACGGCCTGGCCGTCCATCTTCAGGAAGGGGCTGCCGATGACCTGGCCGCCGGCCACGGTGCCGGGCGTGCAGAGGATGTCGGTGTGGCGCGCGTCGGCATGCAGCTCGGCCGCCAGGATGCCGGGCTCGGCGCTGGCACCCAGCACCACGGCACCGGCGCCGTCGCCGAACAGCACGCAGGTGGTGCGGTCCTTGAAATCCAGGATGCGCGAGAACACCTCGGCACCGACGACCAGCGCCTTGTTGGCCGCGCCGGACTTGATCATCGCGTCGGCCACGCTGAGTGCGTAGACGAAGCCCGAGCAGACCGCCTGCACGTCGAAGGCCGCGCAGCCATGCACGCCCAGCTTCTTCTGCAGCAGGCAGGCGGTGGACGGGAACACCATGTCCGGCGTGGACGTGGCGACGATGATGAGGTCGACTTCCCCGGCCGTGATGCCGGCGGCCTCCAATGCAGCCTGCGCTGCCGGCAGCGCGAGGTCGCTGGACGCCTGGTCTGGCGCCGCGAAATGGCGCGCACGGATGCCGGTGCGCTCGACGATCCAGTCGTCCGAGGTCTCGATGCCGTCGGCCGCAAGGCGCTCGGCCAGCGCCTGGTTGGTCACCCGGTCGGCGGGCAGGAAGCTGCCGGTGCCGAGGATGCGGGAATGGCGGGGAGTTTGCGTTCCAGTGGGGCTCATGCGGCCTGGGCGGCGGGCGCCGCCTTGTCTCCAGCATCGCCAGGGTTCGCTTGCAGCGTGCCGACGATGCGATCGTGTACCCGGTCCAGCAGCCGGTTGCGGGCGGCATCATAAGCGCGGGCCAAGGCGTTCTCGAACGCGAAGGCGTCGGCCGAGCCATGGCTCTTGAACACCAGCCCGCGCAGGCCCAGCAGCGCCGCGCCGTTGAAGCGGCGGTGATCCACGCGGTGCTTGAAGCGGTTCAGCACCGGCCGGGCAATCAATGCACCCAGCATGCTGAGCCAGTCGCGCGTGAACTCCGTCTTGATGAAGCCGCCCATCATGCTGGCCAGGCCCTCGGAGGCCTTCAGCATGACGTTGCCGACGAAGCCGTCGCAGACGACGATGTCCGTCGTGCCCTTGAAGATGTCGTTGCCCTCGACGTTGCCGTAGAAGTTCAGCTGACCCGCGCTGCCGGCGGCACGCAGCAGTTCGCCGGCCTGCTTGATGATCTCGCTGCCCTTGATGGCCTCTTCGCCGATGTTGAGCAGGCCCACGCTGGGCTCCTCGATGCCCTCGACGGCCGACACCAGCGCGCTGCCCATGACGGCGAACTGCAGCAGGTTCTCGGCCGTGGAATCGACGTTGGCGCCCAGGTCCAGCACGGTCGTGAAGCGGCCGGCGGCATTGGGCATCACCGCCGCGATGGCCGGGCGGTCGATGCCCGCCAGCGTCTTCAGCAACACCTTGGCCACCGCCATCAGCGCGCCGGTGTTGCCGGCGGACACGCAGGCATGGGCCGGCGCGGGCTCGCCGTCACGGCCGTCCTTGAGCTGCTGGATGGCGACGCGCATGGACGAGTCGCGCTTGCGGCGCAGCGCCACCTCAATGGGGTCGTCCATGGTGACGATTTCGCTGGCCGCGACGATGCGGCAGCGCGGCCAGGTCGCGGCAGCGGTCAGTGCTTCGGGCTTGCCGACGAGGATCAGTTCGGCGCCGGGGTGCTTGTCGAGAAAGGCGCGGCAGGCAGGCAGCGTGACCGAGGGGCCGTGGTCGCCACCCATGCAGTCGACGGCGAGACGAACGGGATCGGGCAGGGGCGCGTGGGTCATCGAGACTGAGGCAATTCAGAAAAGACCAAACCCGGCACAGCGCAGGGCGCAGGCCGGGTCGGCAGATTCATCGGTGCGCACCGCCACGCGGCGGCGCGGAGCGTCATCAGGCCGCGTCGGCCTTGCTCTTCAACACCTTGCGGCCACGGTAGAAGCCGTTGGGGCTGATGTGGTGACGCAGGTGCACTTCGCCCGTCGTCGGCTCGACGGCCGTGCCCGGGTTGACCAGGGCATTGTGGGAACGGTGCATGCCGCGCTTGGAAGGCGACTTCTTGTTTTGCTGAACGGCCATGAAATTCTCCAGACTCTGCGGGGTTCGGGGTTGCGACCCCAAGGAGAGAGACTTGCGCTCGATCTCCAGGCCGCAGAAAAGCCCACGAGTGTAGCAGCGAAACCGCATCCCGCCAAGCTGCCTGCAACCGGCTGGGCGCGAACGCGTATTTACCCACGGCCTCAGGCGCTACCGCCGCGCTTGAGTGCGGCCAACTTGGCGAAGGGGTTGGGCCGCTCGTCCTCGACGTCCGCAGCGCCTTCGTCCTGCGCCTGGGGCAAGGGTTCGGGGCAGCTGTCGTGCCGAGGCACGAGCGGCAGCTCCAGCAGCAGTTCGTCCTCGATCAGCTCGCGCGCGTCGAGGTGGCGCGGCAGGGCCAGCACGTCATCGTCGCTGTCCACATCCAGCGCCTCGGCCTCCGCCTCGGTGTCGACGAAGCGGATCCAGCGGTCGATGGCCAACGCCTCGGTGACCGGCTTGAGGCAGCGCTGGCAGGTCAGCGCCACTTCGCCCTGGCAGGACACGTGAAGCCACATCTGCGGCTGGCCGCCTTTGGGCTGGCGGACTTCGCCTCGCAAGCTCCAGCGCAGTGCGGGCCAACCCGTGGCGGGCGCCTCCGGCGCGGCGGAATCCGCCAGACGCTGCAGCGAGGCGGCCGGCCACTCACCTTCAAGGCTGCCGCCTTCACGGACAAAGACGGCAAGGTCGAGCTTCTCGGGAACAAAGGCGCGCGGTTTCATGGCGCGAAGTTTAGGCCGGCGAGAATGAACCCATGCCCCAGTTGATCCTCGCTTCCACGTCCCGCTACCGGCGCGAACTGCTGAGCCGGCTGCGGCTGCCCTTCGATGCCGTGGCCCCCGACGTCGATGAAGCCGCGCTGCCCGGCGAATCCCCGGCGGCCCTGGCCGAGCGGCTGGCACTGGCCAAGGCGCGAGACGTGGCGACTCGCTTCCCGGGAGCCGTCGTCATCGGCTCCGACCAGGTGGCCGACCTCGCTGGCGAGGCCATCGGCAAGCCGGGCTCGCACGCGGCCGCTGCTGCCCAGCTGCGGCGCATGAGCGGGCGCGAGGTGGTTTTCCAGACGGCCGTGGCCGTCGTGGCACCCGGCCTGGCGGCCATCGACCGCGCCGAGGTGCGGGTGCGAGTGCGCGAGCTGAGCGATGCCGCCATCGAGGCCTATCTGCGCGCCGATGAGCCCTATGACTGCGCCGGCAGTGCCAAGGTCGAAAGCATGGGCATCGCCTTGCTGGATGCCGTCGAGTCGGACGACCCGACGGCCCTGGTCGGACTGCCGCTGATACGGACCTGCGCGCTGCTGCGCCGCGCCGGCCTGGAGCCGCTGGCATGAGCGCGAAGGGCCGATTGATCCTGATACCCAACACGCTGGATTTCGGCGTGGACGACTCGCTGGACCTGCGCGAAGTGCTGCCGCAGCGCGTCATCGAACAGGCCGCGCGGCTGACGCACTGGGCCGCCGAGAGCGCGAAGACGACCCGGGCGCTGCTGAAGCGCGTCGATGCCGTTGCGCCGCTTGCGCAGCCGCTGCAGGCCATACAGATCACCGAACTGCCCCGCCCGCCCAAGGGCGGCAAGCCCGCCGGCGACGATGCGGCGGCCTGGCGTGCGCTGCTGAAGCCGGCGCTGGCGGGCCATGACCTGGGCCTGATCTCCGAGGCAGGGCTGCCCGCCATCGCGGACCCGGGCGCACGCCTGGTGGCAGCGGCCCACGAGGCCAGCATCGAGGTGCTGCCGCTGTCGGGCCCCAGTTCGCTGCTGCTGGCGCTGGCGGCCAGCGGCCTCAACGGCCAGAGCTTTGCGTTCGTCGGCTATCTGCCGGTGGACGCCGGCGGGCGCACGGCCCGCATCCGAGAACTGGAAGCCCTGTCGGTCAAGGCCGGGCAGACACAGCTGCTGATCGAGACGCCGTACCGCAACGAGGCCTTGCGCCAGGCGCTGCTGGGCACCTTGAAGCCCGGCACGCGGCTGTCCATCAGCGTGGGCCTGACGCTGCCCGGCGGCTGGACACGTACCGCCACGGTGGCGGACTGGAAGCGGGGCGGCACGGCCGCCCTGCCCGACCGCATCCCTGCGGTCTTCGCACTGCTGGCTTAGGACTCGGCCGGCGCCGGCTTCTTGGCGCCGAACAGCGCCGCCACCTGCTTCTTGGGCTTGATGTAGTTGGACAGGCCCTTGGCCGGCGCGGAGGCCCTGGCCTTCTCCCAGGCCGGCGGCTCGTCGCGCGAGCCGGATTCGTAGGGCTTGTCGAAGAAAGGGTCCGCCGACGGCGGCGCAGGCGTGCGCAGGGCAGGACTGGTCGAACGCGACGGACGCTCCTCGCGCTCCCCCGACTCGTCGCGGCGGCGGCGCTCGAAGCGCGGCCGCTCGCTCTCGACCTCGAAGGCGTCCAGGTCGATCTTGCGCTTGATCAGCTTCTCGATGTCGGCCACCAGCCGGGCGTCGGACTTGGTCACCAGCGTGACGGCCAGGCCCGAGGCGCCGGCACGACCGGTGCGGCCGATGCGGTGCACATAGTCCTCGGCGTTGAAGGGCACGTCGAAGTTGAAGACGGCCGGCAGGTCGGCGATGTCCAGCCCGCGGGCGGCCACGTCGGTCGCGACCAGGAGGTCCACCTCGCCACGCTTGAACGCGTCCAGCGACTTCAGCCGCTCGTCCTGCGACTTGTCGCCATGCAGCGCCGCGGTGCGCAGACCGTCACGCTCGAAGGAGCGGGCCAGGCGGGCGACGCCCAGCTTGGAATTGCCGAACACGATGGCCTGACGGATGGCACGATCCTTCAGGATCTGCTTGATGATGGCGCGCTTGTCGTCGTCGGTGGCGCTGATGAAGCGCTGCTCGACCGTCGACGCGGTCTGGTTGGGGCGCGCGGTCTCGACGAGGATGGGGTCCTGCAGATAGCTCTGCGCGAGGCGCTTGATCTCGGGCGAGAACGTGGCCGAGAACAGCAGAGTCTGACGCGCCTTGGGCAGGAAGCTGAGGATGCGCTGCAGGTCCGGCAGGAAGCCGATGTCCAGCATGCGGTCGGCTTCGTCGAGCACGACGTACTCGACCTGGTTCAGCACGCAGTTCTTGGCCTCGATGTGGTCCAGCAGCCGGCCCGGGGTGGCGATCAGCACCTCGACACCGGCCTTCAGCGCCGCCGTCTGCGGCTTCATGTCCACGCCGCCGAAAACGACCACCGAGCGCAGCTGCGTGTGCTTGGCGTACTTCTTGACGTTGTCGGCGACCTGGTCGGCCAGTTCGCGGGTCGGCGCCAGCACCAGCGCGCGCACCGGATGGCGGGCCGGCGACACGCTCGGGTTCTCGTGCTTGAGCATGCGCTGCAGCAGCGGGATGGAGAAGGCCGCCGTCTTGCCGGTGCCGGTCTGGGCCGCACCCATCACGTCGCGGCCCTCCAGCACGATGGGGATGGCCTTGGCCTGGATGGGCGTCATCGTCAGGTAGCCGGAGTCGGCCACGGCACGAAGCAGCTTGGGGTCCAGCGCGAGGGTGTCGAAACGTGCGGGCGCCGCGTCCGCGGCGGCCTCTGGGGTGTCTTGCATCCGGCGATTATCCCGGATGCGCCAACTATTCGCGTCCCGACAGCGGCGGACGCTGCTGGGAGCGCGCGCTCAACACCATCCAGCGCGGGGTACGGAAGCGCACGATGCGCCAGTACAGCAGCACGTAACAGGCCACGAACAGACCAAGCATGATCTGCAGCATGGCCGTGTCGTCCCACCACAGCGTGGCCGGCACGACGGACAGGCTGCACAGCACCCACAGGTAGGGCGCCGTCAGGGCATTGCGACGCGTCAGCACCGCCGCGTCCTTGCTGCCCAGTGCCCAGCGCATCAGCCGGCGGTAGATGAGGCTGTGCAGGTGGATGCCGTCCGGCATGCCGGCGGGGCGGCCACGCACGACCTTGCGCCGGTAGATGGAGAACACTGTCTCCCAGACCGGGTAGGCGCACAGCAGCAGCGGGAACATGGGCGACACCCCGGGGTTGCGCACCAGCAGCAGAATGGCCAGCTCCGCCAGCATGAAGCCCAGGAAATAGGCGCCACCGTCGCCCAGGAAGATCAGGCCGTTGGGGTAGTTCCACAGGAAGAAGCCGAGCGCCGCGCCGACCACGACCACCGCCATCGCAGCGATCACCTGGTCGCCCACCTGCAGCGCGACATAGGCCAGGCCGGCCAGCATGATGGCCGTGCACATGGAAGCCAGGCCGTTCATGCCGTCGATGATGTTGATGGAATTGGCCACGCCGGCCACAACGAAGATCGCCAGCAGCGCCGCCCCCACGGCGGTGGAAGCGACCCAGTCCAGGCCGGGAATGCCCGTCGACGGAATGGTGGCGCCCAGCAGCCCCACACCCAGCGCCGCGGAGACGGCGGTTGCAAGCAGGCGCCGCAAAGGGCTGACCTTCTTGGTCAGGTCCTCCATCAGCCCCGCTGCGAAGGCCGGCACGGCGCACAAGGCCAGCCACAGCACCGGTTCCATGAACTCGCGCTGGCGCCAGGCCAGCAGCCCGGTGGCAATCAGGAAGCCGGTGAAGATGCCAATGCCGCCCACACGCGGCACCGGTTCCGAATGGAACTTCTGAGGGCCGCTGCGGTCGAAATCCGCCGACAGGGCGCCATGCAGATGGGCCGAGCGGACGAGCAGCAAGGTGATGACCAGCGCGAAGCCGAAGCTCGCAAAGAAAACGATGAGCATGGGGGCGATGGCCTGTCTCTGGGGCCGGCGGCTGCGGAGCGGTACTCCGACCCGGGCGCCGCGAACGCGGGGCGTCAGTGTAGTCCCCCTAACCCCCGACCCGCGTCCGGCGCAATCGGCGCCGCCCCTAGAATCCGGCGCTTTCATCGATGGCGGCTCCGGCCGCCGTGTCCAGAAGTCCACTGCGAGCACGCATGAATCTCACGTCGTTTTCGCGCTCCAGCGCCGCTCGAACCTTGATCCGCTGGGGCCGCATGTCGCTGTGTCTGGCCGGGTTGACTGCAGGCTTGGCGGGCCCGTCCATGGCGGCCGACCTGGTCGACAACCGCAGCAACAGTGCCAACAGCACCAACGCCTCCAGAGAGGTCGACGGCGGCCCCGTCCGGTTGAACGGCACCGCACGCGAGCGTGAGCGCGACCGGGACGACGGGCGCCAGCGTCGCGACGAGTTCGGCCAGGATCCGCTGCGCAAGTCTCCACCTCCGCCCCCACCCAGCGAATTCGAGACCTATGTGCAGACG
>CBFGPX010000140.1:0-11135 GCA_965650725.1 uncultured Comamonadaceae bacterium | reverse complement strand
GGCGTGAAGCGGCGCGTGGCGGGGTCGAACAGCTCCACCGATTCGGTCACGGCGGCGCCGGTCCAGCCGCCCGCCACCAGCACGCGGCCGTCGGGCAGCGGCGCCGCGGCATGGGCCACGCGGGCCTCGCGCATCGTGCCGGCCGGCGCATGGCGGCCGGTGGCCGGGTCGAACAGCTCGGCCGAGCGCTGCACGCCGTCGCAGTTGGCCTGCGCGCAGCCGCCGCTGAGCAGCACCAGGCCTTGCGCCGTGGCCGTGGCCTGGTGGGCGGCGCGGGCGCTCAGCATGGCCGTGGTGTTGCTGACGCTGAGTTGCGTGGCGGTGGGCGAGGGGGCGGCGAACAGCGCGGCGGCGGGCGCCAGCCAAAGGGCGAATGCAAGAGCCTTCATGCGTAGCAGGTCGCCGCGAGGCGCCGGGTGGTGGGGCGCCCATGTTGCCCGCGAGCCGCCGCGCATCCAAGCCCCCACGGTGCTGCAATCGCGCCATGAGCTTCCAAGCCCTTGCCGACCACGCCCTCTCGCTGCCGGGAGCCACGCAGGGCGTCAAGTGGGGCGCCGACTGGGTGGCCAGCGTGGGCGCCAAGATGTTCTTCGTCGCCGGGCCGCACCCGGGCCCGTTCACCGGCTGCAGCTTCAAGGTCGACGAGCACCGCTTCCTGGAGCTGACCGGGCTGCCCGGCCTCAAGCCCGCGCCCTACGTGGCGCGCTACCACTGGGTGGCCGTGGAGAACGCGAAGGCGCTGCCGCTGGCTGAGCTGAAGGCGCTGGTGACGCGCTCGCACGAGCTGGTGGCGGGCAAGCTGCCCAAGAAGGTCAGGGTCCAGCTGGGGCTGTAGGCGCGCTTCAGCGTGCGCTCGGCCAGCGCGGGAAGGCGGTGGCCGGGCTGGCCTTGGCGCGGCGCTCCAGGAAGGCCTCGATGGCCGGTTGGTAGCGCCGGGCGCTGTCGGCGGGCAGCCAGCGCAGCAGCGCCTCGCGAAAAGCCGGGCGGACCGCCAGTCGCACCAGCGCCGCGTCCACCTGCTCGATGATCTGCCGGCCCCATTCCGTGTGCGGGCAGGCAATGCCCACCGGCAGCGGCTCTGCGCCGGCGATGGGCAGCATGCTGAACGGGGTGCCGGCGAGGTCGGCCGTGCGCGCGATCAGGTAGTTCGCGACGAAGTCGTATTCCACCGTGTAGTCGCCGCGGCGCAGCTTCAGCATCTTCAGGATGTTGGCGCCGCCGTCGTTGGCCAGCACCTGGCGCACGCCGGAGTCGGCCGGGCGCTGCTTCAGCATGTCGTCCAGCAGCTGAGAGTAGGCGCGCTGCGGCACCACCAGGCCCTGCAAGTCGCTGCGTGCGAACAGCTCGGGCGCCAGCACCTCACCGCGGGCGTTCATGGGCAGGCGTGGCGTGGTATCGGCCCGGGCGACGATGTGCAGCGGCGGGATCAGATAGGCCAGCGTGAAGTAGGCGACGCGCTCGCGATCCGCCGAGTAGGCCGCCGAACCGAAGCAGGCTTGCTTGCCCTCGGCCAGGTCGGCCATCGCCCGCGCCGTGTTGGCGACGACGATGCGGTGTTCGTAGCCCGGCAGCTCGGCGATCACCATCTTCAGCATGCGGTCGTTGATGCCGTCGGTCAGCTGGCCATTCACCGGCATGGAGCCAGGCGGCAGGTCCAGCACCATCCAGGTCAGCACGGGCTTGCCGGCAGCGGTGGCTGCGGTGGCGGCGAGCAACCAGCCCACCAGCATGCAGGCCAGGTGCGACAGGGCTTGCTTCATGCGGGCCAGCATAGCGCCGCGAGCCCCGGCAGGGTGGCTTTGTCAGCGCGCCGCCGAGCGCTCGCGGGCCTCGTGCAGCGTGGCCAGCGTGATCTTGCGCACCTCGGCCTTGCTCTGCTCGACGTGCGTCTTCAGCAGCAGTTGGGCCTGGTCCACCTTGCGCTGCATCACGGCGCGCAGGATCTTGCCGTGCTCGGCGTAGGTGGCCTCGACGCGCTCGCCGCGCGTGAAGTCCAGGTGCCGGATGATGCGGATGCGCTCGGTCACGTCCCAGTGCACGCGGGCCATCTCGGCATTGCCGGCGGCGCGCACCAGCGTGGCGTGGAAGGCCTCGTCCAGCCGGCCCACCTCGCGGCCATCGGTCAGCCGCTCGGCGGCCGGCACCAGCCAGATGGCCTTCAGCGACTCCAGCTCGGCCGGCGGCGTGCCGGTGTGGGCGCACAGCCGCGCCACCGCCGCCAGCTCCAGGATGATGCGCAGGTCGTAGAGCTGCTCCAGCCGCCCGAAGTCGATGGGCCGCACCGACCAGCCCGACTTGGCCTCCACGTCCAGAAAGCCCTCGTTGCGCAGCCGGAACAGCGCCTCGCGCACGGGCGTGCGGCTTACGCCCAGGCGCTGGCCCAGCTCGGCCTCGGAGAAGCGGTCGCCAGGCACCAGCTGGAAGTCGTTCAGCTCGGCCTTGAGCCGGGCGTAGACCTGTTCGGCCAGGTTGGGTCGGGCGGCGGCATCGACGGGGGAGGGCATGGCCCCCATCGTATGCGGCGTGGCGACCGCCCTCATGCCGCGAGCAGGCTCACGTGCGCGGCAACGACCTTCCAGCCGTCGGCCATGCGCACCCAGGTCTGGCTCTGGCGGCCCACGGCGGCGCTGCCGTCGCGCTGGAACTCGGTCATCGCGGTGGCGAAGTCACGGCCATAGGTCGTGATGACGGTGCGGTCCAGCGTGCGCGCCAGCCCGGCGGGCGAGCGCGCCGCGCGGAAGGCCTGGATCTGCGCATAGCCCACCAGGTTCTCGGTCGCGCCGTAGCGCACGGTGTGCGGCGAGTTCCAGAACAGCGCGTCGAGCACGTCGACCTTGTTGTTCACGAGCGCGTCCTCGTACGCGGCAAACACCGCCTGCACCTCGGCTAGCACGTCGGGGAGGTTGATGTCCGTCATGGCAGCTCCGCAACGGGCGCCGCAAACACGCCCGCCTGCTCCAGCGCGTGGGCGACGCGCAGCGCATGGTCTTCGCGCCAGGGCGCGGCAATGATCTGAATGCCCATCGGCAGCGCGGCATGCATGCCCCACACCGGCGCCGCGCATACGGGCAGGCCGATGCAGGAGATGGGCTGGGTCAGCAGGCCCAGGCTGGGCCGGGCCGGCAGGCGGCGGCCGTGGATGTCCAGCCACTCCGTGCCGATCTCGGGCGCGACGACCGGCGTGGCGGGGGCGATCAGCACGTCCACGTCGCGCAGCAGCTCGGCCGCGCGCAGCGCGAACCAGCGCCGCACGCGCCGCGCCTGCTGCACCCAGGCGGCCGGCAGCAGCGCGCCGGCCAGGAAGCGGTCGCGCGACAGCGGCTCGAAGTCCTGCGCGCGGGTCCGCAGGTCGGGCAGGTGCAGATTCGAGCTCTCGGCCTGGCTGATCAGGAAGGCCGCCGCGCGGGCGCGCGCCGCCTCGCGCAGCTCGACGCTCGCCAGCCCGCCCAGCGCCTGCGCCACGCGGTCCACCGCGGCGCGGGCCTCGGGGCCGGCGTTGTCATGGAAGTAGCCGCCCAGCCGCGCGATGCGCAGGCCGCCCAGGCCCTGCGCCAGCGCGGGCAGCGTGGGCTCGACGCCGCGCGGCACGCAGCCGGGGTCGGCGGCGTCGAAACCCTGCATCGCGTCATAGGCCAGGGCCAGGTCTTGCGCCGAGCGGGCGAAAGGGCCCAGGTGGTCCAGGCTGGCGACGAAGGGGTAGCTGCCGTTGCGCGGCAGCCGGCCGTAGGTGGGCTTCAGGCCGAACACGCCACACAGCGACGAGGGCACGCGGATGGAGCCGTTGGTGTCGGACCCCAGCGCGATGGGCACCTGGCCCGCCGCCACCGCGGCGCCGCTGCCGCCGGACGAGCCGCCGGCCACGCGGCTCAGGTCGTGCGGGTTGCGGGTGGGGCCTTCGTGGCTGTTCTCGGTCGTGAAGCCGTAGGCGTACTCGTCCATGTTCAGCGCGCCCACCAGCACGGCGCCCGCGGCGTCCATGCGCTGCAGCAGCGGGCCGTCGTGCGCGGCGGGCGGGCGGTCGCGTTCGATCCTGGAGCCCGCCAGCGTGGTGAGGCCCTGCACGTCGAACAGGTTCTTCACCGCATAGGGCACGCCCAGCAGCGGCAGCGCGCGCACGGCGGCGTCGCCCTCGCGCAGCCGGCGGTCCAGCACGCGGGCGGCCATCAGCGCGCGCTCGGCGGTGAGGTCGGTGAAGGCGTTGACCCGGCCGTCCGTGGCCTGGATGCGTGCCAGGCTGGCCTGCGCCAGCGCCTCGGCGCTGACCTGGCCCTGCCGCACGGCCGCGGCGATGGCGTGCGCGGGTTGCTTCAGTAGCGCCTCGGCTGTCATGCGTGGTCCCCCGGCGCGTTCTCCGGTGAAACAGGCGCAAACGCCTCGGCGGGTTCGTCGTGCGTGTCCAGCGGCAGCCCATTCACGAGTTCGGCCATCTCGGTCGCCAGCGCGAAGTAGCGCAGCACGCCGGGCCGGTGCTCGGGCGCCAGCGGCAGCGCCAGCAGCGCGGCGGTGGCGTCCACATAGGCCTCACTCATCGGCGAACCTCGCGCTGGAAGATCTCCAGGCTCAGCTTCTTCGCGTGGACGAAGCTGGGCTCCGACAGCGTGGCGACGGTGCGCGGGCGTGGGTCGTCGTACTTGAGGATCTCGGCCACCTTGGTGGGCCGCTTGGTCAGCAGCAGCACCTCGTCGGCGAGGTAGACGGCCTCCTCCAGGTCGTGCGAGACCAGCATCATCGTGACGCCGGTCTTCATGAACACCTCCTGCAGCTTCTCGCGGATGAAGAGGGTCATCTCGAAGTCCAGCGCCGAGAAGGGCTCGTCCAGGAACAGCACCTCGGGCTCGGGCGCCAGCGCCCGCATGATGGACGCCGTCTGCTGCTGGCCGCCGGACAGCTCATAGGGGAAGCGGTTGAGGTCGAACTTGACGTCGAAGCTCTCCACCAGCTCGGCCATGCGGCGGTCCACCTCGGCCTTGCTGCGGCCCTCCAGCTTCAGCGGGTAGGCGATGTTGTCGATGGTGCGCATCCACGGGAACATCGCCTCGCGGTAGTTCTGGAACACGTAGCCGATCTTGGTTTCCTTCAGCGTCTTGCCGTCGAACAGGATCTGGCCCGCGTCGATGGGAATCAGCCCGGCGATCATGTTGATCAGCGTGCTCTTGCCGCAGCCGTTGGGGCCGAAGACCGAGACGATCTTGTGCTTGGGGATGTCGAGGTTGAAGTCCTCGTACAGCGGCCAGCCGGCGAAGTATTTGGTCAGGCCTCGGATGGTGATGTGCGTGCCTGCGGGGCCGGGCTGGAAGGGGCGTTGCGGCACGTCGGCCACGACGGGGGCGTTCAGGACTGCGTTCATCTGCCACTCCAATGGACGATCTTGCGTTCCAGCACCAGGAACAGGATGTTGAGCACATAGCCCAGGATGCCCGCGGCCAGGATGGCGGCGTACATGGTCTTGACGTTGAGCACCTGCTGCGCGTCGATGATGCGGTGGCCCAGGCCGTTGTCCGAGCCGATGAACATCTCGGCCACGACGACGATGACCAGCGCCATCGACACGGCGGAGCGCAGGCCGACGAAGCTGGGCTGCAGGCTCTCCCA
This sequence comes from uncultured Comamonadaceae bacterium, assembly GCA_965650725.1. GTDB lineage: Bacteria > Pseudomonadota > Gammaproteobacteria > Burkholderiales > Burkholderiaceae_C > Pelomonas. The sequence goes on along the minus strand of CBFGPX010000140.1, from coordinate 5,543 downwards.
CACCAGCACGTCCTTGAAGATCTGCCAGCGCGACGCGCCCATCACCTTGGCCGCCATGACCCGCTGCTTGCGCGCGTTGATGACGCCGTAGGCGCTGTTGAACACGACGATCAGCAGCGCGCCGAAGGCCGCGATGGCGACCTTGTTGATGTCGCTCACGCCGAAGATCAGCAGGAACAGCGGGATCAGCGCCGACGACGGCGTGGAGCGGAAGAAGTCGATCAGGAACTCGACGCTGCGGTAGGCGCGCTCGTTGCTGCCCAGCAGCACGCCCAGCGGCATGCCGACGACGGCGGCGATCAAGAAGGCCTGCACCGTGCGCCACACGGTGACGGCGAAGTCCGTCAGCAGCGGCCCGCCGGCCAGGCCGCTGACCAGCGTCTCCAGCGTGGCGGCCGGCGGCGGCAGCAGGATGGGCCGGATGAGGCCGAAGCGCACCACCAGGTCCCAGATGACGAAGAGGATGAGCGGGCCGATGAAGGGCAGCAGCTTGCCCGCGTTGAAGCGCGGCACGCGCACGGCGGGCTGGGCGTCGGCCTTCTGCCAGGGGGGCGTCGTGGTGGTCGAGTCCATGGCGTCAGGCTTTGTAGAGGAGCGAGGCCACGTCCAGCTTCTTCTCGAACACACCCTTCTCGGTGAAGAGGTCGAAGAACTTCTGGAAGGCCGCCACGTCGCCGGGCTTGAACTCGTTGTAGAGCATGTAGGAGGCCAGCGGCACCTCGCCGGTCAGCGGGCCTTCGATGGCGGTGTAGCCCTTCAGGAACTTGCGCGCCTCGGCGGGATCGTTGCGCACCAGCGCGATGCCTTTCGCATACGCGGCGATGTACTTCTTCGCCAGCTCGGGGTTCTTCTTGATGAACTCGGTGGTCAGCGTGGCCGAGCCGCCGTGCCAGGGCGCCAGCGGGTCGCCCAGGATGTACTTGGCGATGACGCCGGCCTCCAGCAGCCTTGTCGTGCCGTTGAGCCGACCCACGGTGCCGGTGGGCTCCAGCGTGTAGACGGCGTCCACCTGGCCGGCCGCCAGCGCGGCCACGTGCTGGCCGATGGGCAGCTCGGTCACGCTGGTGCCGGCGGCGCCGGCGCGCTCCAGCACCGTCATCGCCAGCACCTTGTTCTGGATGCCGGGACCGCTGGCCACGCGCTTGCCCTTCAGGTCGGCCAGCGTCTTCACGGGGCTGTCCTTGGGCACGAGGAACTGGTCCAGCACGTACTTCGCGTTGCTGGGGTTGGTCGCGATGATCTTGAACAGCCCCGGCGACGCGATCTCGCCCACGCCCAGGTTGCCCGAGCCCGTGCCGTTGGAGCTGCCGTCGCAGCGGCCGGCCAGCATGGCCTCCATGACCTGCTGGGCGCCGGCGAACTTCAGCGCCTCCACGTCCAGGCCGGCCTCCTTGAAGTAGCCCTTCTCGACGGCCGCGTAGAAGGGCAGGCCGGCGGCCACCGGCCAGTAGCCGATGCGGATCTTGGGGCCGGTCTGTGCGCGCAGCACGGCGGGCGCGCCCAGCGTCGCGGCGGCAGCGGCGGCGCCCAGCAGCGTGCGGCGGGTGGGTCGGGAGGTGGCATCGGTCATCGTCGGCTCCTTGGGTGTTGGCTGAGGTTCAGGCGGGGCGCTGGCTGGCGATGTAGGCGCGCCAGCCGCCGTGTGAGGTGATGTCGGTCGCGCCGGCCAGCGCATGGCCTTCGCAGATGAAGCCGTGCACCGTGCTGCCGTCGGCCAGCTGCACGGAGCCCAGACCCAGCGGCGGCGGGATCAGCGCGAGCAGCGAGCCCACGTGCTGAAGCGGCAGGTCCCAGACCTCCACGGCGATGGATGCGCCGCCCTCGGTCACGCGCTGCAGCCCCGGCTTGGGCGGCACGGTGCCGGCCAGCGCACGCAGGCGGTAGCAGGGCGCGGTGGTGGTGGCCTCGCGCAGCGTGGCGCCGCGCTCGGTGAGCTGGCCGTTCAGCGGCATGCCCGACAGGTGCGCGCCGACGACGGCCAGCGCCAGCGTCGGCTCGGCCGCCGGCCATAGCGGCGCGGCCTGTGGCGGGCGCCGCGCACCGGTGGCGCCCAGCGGCAGCGCCGCGGCGGCCTGCCAGCTTGTGCCGAAGCGGGCCAGCGCTGCGTCCGCGTCGCCTGGTGCGATGAAGCTCACGCCAAACGGCAGCCCTTGCTCGCCAAAGCCGGCCGGCAGCGCCAGCGCGCACCAGCCCAGCAGGTTGACGAAGTTGGTGTAGCGGCCCAGCCGTGCGTTCACGACTATGGGGTCGGCGTCCAGCTCGGCGAAGCGCGGGTGGTTGGGTGCCGTGGGCACCATCAGCAGGTCCACCTGCTGCCACAGCGCGGCGCAGTCGCGCTGGGCGGCGCGCAGCTGGTACTGGGCCTTGAAGGTGTCGGTGGCGCTGCGGCCGATGGCGCCCTCGATCACGCGGCGCACCGTGGGGTCGAGTGCCTCGGGCTTGTGTTCCAGCAGCGGCTGCACCACCGCATGGCGCTCGGCCACCCAGGGGCCGTTGTAGAGCAGGTCCGCCACCGCGTGCAGCGGCGCGAAGTCCAGCGGCACGAGGGTGTGGCCCAGCGCCTGCGCCTGCTGCAGCGCCAGCGTCCAGCCGGGGGCGTAGTCGGCGCTCAGGTCCGGCGCGGCCGGCACGGCTATGCGCAGCCGCGCGGGCAGCGTGGCCGGCCCGGGCTCGAAGCGGCTGTAGGCGTCCTGGGCCTCGGGGCCCTCGATGACGGCGAGCACGGTGGCGGCATCCTCCACCGTCAGCGCGAACACCGACACGCAGTCCAGCGTGCGGCAGGCCGGCACCACGCCGCTGGTGCCCACGCGGCCCGGCGTCGGCTTGAGCCCCACCAGGTTGTTGAAGCCCGCCGGCACACGGCCCGAGCCGGCCGTGTCGGTGCCCAGCGAGAACGCCACCTCGGCGCGCGCCACCGTCACCGCCGAGCCCGAGCTGGAGCCGCCGCTGACGCGGGTCGCGTCGAAGCTGCTGTGCGGCCGGCCGTAGGGCGAGCGTGCGCCCACCAGGCCGGTGGCGAACTGGTCGAGGTTGGTCTTGCCCAGGCAGACGGCGCCGGCGTCGATCAGGCGCTGAACCGCGTTGGCGTGCGCGGCGGGTGTGTAGGCAAAGGCCGGGCAGGCCGCCGTGGTGGGCATGCCGGCCACGTCGATGTTGTCCTTGGCGGCAAAGGGGATGCCGAACAGCGGCAGGCGCGAAAGCAGGGCGGCGCGGTCCTGGCCTGCTTGCTTGAGCCGTGTCTCCAGCGTGGCGAGTTGGGCTTCCAGTTCGGCGGCCGTTGCCTTGTGGATCCACGCGGCGGGGTCCTGCCGGCCCAGCGCGGCCAGCTGCTGGGTCAGCAGATCGCGGGGCGACGCGCCCGCCAGATAGGTCTGGCGCCAGTCGCTGATCGTCAGAAGAGGGCTTTGCTCGGGCATGGTGCACTCGCTGGTATACAAGTTGGTATCCAGCATCAAGCGTGCCAGCCGGGGCGGGGTTGGTGGGCGTGGGTGGTTTGCGGGGCGTCGAGGGGGATGGCGCCCGGCTGTTCTGAGTTCTGAGGCGTTCTTCGGCTTGTTGCGGCTTGCATCAGCTTGGTGAGGTGATGCACCGTTCAGGCGCTTGTCGGGCCGCGGTGTCTGCCGACGTGAGGCCCAGCCGGGAGTTCGCCCCGGCGGGCGACCTGCTTTTTGAGCGACCAAAAAGTAGGCAAGAAGTCGCCCCTGTTTGTCGCCCCTCTTCGAGGGGTGCCCTGCGCTTCTCGCCTCCTCCAAAGGGGGTGATGGAAACAGCCGGACAGCCAATGCCGAAAGCACAAAGGCCGTCGTTCCGACGGCCTTTGTTTTGGGTGGGTGTTACTTGCCGGGCGGGGGCTCCCACAACTCCAGCTTGTTGCCTTCCGGGTCCACGACCCAGCCGAATTTGCCGAACTCGGACTCGTCGACCTTGTCCTGCACGTCGCAGCCCTCGGCCCGCAGCGCCGCCAGCAGCGCATGCAGGTCGGCCACGCGGAAGTTGATCATGAAGGGCGCGGTGCTGGGCGCGAAGTAGCCGGTGTCTTCCTTGAACGGGCTCCAGATCGTCGTGCCCGTGGGGCTGTCATCGGCCCAGCGAAAGGCGACGCCGCCCCAGTCCTGCACCTTCAGTCCCAGGTGTCGGCGATACCACTCGCCCAGGGCTTGGGGGTCTTCAGCCTTGAAGAAGATGCCGCCGATGCCGGTGACGCGTTGCATGTTTGCTCCCGCTGCTTGCGCCCCAGCATAGGCGGCTTTGCCGGATATGGCCCTGGCCTCCCCCGAACGATGCTGGAAGCAGCGACGCCATGTTCGCGGAGTTGAGCTCACGAGGAGAAATTCAGCAGCCGCCAGGTAGCTCGCCCACGATGTGGCGCAGCACGCGGTCTTCCAACCCGGCAAAGCCCGCTGCGGCGCGTGAGCGCGGGCGTGGCAGTGGCACCTGCGCGTCCAGCGCGATGCCGCCTCGGTCGATGAGCAGCACGCGGTCGGCCAGTGCGACGGCCTCGGCCACGTCGTGCGTGACCAGCAGCGCCGTGAAGCCGTGGTGCTGCCACAGCTGCTCGATGAGCCGGTGCATCTCCAGCCTCGTGAGCGCATCCAGCGCGCCCAGCGGCTCGTCCAGCAGCAGCAGTCGCGGGCGGTGCACCAGCGCGCGCGCCAACGCCACGCGCTGGCGCTGGCCGCCGGACAGCGTGGCGGGCCAGTCGCCGCCGCGGCCGGCCAGGCCGACCTGGGCCAGCGCCTCCATCGCGCGGTCCTTCGCATCGCCGCCGGCGAGGCCCAGCGCCACGTTCTCCACCACGCGCTTCCACGGCAGCAGGCGCGCATCCTGGAACATCAGCCGGCGCTCGTCGACCCTCCCGGCCTCGACGCTGCCGGCGTCGGGCTGGTCCAGTCCGGCGATGAGGCGCAGCAGCGTGCTCTTGCCGCAGCCGCTGCGGCCCACTAGCGCGACGAACTCGCCGGGCGCGACGTCGAGGTCCAGGCGCTCCAGCACATGGCGGGCGCCGAAGGACTTGGCGAGGCCGCGCAGCGTCAGCGCGAGGCCGTTCGCGGGCGGCTGCGGGGCAGGCGCGGCGGCTTCACGCGGCGCCACGGGGGTGTCGAACTCGGTCAGCCACATGTTCATGCTCCTTCGCTGGCATAGCCCTTGTGCCAGGGCAGCCAGGCCTTCTCCAGCGCGCGGGCGGCCACGTCGGCCAGCTTGCCCAGCAGCGCGTACAGCAGGATGCCCACCAGCACGATGTCGGTCTGCAGGAACTCACGGGCGTTCATCGTGAGGTAGCCGATGCCGGCCTGGGCGGACAGCGTCTCGGCCACGATGAGCAGCACCCACATCAGCCCCAGCGAGAAGCGCAGGCCCACCAGGATGGACGGCAGTGCGCCGGGCAGGATGACCTGGCCGTACAGCTGCCGGCGCTTGAGGCCGTAGCTGCGCGCCATCTCGATGAGGTCGCGGTCCACGCTGCGGATGCCGTGGAAGGTGTTCAGGTAGACGGGGAAGAACACGCCCACCGCCACCAGCACCAGCTTGGCGGCCTCGTCGAT
>CBFGPX010000139.1:0-11164 GCA_965650725.1 uncultured Comamonadaceae bacterium | reverse complement strand
CATCGGCAGCTATGGGGCGCTGGCGCTCGGCTTGAGCCTGCTGCTGCGCGCCGCGCTGCTGGCCTTGCTGGCCACGCGGCCGCTGTGGGCCGCGGTCGCCGCGCTGCTGGCCAGCCACGCGTTCGCGCGGGCCGCGGCGGTGGGCGTCATGGCCAGCCTGCCCTATGGCGGTGATGCCGACCACGCCAAGGCCAAGCCGCTGGCGCTGGCGGTCTCGCCGCGCAGCCTCGTCATCGCGCTGGGCTGGTGCGGCCTGCTGGCACTGGGCCTGTGGGCCTGGGGTGTGCCGGCTGTGCGGCTGTTGCTGGCGCTGGCGGCTGCGTCACTCGTGGCTCTGGCCATGCGCCGTTGGCTGAAGTGCCGCCTGGGCGGCTACACCGGCGACGGCCTGGGCGCCACGGAACAGCTGGCCGAGATCGCGGTGCTGCTGGCCTTCACGGCGGCGCTGTGATGGCCGCGTTCACGATCTGGCGCCACCCGAAGCCCTTGGGGGCGGCGGGCCGCTGCATCGGTGGCCGCACGGATCTGGCCGTGGATCCACGCAAGACCAAGAGGCTGGCCCATCGCATCCGTGCACATGCGCGTCAGCACGGCCTGCCGCGCGAGGTGGTCACGTCGCCGCTGTGCCGCGCGGCGGGCGTGGGCCGGTGGCTGAAGTGCTGGGGCTTCGTATGGCACGTCGACGCGGCGCTGTGCGAGATGGACTTCGGCGCCTGGGACGGCCAGGCCTGGCGCGACATCCCGCCGACCGAGTTCGACCGCTGGATGGCCGACTTCTGCGGCTTCGCCTTCGACGGCGGCGAGTCTTTGAGCACGTTGCTGGCCCGTGCCGCGGCCTGGCAGGCGCCATGCGCACTGGCCGTGGGCCACGGTGGCTGGATCACGTCTCGCGCCTGGGAAGGGCCAGAAACGCCGACGCCGGCCACGTGGCCGGCGCCATTGCGTTACGGCGAGCGGTTTACTTCAGCACCGTCTGCTGCATGAACAGCACGGTGGCGTAGAACTGGAAGTCCTGGTTGTCCTTCTTCTGGAAACCATGGCCTTCGTTCTCGGCGCGCAGGTACCAGACCGGCGTGCCGCCCGCGCGCACCGTCGCGACGATCTGCTCTGCCTCGGTGTAGGGCACGCGCGGGTCGTTCTTGCCCTGGATGACGAACAGCGGCTTCTTGATCTTGCTCGCGTTGGTCAGCGGCGAGATCTTCTCCAGGTGGGCCTTCATCGCCGGGTCGCGCTCGTCGCCGTACTCGACGCGGCGCAGGTCGCGGCGGTAGCTCTCGGTGTTGTTCAGGAAGGTCACGAAGTGCGAGATGCCCACCACGTCGATGGCGCCGGCGATGCGGTCGGCGTAGTTCGTCGATACGGCCAGCGTCATGTAGCCGCCATAGCTTCCACCGGTGACCAGCACGCGCGAGGCGTCCAGGTCCGGCTGCGTGGCGATCCAGTCCAGCAGCGCGCCGATGTCCTTCACCGAATCCTCGCGCTTGAAGCCATTGTCCATCGCCAGGAAGCTCTTGCCGTAGCCGCTGGAGCCGCGCACGTTGGGCTGGATCAGCGCCATGCCCAGCTCCTGCACGTAGTAGGCGTTGCGGCCGATGAAGCCGAAGGTCGCCTGGCTCTCGGGGCCACCGTGGATGGAGATCAGCACCGGGCGCTTGCCCGTGAACTTCTTCGGCGGCGGCGTCATCAGGCCCGAGATGGTCGTGCCGTCGAAGCTCTTCCAGCGCACGATCTTCTGCTCGCTGAAGCCCGAGGTGTCCATGCCCGGAGCGGCCGACGCCTTGGTCCACTGCTGCACCTTGCCGTCGATGCCCACCGAGTAGATCTGGCCCGGCCCTTGCGCATTGCTGATGGAGATGGCCAGTTCGCCGCGTGCGCGGTGGAAGCTGGCAGCGCCGATGTTGCCGTCGGGCAGCTTGGCGTTCAGGGCCTGCTCCTTGCCGCTGGCATCGAACAGGCGCAACTCGTCGCGACCGTCCACGTTGAACTGCGCGGCGAGCTTGCTGCCGTCTTCCGTCAGCGTGACGCCGCTGACGTCCCACGGAATGTGGCTGCTGACGCGGGTGATGCTGCCGCTCGCCAGGTCCAGCTTCATCAGCTCGCGGAACTCGCCGGCGCGGTCGCTGGCGATCCACATCGCACGGCCATCCGGCGCCCAGCCGGCGGGCGAGTAGGTTGCCTTGGCTTCGGTGCTGCCGGGGGCCGGAGCCACCTGGCGTGTGGCGCCGCTGGCCACGTCGAGCAGCCAGATCTGCGATTCGTTGGCCGACAGGTAACGCGTCAGTGACACGGTGCCTTCATCCGGCGACGGCCGGCCGGCGGACCAACCGCCGCCGTCCAGCTCGGCCAGCTTGCGGCGGCCTTCGGGCTTCTCGGGGTCCATCAGCCACAGGGTGGTCGTGATCTTGGTGCGCGTGCCGCCCTGGGCTGTGCGGTCGATGGGCACGGACGAATAGATCAGCTGGCCGCTCTTGCGCAGCCAGGTGTTGACGGCGTGGCGCTCGTCGGGGCTGGTCAGCAGCACGGGCGGGGCGCCGGCGGGCTCCAGCGGCAGGCGGTAGATCTGGCCGACCTCGTTGCCGCCGGCCGCGCGCTCGAAGATGATGTACTTGCCGGTGCGTGGCTCATAGGTCGCGCGCGTCACCGGGTCGGGCCCATCGGTGAGCTGCTGGCCTTCGCTCAGCGGCGCGGTCACGCGGAAGATCTGCGCCGTGTTGGCGCCTGCCTTGCGGTGGCTGACCAGCATCTCGCGCTGCGTCGGGTGCCAGTCGGAGAACGCATGGCCGCGGAAGTCGTTGTAGCGGCCGATGGCGTCGGCCAGGCTCTGCGGCACCGGCGGAATGCCTTGCACGACCAGGTTGGCGTTGGGCGTGACGGTGGCGACGGAGGGCGCGGGCGTCGGGGTGGACGCGCAGGCAGCGAGCAGGGCGGTGGCCAGCGCGCACAGCGAAAGGTGCAGTTTCATGAGAAGCCTCAAAAGGAAATGGGCGCTTGAAGCGCCCATTTTGAAGCCGGTCCGTCTACGGTCTAACCCGGCGTGTCGTTCGTCATGCCTGCTGGTATGTCGTCAGGCCGTCTGCTGGATGCCGGCGATCAGCCAGCCCTGGCCGGACTGAACCAGGTGCCAGACCTCGTCGAAGTCGGTGGCCGCCTGTTCGCTCTGCTCGCGCACCAGGCCCCAGAAGCGCACCGACACGATCTGCTCGCCGTTCTCGGTCGCCACGTCCACGACGCTGGCATCCAGCTGCAGCACCTCGGTACTCTGCGTCTGGCCGTTGCGCTCCAGCAGGTCGGTCTGGATGCTGGCGTACATCTGTGGCGTCGTGAAGCGGCGCAGGTCGGCCTGATCACCGGCGTCGTTGGCGGCCTGCAGGCGGATGAACACCTGCTTGGCGATCTTCTCGAAGCCGGCCGCGTCGAAGTCGGCAGGCACGGCGCCCGCCGTGGCGGCAGCGGCCGGCGCAGGGCTGGCTTGAGGCTGCCAGGCCGGCTGGGGCTGCGGTTCGACCGGCATGCGGAAGTTCGCGCCGCCGGCGCCCGCGCCGGCACCGGCCAGTTGCGCGCCGGCCTTGGGCTTGGCAAAACGGCGCACCAGGAAGCCGATGACGACGAAGGCGACGATGCCCAGCAGCAGCATGGTCATGAAGCTGGCCAACTCGGCACCGAAGCCCAGGTGGCTGGCCAGCGCGGCCAGCCCCAGGCCGGCGGCGAGGCCGGCGATGGGGCCCATCCACGAGCGCTTGGGCGCAGCCGCTGCGGCGCCTGCAGCTGGCGCCGCAGCCTGCTTGGGCGCGGCCTGTTGCGGCGCGGCGGGCTGCTGGGCGGGCGGCGTGTTGGGCGTCGTCTGCGTGGGCGTGTTGCGCTTCATGCCACCACCGCCCAGGCGCTTGGCCTCGGCGTCATGGATGGGCAGGGCGGCAGCCAGCAAGGCGGCCAGGCTCATGGCAATGATGCGGTTCACGGCAAGTCTCCAGGGATTCAAGGATCTGGCCATCAAATTGATGACAAGCGTCAGGATTTTCAAGTGTCTCTAATGTCGCACACAACGGTTTTACCGAAGTCTGCCCGCATGAGAAAGCGAACTGTGGCCGCCGCCGTGGCATCGGCTGTCTGCAGCTGGCCGTCGTCCTTCAGTCCCTGGAAGCGGGCCTGCTCGGGGAAACTCGCGGGGTCGGCGCCGCGCAGTTGCAGCTGCATGTCGGTGTCGATGACGCCGGGCGCCAGCGAAGCGACGCCCACGTCGGGCGCCTCCAGCGCGAGCGCGCGGCTGAGGTGGTCCAGCCCGGCCTTGACGGCGCAGTAGCTGGCGCTGCCGGCCATGGCGCGACGGCCCAGGCCTGACGAGATGTTCAGGATGCGCCGTTGCGGCACGCCGGTCGTTTCGGCCAGGAACACGCGGCTGAGCAGCGTGGGCGCCTCCAGCCCGACGCGCAGCGCCGCCGACAGCTGGGCCAGGTCGGTGGCGGCCAGCGGGCCGGGCGCGCTCAGCAGCGCGGCGTTGTTGATCAGCGTGGCGCTGTGCCAGCCGGTGTGGGCCCGCAGCCAGGTCTGCAGCCGCTCGGCGGCGGGCAGCGGGTCGGCGAGGTCCAGCGTCCATTGCTCGGCGGGCAGGGCCGGGTCGGCGCGGCGTGCGATGCCGAGGACCGTGTTGCCGGGTTGTCCCAACTGGCGGACAAGTGCGGCGCCGAGACCGCGCGAGCTGCCGGTGACGATGTAGAGGTGCATTCAGAACTCCGGTGGCGACGTGAAGTGGTGGCCGGCGACGCGCAGTTCGCTGGCGTGCAGCAGCAGCCGCGGGCTGGCGGCGGCGATATCGGGCGCGGCATACAGCGCGTCGCCCACGATGGCGTGGCCCAATGAGGCCATGTGCAAGCGCAATTGGTGGCTGCGGCCGGTCAGCGGCTCCAGCGCGAGGCGCGTGTGAGGGCCGACGTGGCCCAGCACGCGCCAGCGCGTCTGCGACGGCTTGCCGCGTTCATGGTCCACCTGCTGGCGCGGGCGGTTGGGCCAGTCGGCGGCCAGCGGCAGGTCGATGAGGCCGTCGCCCTCCAGATGGCCGGCCACCACCGCCACGTAGAGCTTGCCCACGCGGCGTTCGGCAAAGTCGGCGCTCAGCTCCCGCTGCGCGTCCGCCCCGCGCGCGAACAGCAGCAGGCCGGACGTGGCCTGGTCGAGCCTGTGCACAACGAGGGCGTCAGGGTACAGCGCCTGCACCCGCGCGCTCGCGCAGTCGGGCTCGGTGCGGCCGGGCACGCTGAGCAGGCCCGAGGGCTTGTCGACGACGACCAGGCGGTCGTCCACATGGACGATGTTCATCCGCGCGATGACACCCAGATGCCCGCCGCGATCAGCGCGAACGCCGCGCCGTGGTACCAGGCCGGCATCTGGCCCAGCAGTGCGGCCGAGATGATGGCGGCGAACACCGGCGTCAGGTTGACGAAGAAGCCCGCCAGCGCCGGCCCCGCCTCGGCCACGCCCAGGCCCCAGCAGCGGTAGGCGATCAGCGACGGGCCCACGGCCACGTAGACCAGTGCGGCGGCCAGCGCGGGGCTCCACTGGATGGCGGCCGGCGCGACGACCTGCTCCACGCCGGCCGACACGCTGGAGAACACGACGCCGAACATCAGCTGCGCCATCAGCGCCTCGGCCCAGTTCCAGTCGGGCTTCTCGGCGGGGCGCAGGCCCGGTGCGGGGCGGGCCAGCATCCACGAGTAGATGGCCCAGGTGAAGATGGCCACCAGCATCAGCAGGTCGCCCGGCACGAAATGCACGGCCAGCAGCGCGGCCGGGTCGCCGCGTGCGATGACCAGTGCCACGCCGGCCAGCGACAGTACGGCACCGGCCAGCTGGCGACGTGTCGCCTGTACGCCGTAGAAGACCGCGCCCACGCCCAGCATCCACACCGGCATGCTGGCGGTGATCAGCGTCACGTTCAGCGGCGACGAGGTGTGCAGCGCCAGGTATTGCAGCGCGTTGTAGCAACCCATGCCGAGGAAGCCCAGCCAGGCCAGACCGCGCCATCGCGACAGCGCCTCGCGCGGGTTCAGCAACAGCCGGCGCGCCAGCGGCGCCAGCAGCACGAAGGCCAGGCCCCAGCGCAGCGCGTTCAGCGTCAGCGGCGGGATGTCGTGGCGCACGACGCGGCCGACGACCGCATTGCCGGCCCACAGCAGGGGCGGCAAGGTCAGCAGCAGGGCAAGTCGTGGGGTCAGCTTCATCGGCGGCGACGCGCGGGGCAAAGGGCTGGCACGATAGCCGACCTTGCAGCAGGAGAAGTCGCATGAGTGAAAAGGCCGTGGTCATCGAGCAGCCCGGCGGGCCCGAGCAGCTGAGGCTGGTGGACGTGGAGGTGGGCGCACCTGGCCCCGGCGAGGTGCGCATCCGCCACGAGGCCTGCGGGCTGAACTACATCGACGTCTACCACCGCAACGGCGCCTATGCGCTGTCGCTGCCGGCGCGGCTGGGCATGGAGGGCGCTGGCGTCGTCGAGGCGGTGGGCGAGGGCGTCACGCATCTGCAGGCCGGCGACCGCGCGGCCTACGCCAGCCAGCCGCCCGGCGCCTATGCGACGGCGCGCGTGCTGCCGGCCAGGGCGGTGCTGAAGCTGCCCGATGCCATCCCCTTCGACACCGCCGCCGCGATGATGTTGAAGGGCCTGACGGTGCAATACCTGCTGAAGCAGACGCTGCCGCAGGGCGGGCTGCAGCCGGGCGACTTCATCGTCTTCCACGCCGCGGCCGGCGGTGTGGGCCTGATCGCGTGCCAGTGGGCGAAGGCGCTGGGCCTGCGGCTGATCGCGACGGCGGGCAGCGACGAGAAGTGCCAGCTGGCGCTGGACCATGGCGCCGCGCATGCGATCAACTACCGGACCCAGCCCGACTTTGCCGCCCGTGTGCGCGACATCACCGGCGGCCGCGGCGTGAAGGTGGTCTACGACTCGGTGGGCGCCGACACCTGGGAGGGCTCGCTGAACTGCCTGGCACCGTTCGGTCTGATGGTCAGCTTCGGCGGCGCGTCGGGGCCGGTGCCGCCGTTCAGCGTCAACACGCTGGCGGCCAAGGGCTCCATCTACGTGACGCGGCCCACGCTGTTCACGCACCTGGCGACCCGCGAGGCGGCACAGGCCATGGGCGACGACCTGTTTGCGGCGGTGGCCGGCGGCCAGGTCCAGATCCGCATCGACCGCCGCTATGCGCTGGCCGATGCAGCGCAGGCGCACCGCGACCTGGAGGCGCGCGTCATCACGGGCAGCGCGGTGTTGCTGCCCTGATCAGTGCCCGCGCGTCAGCGCGATCTCGAAGCTGAAGCACGAGCCCACGCCGGGTTCGCTCTCGACGGTCACGCAGCCGCCCATCAGGTCCACCAGGCGCTGCACGATGGTCAGGCCCAGGCCGGTGCCACCGTAGCGGCGCGTGATGCTGCCGTCGGCCTGGGTGAAAGGGTCGAAGATCTGGCCGATCTGGTCGCGCGTCATGCCGATGCCGGTGTCGGTCACGGCCACGCGCAGCCGCAGCCGCTCGGGTGCATCGCCCTCGTGCGGGTCGGCCAGCGCGATTTCGATGCGCACCTCGCCGTGCTCGGTGAACTTCAGCGCATTGCCGATCAGGTTGATCAGCACCTGGCGCAGCCGCAGCGCGTCGCCCACCAGGCGGTCCGGCACGCGCGGCTCGACGCGGGCGTGCAGCGCGATGCCCTTGTCGTGCGCCTGCAGCAGCAGCGGCTGCAGGGCTTCGCCGAGGCAGTCGTGCAGGCCGAAGGGCTGCTCGTCGATGACGATGCGGCCGGCCTCGATCTTGGCCACGTCCAGCAGGTCGTTGATGATGGTCATCAAGCCCTTGGCGGACTGGTGGGCCATGGAGATGAAGCGGTGCTGGCGTTCGGTCAGCTCGGTGGTCTGCAGCACCAGTTCGGTCAGGCCCAGCACGCCGTTCATGGGCGTGCGGATCTCGTGGCTCATGTTGGCCAGGAAGGCGCTCTTGGCCTGGCTGGCGGCCTCGGCGGCCTCGCGTGCGGCGACCAGCGCGACCTGGCTGGCCTTCAGGTCGGCGATGTCGCGGGCGTTGAACAGCATGGCGATCTCGCCGGTGGCCGGGTCGCGCATGGGGCGCGAGTCCAGCGCGTGCCAGCGCGGGCCGGCCAGCGTCTGCAGCTCGACGTCCTGCCGACAGGCCTCGCCGCGCTGCACGCGGAAGAGGATGCCGTGGGCATCGTGGGCATGCGTGAACAGGCGGCTGAACTCGCTGCCGCCCGGTGGTGGCGGTGTGTCGCCGAAGGTCAGCGCGGCGGCAGGGTTGCGCATCAGCAGCTCGCCGCTGTGCAGGTTGAACACGGCGATGCGTGCCGAGGTGTGCTGCAAGGCCTCCACGCCACGCAGCATGGCCAGGTCGGGGCCACCGCCCAGCGAGTCGGCCGCGAACAGCATGACCTGGCGGCGGTCCGGCGTGCGCATGCCGCGCGAGACCAGCATCACCGTGGTCGGTTCGCCCTTGGGGTAGAGCGTCCATTGCTCGCGGACGATCTTGCCTTGCGCGTGGTCGGCTGCGGTGACGGCCAGACGCTCGCTGACCATGTCGCCGTGTTCGGCGAAGTCGCGTGACAGGAACTCTTCGGCGCTGTCGGCATGCCAGAAGCGCAGGGCCGCGGCATTGGCCCACAGATTGCGCTGCTGCTGGGGGTCGAAGACCCACAGCGGGACGTCGAGCCAGTCGTAGTGGCTCAGGCTGGCGAAGTCGAGGAGCATGGGTGGGGTGGAGGGCGCGCGATTGTCACCGCTGGTCACATGCGGTCAGCGTGAACTACTGCGCGCGCCACCCCGATTGGGGCGGCGACTCAAGTCCGGCGCACGCGCCGCAGTTCGTCCAGGATCAGCAGGACGGCGCCCACCGTGATGGCGCTGTCGGCGATGTTGAAGGCCGGGAAGTACCAGTTCCGGGCATGCACCTGGATGAAGTCGACGACGTAGCCGTGGATGGCGCGGTCGATGACGTTGCCGATGGCACCGCCCAGGATCAGCGTCAGCGCCCACGCGAACAGCTTCTGATGGCCGTGGCGGCGCAGCATCCAGGTGATGAAGACCGCGGCGGCCACGCCCAGGCCCAGGAAGAACCAACGCTGCCAGCCGGAGGCGCCATGCAGGAAGCTGAACGCGGCGCCGTAGTTGTGGGCGCGCACGAGGTTGAAGAAGCCGGTGACCGGGCGCACGTCGCCGAGCTGGAAGGCGCCGATGACGAGGATCTTGGTGAACTGGTCGGCCAGGATGATGAGGACGGCGATGAGCAGCCATTGGCCGAGGCCGGGTGCGTTGGAGGGACGGGAGGGCATGTGCTGTGGGCCGGAGCGAGACGGGCAGGGGCGCCAATGTACCCGGGTCGGGGCTTGTGGGCGCCGGCGAAGCGGCGTAGAAGCGGAACTCCCCGTTTTGTGTTGGAGGACGCCATGCGAAAGCGCATCTACTGGCTGCTGCCCGACCTGGGCAGCGCGCGGCGCACGATGGACGAGCTGCTGCTCGCCCGCATCACCGAGCCCCACATCCATTTCGTCGCCAAGGACGGCGCCTCCATGGACGGCCTGCATGCGGCCAATGTGCTGCAGACCTCGGACCTGGTCGAGGCGGCCCAGGCGGGCCTGCTGATCGGCTCGGGCCTGGGCGCGGCCGGCGGCGTGGCGGCGGCCTTTGCGATCAGCGCGGCGTCGCCGGCGGGCATCGTCATTGGCATGGCTGCCGGCGGCGCGATGCTGGGTGCCTGGTCGTCCAGCATGATCGGCAGCTCCACGCCCAGCCGGCGGCTGCGCCGCTTCGAGGCGGCGCTGGAGGACGGGCAGTACCTGCTCATCGTCGATGTGCCGCGAGGACGCATCGCGGAGATCGAGGAGCTGCTGGCCCGCACCCATCCCGAAGCGCACTTCGAGGGGATGGAGCCCAACGTGCCGGCTTTCCCATAAGCCCCTCGCCCGGTCTTGCCGCGCTGGACCGCGCTGCGGCAGTGCCGCTGCGCTTCGCCAAGCACATATCGCCTGCGGGCCGGCTCGGGGCGGCCCGGCGCCGGTCCGCGTTAAGCCACGGTGCGGGTTTCGCCGGTGTCGTGCAGGTTGCTGTCGCAGCGCCCGCAGATCGTCGGGTGGGCCGCGATGCTGCCGACGTCGGCGCGGTAGTGCCAGCAGCGCTCGCACTTGGCATGGCTGCTGGGGGTGACGACCACGCCCAGCTCGCTGGCCGAGGCCAGGCGCACGGCCGACGTGATGAACACGAAGCGCAGGTCGTCGCCCAGGCTGGCCAGCAGCATCTGGTCCTGCTCGTTGACCTTCAGCACCAGCTCGGCCTGCAGCGACGCGCCGACGGCCCCCGTCACCCGCACCGCCTCGATGGCCTTGTTGACCTCGTCGCGGATCTCGTGAATGCGGTTCCACTTGGCCAGCAAGGACGCATCGGTGGTGCCGAAGTCCCAGTAGGTTTCGGTGAAGATGGACTCGCCCTTGGCAAACACCTGCCACGCTTCTTCGGCCGTGAAGCTGAGGAACGGGGCCATCCAGCGCAGCATCGCGTGCGTGATCTGCCACAGCGCCGTCTGTGCGGAGCGGCGAGCCAGGCTCTTGGGTGCTGTCGTGTAGAGGCGGTCCTTCAGCACGTCCAGGTAGAACGCGCCGAGGTCTTCGGAGCAGTAGACCTGCAGCTTGGCGACGACGGGGTGGAACTCGTAGCGCTCGAAGTGGGCCAGGATGTCGGCCTGCAATTCGGCCGCACGGGCCAGCGCGTAGCGGTCCACTTCCAGCAGGTCTTCGGCGGCGACGGCATCGGTCGCCGGGTCGAAGTCGCTGACGTTGGCGAGCAGGAAGCGCAGCGTGTTGCGCACGCGGCGGTAGCTGTCCACGACGCGGGCGAGAATCTTGTCGTCCAGGCCCAGGTCGCCGGAGTAGTCGGTCGCGGCCGTCCACAGGCGCAGGATCTCGGCGCCGTACTTGTCCGACACCGCCTGCGGCGCGACGACGTTGCCGACCGACTTGCTCATCTTGCGGCCCTGGCCGTCGACGACGAAGCCGTGGGTCAGCAGGCCGCGGTAGGGCGCGCGGCCGTACAGCGCGCAGGCGATCAGCAGCGACGAGTGGAACCAGCCGCGGTGCTGGTCGTGGCCTTCCAGGTACAGGTCGGCTTCGGGGCCGGTCTCGTGGT
>CBFGPX010000138.1:0-11246 GCA_965650725.1 uncultured Comamonadaceae bacterium | reverse complement strand
CTTCCTGTACCACGCCATCCAGGCGGGCATGGACATGGGCATCGTCAACGCCGGCATGGTCGGCGTGTACGACGACCTGGACGCCGAGCTGCGCGAGCGCGTGGAGGACGTGGTGCTGAACCGCCGCGCCGATGCCGGCGAGCGCCTCATCGAGATCGCCGACCGCGCCAAGAGCGCCGGCAAGGACGACTCGGCGCGCCTGGCCTGGCGCGCCGGCAACGTCAACGAGCGCCTCAGCCACGCGCTGGTGCATGGCATCACCGACTTCATCGTGGCCGACACCGAGGAAGCCTGGCAGGCCATCAAGGCTGGCGGCGGCCGGCCGCTGCACGTCATCGAGGGCCCGCTGATGGCCGGCATGAACGTCGTGGGCGACCTGTTCGGCCAGGGCAAGATGTTCCTGCCCCAGGTGGTGAAGAGCGCCCGCGTCATGAAGAGCGCCGTGGCCCACCTCGTGCCCTACATCGAGGAAGAAAAGCGCCAGCTCGAAGCGGCCGGTGGCGATGTGAAACCCAAGGGCAAGATCGTCATGGCGACGGTCAAGGGCGACGTGCACGACATCGGCAAGAACATCGTCACGGTGGTCCTGCAGTGCAACAACTACGAAGTCGTCAACATGGGCGTCATGGTGCCGGCGCGGGACATCCTGCAGAAGGCCAAGGACGAGGGCGCCGACATCATCGGCCTGTCGGGCCTCATCACGCCCAGCCTGGAGGAGATGCAGCACGTCGCCTCGGAGATGCAGCGCGACGAGTACTTCAGCAGCCGCCACATGCCGCTGTTGATCGGCGGCGCGACCACCAGCCGCGTGCACACCGCCGTCAAGATCTCGCCGCATTACGAGGGTCCGGTGGTCTACGTGCCCGACGCCTCGCGCGCCGTGGGCGTGTGCTCCGAGCTGCTCAGCGACGAACGCGCCGCGGCCTACATCGCCGAGCTGCGGGCCGACATCGAGAAGACCCGCCAGCTGCACGCCAGCAAGAAGCAGACGCCGCTGGTGACGCTGGCGCAGGCCCGCGCCAATGCCGCGCCGCTGGACCTGGCCCGCGTGCCGCCGGCGCCCAAGTTCACCGGCCGCCGTGTGCTTAAGAACCTGGATCTGGCCGAGCTGGCCAAGTACATCGATTGGGGCCCCTACTTCCAGACCTGGGACCTGGCCGGGCCGTATCCGGCCATCCTCGACGACGAGGTCGTGGGCACCGAGGCGCGCAAGGTCTTCGCCGATGCGCAGGCCATGCTGAAGAAGATCATCGACGGTCGCTGGCTGCAGGCGCACGCGGTGTTCGGTCTGTACCCGGCCGCGCGCGTCAACGACGACGACATCGCCATCCGCAGCGAGCCGCCCATGACCTGGCACGGTCTGCGCATGCAGTCGGAGCGGCCGGTGGTCGAAGGCGTGAAGCGTCCCAACCGCTGCCTGGCCGACTTCGTCGCCGAACAGGGCGACCACATCGGCCTGTTCGCCGTCACGGCGGGCCTGGGCGTGGACAAGAAGGAAGCGCAGTTCCTGGCCGAGCACGACGACTACTCCGCCATCCTGCTTAAGGCACTGGCCGATCGCCTGGCCGAGGCCGCCGCCGAATGGCTGCACGAACGCGTGCGCCGCGAGTTCTGGGGCTATGCCGCGGACGAGGCGCTGACGAACGAGCAACTGGTCGCCGAGGAATACAGCGGCATCCGCCCCGCGCCCGGTTACCCGGCCTGCCCGGACCACCTCGCCAAGCGCGACCTGTTCAAGGTGCTGGCGCCGGACGAGATCGGCATGGGCCTGACCGACAGCATGGCCATGACGCCGGCCGCCAGCGTCAGCGGCTTCTACCTGGCCCACCCCGACGCGGCCTACTTCAACGTGGGCCGCATCGGCGACGACCAGCTGACCGACTGGGCCGCGCGCTGCGGCCTGAGCGTGGAAGACGCGCGCCGCGCGCTGGCGCCGCTGCTGGGCTGAGACCCGGCCAGCGTCGGGCACGACGCTGGCACGCCGTCAGCCGCTTGTCCTACAAGCGGCGGGCCGGCCGGTGCGTGAACATGAGGTGTCCAACAACAACGACGGAGCCTTCCATGTCCACCTCTAGCGTCAAGTCCACCCAGATCGTTGCCGGCGTCGCGATCGTCGCCGCGTTGCTTGGCGGTGCCTACGCCGTGGGGCGCTCGCAGTCGGCCGACACCCTGCCGGACGAACCCCTGCCGGTGGCGCAGCAGACTGCGCCCGCCCGCGTGGCCCGCGCCGAAGCGCCGCGCGAGGCCCGCCCGGCACCCGTGGCCGAGCGCCAGGCGGCGCTGTGCAACAACTGCGCCCGCGTGACCGACGTGCACACCGAGAGCCGCCGTGGCCAGGCCAGTGGCGTGGGCGCCGTGGGCGGCGCCGTCGTGGGCGGCCTGCTGGGCAACATGGTCGGCGGCGGCAACGGCAAGAAGCTGGCCACCGTGGCCGGCGCCGTGGGCGGTGGCTACGCCGGCAACGAGATCGAGAAAAACCAGAAGAGCACCACCGTCTGGGTCGTGCAGGTGCAGGAGCGCGACGGCCGCACGCGCCGTTTCGAGCGCAGCGCCGATCCGGGCCTGCGCGTCGGCGACGAGGTGCGCCTGACCGAGGGCGGCTTCGTGCGTGTCTAAGCGGCGCCGGGCAGACCCCGGCGCAACTGGATGGCCTCGGCCACGTGGGTTGCCCCGATCAGTTCGGTGCTGCCCAGGTCCGCCACCGTGCGGGCCACGCGCAGCACGCGGTGGAAGCTGCGCGCCGACCAGCCCAGCTTCTCGGCCGAGCGCTCCAGCAGCGCCTTCGCGGCGGGTTCCAGCACGGCGTGCGAGCCCAGATCCTGGGCCTGCAGCTGTGCGTTCGCGCAGCCTTGCCGTGACATGGCGCGGGTGCGTGCCGCAATGACGCGTTCGGCGACGACGGCGCTGGGCTCGCCGGGGGCCAGGTCCTGCAGCTCGCGCGGCGGGATCACGGGCACCTCGATGAGCAGGTCCAGCCGGTCCAGAAAGGGGCCGCTGAGCCGGCCCTGGTAGCGCGCCACCTGGTCTGGCGAGCAGCGGCAGGCCTTCAGCGGATTGCCGAGATGGCCGCAGGGGCAGGGGTTCATCGCCGCCACCAGCTGGAAGCGCGCCGGGAACTCGGCCTGCCGCGCAGCGCGCGAGATCAGGATGCGGCCGGTCTCCAGCGGCTCGCGCAGCGCCTCCAGCGCCGCGCGCGGGAACTCCGGCAGCTCATCCAAAAACAAGACGCCATGCTGGGCGAGCGAGATCTCGCCCGGCCGCGGCGGCGAGCCACCGCCCACCAGCGCCACGCTGGACGCCGAGTGGTGCGGCGCGCGCACCGGCCGCTGTCCCCAGCGGGCGACGTCGAACTGGCCGGCCAGGCTCAGCACGGCCGCGGACTCCAGCGCGGCCTCGTCGTCCAGCGGCGGCAGCAGGCCGGCCAGGCGTTGCGCCAGCATGGACTTGCCGGTGCCGGGCGGCCCCACCATCAGCAGGCTGTGGCCGCCGGCCGCGGCGATCTCCAGCGCCCGCTTGGGCGCGGCCTGGCCCTTGATGTCGGCCAGATCGGGCAGGCCGAGCGCCCGTTCGCGCGGCAGCGCAGCGGCGCGCGGCAAGGCCTCGCCCTCGGGCTGCAAGGCGGCCACCACGTCCAGCAGATGCCGCGCCTGCCGCACCACCAAGCCATCGACCAGCGCGGCCTCGGCGGCGCTGGCCTCGGGCAGCAGCAGTTCCCGCTCCGCAGCGGCCTGGCGCAAGGCCAGCGCCATCGCCAGCGCGCCGCGCACGGGGCGCAGTTCGCCCGCCAGCGACAGCTCGCCGGCGCACTCGAAGCGCGCGAGCCGCGCCGCGTCGATCTGGCCGTTGGCGGCCAGCAGGCCCAGCGCCATGGGCAGGTCGAAGCGGCCGCCCTCCTTGGGCAGGTCGGCCGGCGCGAGGTTCACGGTAATTCTCTTGTTGGCCGGAAAACCCAGCCCGCTGTTGGCCAGCGCCGCGCGCACACGCTCGCGGGCCTCCTTGACCTCGGTGTCCGCCAGCCCCACGACCGTGAACGACGGCAGGCCGTTGGCCAGGTGCACCTCCACGGTGACCGGCGCGGCGGCGAGGCCGTCGAGGGCGCGGGATTGGACCGTGGCGAGGGACATGGGGGGGAGTCGGCAGCGCGGGTTGGGGCGCAGCATAGTGCGCCGGCGGACGTTGCCGGGCCAGCGTGCAGGCCCGCCCGCCGGCGGTGGGGCTTCGCCATCGGCCAAACACACCTTGTTGGTGCGCAAAATGGGTGCAGCGAACTCAATTGGTGCTTGCGCCTGTTCTTTGGGTGCGTGCGATCCAGATTCGTGCGGCCTGTCGCGCTGTGACAGTTGGCACGGAAGCTGCAATGAACCGCCGGACTACCTCCCCCCAACTTGAAACAGGAGCCCCGCCATGAAGTTTTCCCCTTCGCTGCTCGTTCTGGCGCTGACCACCGCGCTTCCGGCCTTCGCTGCTGATGAGCCGGATCCGCTGTCGTTCAACGTCAGCGCCGTCAGCGAATACCGCTACCGCGGTATCGGTCAGACGCGCCTGAAGCCGGCCCTGCAAGGCGGCATCGACTACGCGCTGCCGAACGGCTTCTACATCGGCACCTGGGCTTCCACGATCAAGTGGATCAAGGACGCGGGCGGCGACTCCAAGGTTGAAATCGACGCCTACGGCGGCTGGAAGGGCGAAGTCGCCTCCGGCCTGACGCTGGACGTGGGCCTGCTGCAGTACTACTACCCCAGCAACAAGCTCTCCACCAGCGCCAACACGCTGGAGATCTACGGCGCGCTGACCTACGGCCCTGTGACCGCCAAGTACTCGCACAGCACGACCAACCTGTTCGGCGTGCCCGACAGCAAGGGCAGCGGCTATTTCGACGTGTCGGCCAACTTCGACCTGGGCGACGGCATGACGCTGAGCCCGCACGTGGGCCACCAGACCGTCAAGCACAACGCCGCGGCGTCGTACACCGACTACTCGCTGACGCTGGCCAAGGACTTCTCCGGCCTGGTGCTGAGCGGCGCCGTCGTCGGCACGGACGCCGACAAGAGCTTCTACGCCAGCCCGGCCAACGGCAAGTTCCTGGGCAAGACAACCTTCGTCATCGGCCTGAAGAAGACCTTCTGAGAACCCACTGGAGCTGGACATGAAATTGATCACTGCCGTCATCAAGCCCTTCAAGCTCGACGAGGTGCGTGAGGCCCTGAGCGCCATCGGCGTGCAGGGGCTGACCGTCACCGAGGTGAAGGGCTTCGGCCGCCAGAAGGGCCACACCGAGCTGTACCGCGGTGCCGAGTACGTCGTGGACTTCCTGCCCAAGGTCAAGATCGAGGCGGCAGTGAACGACGACGTCGTCGAGCGCGTCATCGAGGCCATCGAGTCCTCTGCCCGCACCGGCAAGATCGGCGACGGCAAGATCTTCGTGTCGCCGCTGGATCAGGTCGTCCGCATCCGCACCGGCGAAACCGGCAACGACGCGCTCTGACGCGTCCATAACAACCTGTTGGAGAGCACTCAAATGAAGAAACTCCTCGCCGGCCTCGCGCTCGCCGCCGGCCTGCTCGCGCCCGCCGCCTGGGCACAGGAGGCGGCCTCGGCGCCTGCTGCCGTGGCCGCTTCTGCCGCTGTCGCGGTTGACGCCGCCTCGGCGCCCGCCGCTGCGGCCCCGGCCGAAGCACCCGCCGCTGCCGCTGCGCCCGCCCCGACGCCCAACAAGGGCGACACCGCGTGGATGATGCTGTCCACGCTGCTGGTCATCCTGATGACCATCCCCGGCCTCGCTCTGTTCTACGGCGGCCTGGTGCGCAGCAAGAACATGCTGTCGGTGCTGATGCAGGTGATGGTCGGCTTCTCGCTGATCGTCGTGCTGTGGTTCCTGTACGGCTACAGCTTCGCGTTCACCGAGGGCAACAAGTTCATCGGCGGCACGGACCGGCTGTTCATGAAGGGCATCTGGGACAACGTCGCCGGCACCTTCGCACTGGGCGCGACCTTCAGCAAGGCCACGCCGATGTACGAGATCGTGTTCGCGGCGTTCCAGGCGACCTTCGCCGGCATCACCGCCTGCCTGATCGTCGGCGCCTTCGCCGAGCGCATCAAGTTCTCGGCCGTGATGGCCTTCCTGGTGCTGTGGTTCACCTTCAGCTACCTGCCGATCGCCCACATGGTGTGGTTCTGGGCGGGCCCGGACGCCTACACGACGGCTGCCGTCGCTGACGAGATGACCTCCAAGGCCGGCCTGATCTGGCAATGGGGCGCGCTGGACTTCGCCGGTGGCACCGTGGTGCACATCAACGCCGCCGTCGCCGGTCTGGTGGGTGCCTACATGGTCGGCAAGCGCGTCGGCTACGGCAAGGAAGCCTTCACGCCGCACAGCCTGACGCTGACCATGGTCGGTGCCTCGCTGCTGTGGGTGGGCTGGTTCGGCTTCAACGCCGGCTCCGCGCTGGAAGCCAACGGCTTCGCCGCGCTGGCCTTCATCAACACCTTCGCCGCCACGGCCGCCGCCGTGCTGGCCTGGTGCGTGGGTGAAGCGCTGCTCAAGGGCAAGGCTTCCATGCTGGGTGCCGCCTCGGGTGCCGTCGCCGGCCTCGTGGCCATCACCCCGGCCGCCGGCAACGTCGGCGTCGGTGGCGCGCTGGTCATCGGCATCGTCGCCGGCTTCGCCTGCCTGTGGGGCGTGTCGGGCCTGAAGCGCCTGCTGGGTGCGGACGACTCGCTGGACGTGTTCGGCGTCCACGGCGTGGGTGGCATCGTCGGTGCCATCCTGACCGGCGTGTTCAACAGCCCCAACCTGGGCGGCCCCAGCGCCGTCGGCGACTGGGTCACCGTGGCCATGATCGCGCCGGACGCCTACAGCATCGCCGCCCAGGTCTGGACCCAGACCAAGGCCGTGCTGCTGACCATCGTCTGGTCGGGCGTGGTCTCCATCATCGCCTTCAAGCTGGTGGACCTGACCATCGGCCTGCGCGTGACGGAAGAGGAAGAGCGCGAAGGCCTGGACATCAGCTCGCACGGCGAAACCGCGTATCACAAGTGACCCTGAAGGGCCGGCGCCGCCGGTCCTTGTTCACGGCAAGCCGCCCTCCGGGGCGGCTTTTTCTTTGGGCGCTCAGGCCCGCCGTTATGCTGGCCCGCCATGGACGTCATCACGCTGCTCGTCGCGGTGCTGGTCAACGCACTGCTGATGAGCCTGGCCCTCGCCGTCGGTGTCGGCATCCGCGCACGCAGCGGGCTGCAGGCCTGGCAGTTCATGCTGTTGGGGCAGGCGGTGGGCTTCGGGCTGCTGATCGCGGCCAAGCAGGCGATGCCGGTGTTGTTGGCGACGCTGGGCGTCATGGTGCTCAGCGCGTCGGCGTCGGCCATGCTGTTGACGGTCTGCCGCTTCCTGGGCCAGCCCGTGCCGCGGCGCTGGCTGTGGGCCGTGCCGCTGGCGCTGGGCATCGCGCATTGGGCCGTGCTCCCCGACCAGCCGCTGGCGACGGCCGTCACCAACCTGACCATCAGCCTGCAGATCCTGTGGGCCAGCGGGCAGTTGCTGAACGGCGCGGGCACCGTGCGCTGGCGCTGGCTGTGCGGTGTGGCCGCCGCGGCCAATGCGCTGCTGATGCTGGGGCGTGCGGTACTGGCATTCGGCTGGCCCGAGGCCTACCCGCGCTTCACGGCGCCGCACCCGCTGAACCTGACGCACCTGATGCTGCTCAACGCCAGCCTGGTGCTGGGCACCATGGGTTTCCTGCTGGCGCACCGCGACGCTGCCGAGCAGGCGCTGGTGCGGCTGGCCTCGCTGGACCCGCTGACCGGCCTGCTGAACCGCCGCGAGTGGATGAACCGCGCCGGCCGGGCGCTGGGCCGGGCGGACGACGCCACCGTGCTGCTGATGCTGGACCTGGACCACTTCAAGCGCATCAACGACCAGCGCGGCCACCCGGTGGGCGACGAGGTGCTGAAGCTGGCCGGCGAGGTGCTGCGCGGCGAGCTGCGTGCCAGCGACCTGGTGGGCCGCTACGGCGGCGAGGAGTTCTGCCTGCTGCTGCGCCACGCCGACCCCGCCGCCTTCGGCCGGCTGGACTCGCGCCTGCACCAGACGCTGCGGCGCCGCTGCGAGGCCAGCCTGGGCTTCGAGGTGGATTTCAGTGCTGGCGCGGTGCGGGTGCAGCCGGGCGAATCGCTGGCGGCAGCCATCGCTCGCGCCGACGACCAGCTCTACCGCGCCAAGCACGCCGGGCGCGGGCGCACCTGCTGCGGCGACGGCGTCTTGTGATCCGCCCGGCCGCCCCCAAGTGGCCCGACCGCCCCATCTGACATCATTCGGCCATGGTTCCGCATCTCATCACCGCCCTGAACGGCCCCATCAACGAGCTGGAGGCCCGCATCCTGGAATCCATGCCGGCCACCGAGCGCTGGTTCCGGCTGGAGTGGATGGAGCACACGCCCACGTTCTACGCGTCGGTGGACCTGCGCAACGCCGGCTTCAAGCTGGCGCCGGTGGACACCAATCTGTTCCCCAGCGGCTTCAACCACCTGACCGACGCCATGCTGCCCCAGGCCGTGCAGGCGGCCATGGCGGCCATCGAGAAGATCTGCCCCGAGGCGCGCAACCTGCTGCTCATCCCCGAGCCGGGCGTGCGCTGCAGCTTCTACCTGGACCACCTCGCCACGCTGGTGCGCATCTTCACGCAGGCCGGCCTGAACGTGCGCCTGGGCGCGCTGGACCCGGCCCAGACCGAGCCCGAGGAGCTGCGCCTGGCCAATGGCGGCAACCTGCTCATCGAGCCGCTGGTGCGCAAGCGCGGGCGGCTGACGCTGAAGGGCTTCGACCCCTGCACCATCCTGCTCAACAGCGACCTCGCCACCGGCACGCCGCCGCAGCTGATGGGCCTGCACGAGCAATACCTGCTGCCGCCGCTGCACGCGGGCTGGAGCGTGCGGCGCAAGAGCCAGCACTTCCGCGCCTACGAGGAAGTGGCCAAGCGCTTCGGCAAGCTGCTGGGCATGGACCCCTGGCTGATCACGCCCATGTCCACCAGCGTGGACCTGCACGGCGCCAAGGGCCTGGAGGCGCTGCAGACCGCCGCCGACGCCCAGCTGACCAAGGTGCGCCGCAAGTACAAGGAATACGGCATCAACGAGAAGCCCTTCGTCATCGTCAAGAGCGACGTGGGCAGCTACGGCCGCGGCGTGATGACCGTGCGCGACGCCAAGGACATCGAGAAGCTGGCTTCCACGCTGCCCGAGAACCTGGGCCAGCAGGTCATCGTGCAGGAGGGCGTGCCCACGCACGAGCGCGTGCACGAGGCCGTCGCCGAGCCGGTGGTCTACATGATGGACCGCTACGTGGTGGGCGGTTACTACCGCGTGCACGCCAACCGCGGCATCGACGAGAACCTCAACGCCCCCGGCGCCAGCTATGTGCCGCTGGCCTTCGCCGAGTCGCTGCAGCTGCCGCGCCCGGGCGAGAAGCCGGGCGTCAGCGCGCCCAACCGCTTCTACATGTACGGCGTCATCGGCCGGCTGGCCATGCTGGCGGCCAGCTACGAGCTGGAAGCGACCGACCCGCAGTCCGAGGCCGAGGAAGCCGCCTGAGCCGGCACTACGCCTAGGTTCCAGGGGCGTCAAGCCTCTGTCTTGCGGGTTTGTTGCGCTGCACAAGAACCCAAAACCGGGCGCAGAATGCCCACTTTCGAACAAACGCCACCCCAAGCCGGTGGCCTCACCTTGTGAGTTCTTCTCAAGCGGCCCGCAGCCCCACGGCGATGGCGGGTCTGACCCTCGGCGCACTCGGCGTCGTCTACGGCGACATCGGCACCAGCCCGCTGTATGCGCTGAAAGAGGTCTTCCACGGTGGCCACGTCGCCACGACGCCGGACAACATCCTGGGCGTGCTGTCGCTGCTGTTCTGGACGATGACGGTGGTCGTCTCCATCAAGTACGTGCTGCTGATCCTGCGCGCCGACAACAACGGCGAGGGCGGCCTCATCGCCATGCTGGCGCTGGCCACCAACGCGGTGAACGACAAGCCCCGGCTGCGTCGCGGCCTGCTGTTGATCGGCCTGTTCGGCACGGCCATCTTCTTCGGCGACGCCGTCATCACGCCGGCCATGACCGTGCTGGGCGCGATGGAGGGCATCGAGGTCTATGCGCCGCAGTACCACGACGCCGTGCTGCCGCTGACGCTGCTGGTGCTGGCCGGCCTGTTCGCCGTGCAGCGCTTCGGCACTGGCGGCATCGGCAAGGCCTTCGGGCCGGTGATGCTGCTGTGGTTCCTCAGCCTCGCCGCGCTGGGCCTGCCCCATGTGCTGGACAACCCGCGCGTGCTGGCGGCCGTCAACCCGGTCTATGCGCTGAACTTCTGCCTGGAATACAAGTGGGTGGCCTTCGTCGCCCTGGGTGCCGTTGTGCTGGTGGTCACCGGCGGCGAGGCGCTGTACGCCGACCTGGGCCACTTCGGCAAGAAGCCCATCCGCATCGCCTGGTACGGCATCGTCATGCCGGCGCTGGTCATCAACTACTTCGGCCAGGGCGCCATGCTGCTGGATGACCCCACCGCCATCAAGAACCCGTTCTACCTGCTGGCGCCGGACTGGGCCGAGATCCCGCTGTTCCTGCTCGCCACCGCGGCCGCCACGGTCGCGTCGCAGGCGCTGATCACGGCCGCCTTCTCCGTCACCAAGCAGGCCATCCAGCTGGGCATCATGCCGCGGCTGCGCATCCTGCACACCAGCGTGCGCGACACCGGCCAGATCTACGTGCCCTTCATCAACTGGAGCCTGTTCGCGCTGGTGGTGCTGGCGGTGGCGTTCTTCGGCTCGTCCAGCAAGCTGGCCGGCGCCTACGGCGTGGCCGTCACCATCGACATGACCATCACCACGGTGATGACCTTCTTCGTCATCCGCCACGGCTGGAAGTACCCGCTGGCGCTGTGCGTCGCCGCCACCGGCATCTTCTTCGTCATCGACGTGACCTTCCTCGCGTCCAACCTGCTGAAGCTGCTGCACGGCGGCTGGTTCCCGCTGCTGATCGGCGTCTGCGTGTTCACGCTGATGCTGACCTGGAAGCAGGGCCGCCGGCTGCTGTCGGCCAAGCTGCGCGAGGACGCCATCGAGCTGACCGCCTTCCTGGAGGCCGTGTTCATCAACCCGCCCACGCGCGTGTCCGGCACGGCCGTGTTCCTGTCGGCCGAGAAGGGCTCCACGCCCAATGCGCTGCTGCACAACCTCAAGCACAACAAGGTGCTGCACGAGCAG
>CBFGPX010000137.1:0-11331 GCA_965650725.1 uncultured Comamonadaceae bacterium | reverse complement strand
AGGTCTTCGACCTGATGGAGAAGTTCGCGGGCTACGGCTTCAACAAGTCGCACGCCGCCGCCTACGCCTTGCTGTCGTACCACACGGCCTGGCTGAAGGCTCATTTCACGGCCGAGTTCTACGCCGCGAACATGACCATAGAAATGGACGACACCGACAAGCTCAAGGTGTTGCTCAACGACGCCAAGATCTTCGGCATCGACTTCCAGCCGCCCTGCGTCAACAAGGGTCAGTACCGCTTCGAGCCGCTGTCCAACCGCTTGGTGAACTATGGCCTGGGTGCTGTCAAGGGCACGGGCCGTGGCGCCATCGAGGCCATCATCGCCGCGCGCGAGGCCGGCGGGCCTTTCCTGAGCTTCTACGACTTCTGCCTGCGCGTGGACCGCAAGGCCGTCAACAAGCGCGTGGTGGAGGCGCTCGTCAAGGCCGGTGCGTTCGACGCGATCAACCCCGAGCGCTCCAAGCTGCTGGCCAGCGTCGCCCGCGGCTACACGCATGCCGAGACGACCGAGGCCAACGCCGACCAGGGCGGCCTGTTCGACTTCGGCGACTCGCACGCGTCCAGCACCGCCGAGCCCGACCTCGTCGACGCACCGCCCTGGAGCATCAAGGAGCGCCTGTCGCTGGAGAAGACGGCCATCGGCTTCTACCTGTCGGGCCATTTGTTCGACCAGAGCGGTGCCGAGGTGCGCCGCATCGTCAAGCGCCAGATCGCCGATCTGGTGGACAGTCGCGAGCCGACGACCGTGGCCGGCATCGTCAGCGGCATGCGCGTCATCAACGGCCAGCGTGGCCGCGTCGCCATCTTCAAGATCGACGACAAGAGCGATGCCATCGAGGCCGTGGCCAACGAGGAGCTGCTGAACGCCAACAAGGAGTTGCTGGCCGAGGACGAGCTCATCATCGCCACCGGCAAGGTGCAGAACGACCGCTTCTCCGGCGGCCTGCGCATGAACGTGCAGGCGGTGTGGAGCCTGCCGGCGGCGCGGGCGCGCTTCGGCCGCCACCTGCTGCTGGCCAACGCGGGCGCGGCCGGCCTCGTCCACGAGCTGGTGCAGCGCTTCCCGCCGCGCGAGGTCTCGACCGAGGAGGGTGGCACCCGCCGGCAAGGCCTGCCGGTGCGCGTCGCCATGAAGGCCGAACCCGAAGCCGGCCGCGTGGGCGCCAGCTGGCTGGTCGAACTGGGCGAGGCCAGCCGCTTCTGGCCCGCCGACGAGGCGCTCGCCAAATTCGGCACGGCGGCTGAGGTCATTTACGAAGCTTGACATCGCTCACCTTCGGCGATGATTTCGCCGATGCTGCACGCCGTGCCCCAGCCCCTGCCCAAGTCGGTCCAGGGGCTACTCCGCCCGCAGCCGGTCACGGGCCTGATCCTGACCGGCGGCGGCGCACGCGCGGCCTACCAGGTGGGCGTGCTGGCGGCCATCGCGCAGCTGCGCCGCGATGCCGGCGCGACGCAGGCCAACCCGTTTCCCATCATCAGCGGCACATCGGCCGGCGCCATCAATGCGTCCACGCTGGCCTGCCATGCCGATGACTTCGACGCCGCCGTCGACGGCCTGGTGCACCTGTGGCAGGGCCTGCACGTCGAGAACATCTACCGCGCCGACGCCTTCGAGGCCGTGAAGAGCGGTGCGCGCTGGCTGAGCATGCTGAGCCTGGGCTGGGCCATCGCGCGCTGGACGCGCAGCCGCCCGCGCAGCCTGCTGGACAACACGCCGCTGCGCGAGTTGCTGAGCCGCTACCTCGACATGGGCCGCATCGAGACCATGCTGGATGGCGGCCACCTGCGTGCGCTGGCGCTGACCGGCTCCAGCTACACCTCGGGCCAGCACGTCACCTTCTTCCAGACCCACCACCACATCGTGCCCTGGCTGCGCGAGCAGCGCATGGCCGTTCAGGCGCGGCTGACGCTGGCCCACCTGATGGCTTCGTCGGCCATTCCCTTCATCTTCCCGGCCGAGCCCTTGGAGCTGGAAGGCATTCCGGAATGGTTTGGCGACGGTTCCATGCGCCAGAGCGCGCCCATCTCACCGGCCGTGCACCTGGGCGCCGAGCGCGTGCTGGTCATCGGCGCCGGCCGCATGAAGGAGCCGGAGGGCCGGCGCGCCGGCGCCGACGAGGCCCACCCCAGCATGGCGCAGATCGCCGGCCACGCGCTGTCCAACATCTTCCTGGATGCGCTGGCGGTGGACGTGGAACGGCTGCGCCGCATCAACCGCACGCTGGCGCTGCTGCCGCGCGAGACCAGGGCCGCGACGGCGCTGCGGCCCATCGAGCTGCTGGTCATCGCCCCCAGCCGGCGCCTGGATGACCTGGCCGGTGAGCACCAGGCCAGTCTGCCCAAGTCCGTGCGCGCCATGCTGCGGGCCTTTGGCGTCAGCGGCAAGGGGCAGAGCACCAGCGGCTCGGCGCTGATCAGCTACCTGTTGTTCGAGCCCAGCTTCGTCAACGAGCTGATCAACCTGGGGCTGAGCGATACGCTGGCCAAGCGGGCCGAGGTGCAGCGCTTCTTCGGCTGGCCCACGCGGGCACCGCAGATCGACCCGGCGTCGCTGCGGCGCAGCCGCTCCGCCGGCTTTGCGGCGGCGAGTGCGGCGCCATGAGCCGGCTGGCCCGCCTGCTGTGGCTGGCCGCCTGTGTCATGGCCGCGCCCGCGCAGGCGGCGGACATCGGCTTCTGGGACACGCCGCGCCATGGCGGCAACAGCTTCAACGGCAAGCCGCCCGACGCGGCCTGGTTCCGTGCGCTGCGCGCCACCGGCGCCACCTGGACGCGGCTGACCTTCTCCAAGTGGAAGGGCGAGGGCCGCGATTTCCTGATCGGCAGCGCGGATGACTACCGCGGCATGCCCGCGGCAGATCTGGCGCAACTGCGCACCGTCCTCGATGCGGCGCAGGCCGCGGACGTGAAGGTGGTGTTGGTCCCCTTGTCGCTGCCCGGCAACCGCTGGGTGCAGCACAACGGCGACCAGCCCGACGACCGGCTATGGCGCGACCGCCGCTACTGGGACCAGTCCGCCGCCTTCTGGCGCGACCTGGCCGCGGCCGTGAAGCACCATCCGGCGCTGGCCGGCTACAACCTGCTCAACGAGCCGACGCCCGAGAAGGGCCTGGGGCTGGACGAGCAGGCGGCGCCCGAGGTGCGCCGGGCCTGGTACGAGAAGCACAAGGGCACGACGCACGACCTGCCGGCCTTCTACGAGCACGTCATTGCCGCCATCCGCACCGTGGATGCGGGCACGCCTGTCATGCTGGACGGTGGCTGGTTCGCCCACGCCTGGAGCTTCAGCTACTGGACGCCGCTGAAGGACGACAAGCTGCTCTACGCCTTTCACATGTACGAGCCCTGGAAGCTCACCAGTGCGCCGCAGATCAAGCGCCGGCCGCAGCTGCGCTATCCCGGGGAGAAGGTCAGCTGGGGCGGCAAGACACGCAGCTTCGACAAGGCCGCCCTGCAGGAATTCCTGGCCGTGCCGTTCGACTGGGCCCGGGCGCACGGGGTGCCCGCGAATCGCATGGTGGCCGGCGAGTTCGGCTGCGTGCGCGTGTGGGTCGACTGCGGCACCTATCTGGCCGACGTGATGGACACGCTGAACGGCCATGGTGCGCACTGGGCCTTCTACAGCTTCCGCGAGGACGTGTGGGAAGGCATGGACTACGAGATCCCGCCGGCCTTCCCGGCGGGGCAGGTGTACCACCTGCGCGAGCAGCACAGGGGCGCGGCGGTGCCGCTGGACGGCCCGCTGATGGGCGTCATCAGGAGCCGGATGGGCCGGTAGCGGCCGCGGGGGCCAGACCGGCGCCCAGGCAGTGCTTCAGCGACGCATCCAGCTCGCGCCGCACGATGCCGCGCAGGTCTTCGATCTTGCGCTCCAGGCTGAGCGCCTGCCAGGGATGGGTGCCGGGCGATTTGCGGTCGGCGAGGTAGGTCTGGCTGTCCGTCGAGCGGCGCTGGCACAGCAGCTTCATGGAGGGGATCTCCACCACCAGGGTCCGGAAATAGGCGTACAGCCCCAGAAAGCCGATGGCCTGGTCGCCGGTGTCGATGCGGCGCACGGGCGTCTCGTTGTCCACGTAGAAGCCCAGGCCCTCCAACCGGCCATGGCCCATGGTGAGGTCGGCCAGCTTCAGTTCGGCCGGGGCCGACAGCGGCTCCACCAGCACCAGCATGCCCACCTTGGCGCGCTCCAGCGCGCCAGCCAGCACCGGCTCCACGATCAGCCGCTCGCCGTCGACGCGCCAGGGCTGGGTCTGCACATCGGGCCGCACCGGCATTTCGACCGGCTTCACGCCCGGCAGTGCCGTGCCCAGCGCCTGGGCGGTCGTCAGCACGGCGTCGTGCTGGAACACCTCGGGCCCGATCCGCATCGACTGCTGCACGTTTCGGTTCAGGTGCGAGCCCACCTGGACATCCTGCTGCACGATGGCGATGCGGTCGCCGACGCCGATCAGGATGCCGGCGCGCAGCGGCGTCGGGTCGGGCTTGGCCAGGGCGGCGGCCGGCAGCAGGGCGGTCAGTGCGAGCAGGGTGCGGAGCATGGGGCAGGCGCGCGGCGCAAGGGGCGGGGTGCGCAGTATCGATGCGTTAGCCGCGGCGGACTGGCTCTGCGCGTGGTGAAAATTCAGCGCCCGCCACCCTCAGCCCCGCGGCGGACAGCTTGCGCGCCGTCGCGGCCTTCACCCCAGGCACCCGTCGCATCAGGTCGGCCCAGTCCTTGAACGGCCGCCCGTCCAGCAGCCGCTGCACCAGCGCCGGCCCGAGTCCGGGCAGCGACTCCAGCGCCGCCCGGGTGGCGGTGTTGACCTCGACGTCCGCCGCCTGCGCCCGCACCGGCAGCGCGGCCCACAGCAGCAGGCCGCGTCGTTGCATCAGACCTCGCCGGCCTGGGCCCGCACCATGGCCGCGTAGGCGCCGTCGCGTGCGATCAGCTCGGCATGCGTGCCGGTCTCCACCAGCCGGCCGGCGCCCAGCACGTGGATGGCGTCGGCGTCGCGGATGGTGGACAGCCGGTGGGCGATGACGATCAGCGTCTTGCGTCCGCGCCAGGTGCCGAGGGCCTGCTGCACGGCGCGCTCGCTCTCGGTGTCCAACGCCGAGGTGGCCTCGTCGAAGATCCAGATGGGTGCGTCCTTGTACAGCGCGCGGGCGATGGCCAGGCGCTGGCGCTGGCCGCCGGACAGCTTGCTGCCGTTGGCACCCACGACGGTCTCGATGCCTTCGGGCAGCGTCTGCACGAAGTCCCACAGGTGGGCGGCGCGCAGCACCTGCTCCAGCCTGGCGTCGTCGCGCGGCTGGGCGTAGGCGATGTTGGCGGCGACGGAGTCGTCGAACAGCACGATGTCCTGCGACACGACCGCAAACTGGCGGCGCAGGCTCAGCCGCGTCAGCGCGTCGATGTCGGCGCCGTCCAGCCGGATGTGGCCCGAGTCCGGCCGGCCGAAGCCCAGCAGCAGGTGGATGATGGAACTCTTGCCGGCGCCCGAGGCGCCCACCAGCGCGGTGGTTCTGCCGGCCGCGAAGCGCAGGCTCAGGCCGTCCAGCGCGGGCTGCCCCGCGCCGGGGTAGGTCAGGCGCACGTCGTCCATTTCGATGTCGCCATGGGCCGGGCCGGGTAACTCCCGCGTGCCGGTGTCGACCTCCTTGGGCGCGTCCATCAGCTCGAAACAGCCCTTGGCGATGACGCTGGCGCGCGTCAGCGGCGAGGCCAGGTCCGACAGGTGGCGCAGCTTGGACAGCAGCAGCAGCAACGCGGCCACGTACTTGACGAAGTCCTGCACGCCCGTGCCTTCGCTGCGGGCCTGCCACAGCGCCAGGCAGACGATCAGCGACAGGCCCACGCTGGCCACCAGTTGCGAGATCGGCTGCGCCAGCGCGCTGGCGGCGGCGGTCTTGAGGTTGTAGCGCCGCACCTCCTGCGCCGCGTCCGTGAAGCGCCCGCGCTCGTAGTCCGCCGCGCCGAACTGGCGCACGACGCGCCAGGCGCGCGTGATGTCGTCCACCTTGTTGACCAGCACCAGCTGCGAGTCGTAGGAGCGCGAGGACATCTGCCGGATGCGCCGGTTGACCTGCTTCATCACCACCGCCATCACCGGCGTCACGATGAGGGCCATCAGCGTGAGCTGCCAGTTCAGGTAGAACAGGTAGACGACGAAGCCGATGGCGGCCAGGCCGTCGCGCAGCAGCGCGATGCCCACGTCGCCGGTCAGCTGCAGGATCTGTTGCGGGTCGTTGACGACCTTGGTGACCGCCGTGCCGGGCTGCATGCGGGTGTAGACCTGGGCATCCAGGCGCAGCAGCGCGTTGACCAGCGCGGTGCGGAAGTCCAGCACGCTGCGGGTCTGCGTCCAGTGGAACAGGTACTGCCCGGCGAAGCTCGAAATGCCGCGCACGATGTACAGCCCGATCAGCACCACGGGCACCATCCACAGCGGGTAGGCGTCCTTGGTGAAGCCCTCGGCGTCGAAGGCGTAGCTGATCAGCTGGGGCAGCAGCCATTCGGTGCCGGCCAGGCACAGATAGGCCAGGATGGTGCACAGCGCCCCCCAGCGGTAGGGGTAGACATACTGACCCAGTCGGCGGGCGATGGAGGCGTTGGCGTCGGCAGACATGGGACGCGATTGTCGTCCGTGTTTCAATGGCGGCCCTTCATGCGCATCGCCCATCTCCTCTTCACCAAGCGCTTCGCCGGCAGCGAGCGCTATGCCATCGAACTGGCCAATGCGCAGAGCGGCCAGCACGAGGTCTGCTTCGTGCTGGCGAACGCCGCCGCCGAGGACCGCCCCGACGCCTGGGCGCGGCGGCTGGACCCCCGCGTGCAGCAACACCGCCTGGCCTGCCCGCGCCTGCTGCCCGCCATGCGCGTGGCGCGCTGGGCGCGCGACTGGCGGCCCGACGTCTGCCACGCCCACCTCAGCTTCGCCTGCAAGGCGCTGGCCGGCGTGGCCGCGCCGGCGGTGCGCGTCGCGACGCTGCACATCGCCTACAAGCCGCGCCAGCATGGCCACCTGGACGGCCTCATCGCGATCACGCCGCAGCAGCTGGCGCAGGTGCCGGCCGGTTTTGGCGGCCGCGTGGCGCAGATCAACAACTGGAGCCAGCCGACACCGGCCGAGCCCGGCGCGCGCGAGCGCCTGCGCGCGGCCTGGGGCGTGGCGCCCGAGGACTGGCTGGTGGGCACGCTGGGCCGCGGCGAGCACAGCAAGGGCTGGGACCTGCTGGTGCAGGCCTTCGAGCGCGCGGCGCTGCCCGGCGCGCGGCTGGTGCTGGTGGGGCAGGGGCCGGACTGGCAGGCGGTGCGCTCGCAGGCCGGCGAGCGGGTGCTCATGCCCGGCTTCACGAACGAACCGGCCAACTGCCTGGCGGCCTTCGACCTGTTCGTCAGCGCGGCGCGCAGCGAGCCCTTCGGGCTGGTCTTCCTGGAGGCCATGCATGCCGGCCTGCCCATCCTGGCCACGGCCACCGAGGGCGCGACCCATCTGCAGGCCGGCTTCGAGCCGCTGCTGCCCTGCGGCGACGTGGCCGCGCTGGCCCAGGCGCTGACGCGCCTGCATGCGCGGCGGCCGGCGCGCCGGGCACATGCGCTGGCGCCTTATTCGCTGCCGGCCCGCGTGGCCGAGATCGAAGCCTTCTACCGCGCCTGCGGCGCGCGCTGAAGATTCAGCCACCACTGCAGGCCGCGCAGCCAGCGGCCTCGGCGCACATAGGCGGCCAGCAACTGCTGCCGCGTCAGCGGTGAGCTGCGCTCGAAGCGCGCGGCATCTGCGGCCAGGCCGAGCAGCGCATTGCCGCCCAGTTGCCGCCGGCGGCGCCGGGCGCGCAGCAGCGTGCGGGCGCAGAAGTGGGCGATCTCGAAGCGGGTGTCGTCATCCAGCGGCGGAAGCTCGGCGGCCAGGCCGTCCAGCGCGGCGGTCCAATCGTCCAGCCGCTGCGAGCACAGTGCCGACATCAGGCTGCCGCTGCGCTGGCGGTAAGCCACCCAGACCTCGGCGACATGCAGGTGCTGCGGCGTGTGCAGCACCAGCCGCGGGTACAGCGCCAGGTCTTCGTAGACGCGGCCGGCGGCGAAGCGCAGGCCCGCCGGCCAGCAGGCGCGGCGCACGACCTTGCTCCACGGGTGGAACTGGCCGTGCACGAACAGGCCGCGCAGCCGCAGGTTCACGTCGTCCGTGACGATGCCGGCAGGCCCGTCGAAGCTGGCGATGTGCTGGTGGCGCGGCTTGATGGATGCCGTGGACGGGCCATCGTCGAAGACGCGGAAGTCGCAGGTGACGAGGTCCGGTCGGTGCCGGGCGATCAAGGCCTTGAGCCGCGGGATGACGCCCGGCTCGATGAGGTCGTCGGGGTCGATGAACCACAGGTAGTCGCCGCGCGCCTCGTCCAGCAGGCGGTTGCGTGCGACGCTGACGCCGCGGTTCTCGGGCTGGCGGATCACGCGGGCCTGGGGCAGCAATTGCTCCACCAGGGCTGCGCTGCCGTCGGGCGAGGCGTCGTCGACGAAAACCAGTTCCACGCCGTCGTCGAGCTGGGGCTGCAGCGAGGCGATGCAGGCGCGCAGCCAGGGCTCCACCCGGTACATCGGGAACAGCAGGCTGAGCCAGGGTGTCGGGCTCACAGCTTGCCGTCGAGCAGGTGGCGCAGGGCGCTGAAGGGCGACACCAGGCCGCGCCGCCAGTTGCGTTCGACCACGGCGCGGTCGCCGCCGCGCAGCTTCAGCACGGCGGGCATCACGCGCGGGCAGGGCACCAGGGCCAGGCGGGCGTAGAGGTGGCGCTTGCGCCAGCCCACGCCGGCATGCCAGGCCAGCGGGCCGTCCTCGGCTCGCAGCAGCAGCAGGCGGGCCGACTGCGGCTCGCGGTCCAGCAGCTCGCTGGCGGCCACGTGCATCAGCAGGTAGCGCTGGAAGTCTTCTGGCAGGCCTTGCACCACGCGCGCGTGGCGGCCGTCGGCCTGCAGGCGCTGCAGCAGGCGGTCGGCGCCTTCGTCCAGCGCGCGGTCGAAGGCGGTCGCCAGCGCCGTCGCGAAGCGGCCACCGGGCACGGATGCCATCAACCAGTTCTCGATGACGGGCAGGTCGGGGCGGGTGGTGTAGCGGTCGATGTAGAAGCCGACGTAGTCCGCGTGGGCGCGCCTGCGGCTCTCGTGCAGCCAGCCCAGGTCGCGGCTCAGCAGCATGGAGGCGTCCATCCACACGCCGCCGTGCCGCGCCAGCAGCTGGATGCGCAGCCAGTCGGCCTGGCGGTAGGGGGGCAGTTCGTCGAAGTCGGCGCGCAGCGCGGGCAGCCAGTCGGCCACCGTGTTGCGGTCCAGCAGGCGCAGCTGATGGTCGGGCGCGAAACGGCGCCAGTTGTCGAGGCAGGCCTGGATGAAGGCCGGTGCCGGTGCGGTCTGCCAGTAGGCCCAAATGATCTTGGGGATCTCGTCGGCACAGGCAGTGGCCTTGTCGCCGACCATGACGGCGCGGGTCTGCGTGGGCACCCTGGCGCGCAGCAAGGTGACCAGCTCACGCAGCAGCAGGCCGGCAAGGAGGGCCATCACGGCCAGGACGACGAGGTTCATTCGCGCCAGTGGTCCGCGATCCAGCGCGCCGGCCGCGCATGGCGCCAGTTGCCGTTGCTGCGTCCGGCCAGCGCGTCGGGTGGGTTCATGACGCCATGGAAGATCAGGATGCGCGCGCCATCCGGGACGAAGGGGTCGCGCCAGTAGCTCGTCGGCCAGGCCGGGATGCAGTGGTATTTGTAGCTGGCGCACCAGGCGGCGTCCCAGTACTGCAGCTGGCCCTGCCGATGCAGCACGGCCGACAGGAAGGCCTGCTCGTTGCGGAACTCGGCCTTGGCCTTGGCCTGGTCGGTGACGAACTCGGTCAGCACGTCCTGGTGGGCGCCCAGCTGCCAGCGGTAGACCGACGAGTTGCCGGTGATGCGCCAGGGCCGCTTCCAGTCATGGATGACGAGGAACTCGCCCGGCACCTCGAAGAAGGGCGTGATGTCGTCGACGATGACGACGTCCAGGTCCAGGAACAGTGCGGTGCCCCTGAGGCCGTAGTCGTTGACGAGCACCGGGCTGAAGGTGGTCAGCTTCTTCCAGCCGCGCTCGGGTTCGCCGTTGGGCAAGGTCAGCTCGGGGATGGGGAAGCACTTCACCTCGGCACGGATACCTTCGGTGCGGTCCGTCAGGCAGACGAAGTTGAAATCGCCCTGCAGGTGCCGACGCACCATGGCGTACAGGCGGTTGACGTATTCGGGGCCGTACTTGGTGCCCCATTTCATGCAGATGATGTGGCGCACGGTCAGAGCTCTTCCACGTGACGGGGTGGGTAGGTGTCCCAGTTCAGGCACCCCGGACACTGCCAGAAATAGTGTGCCGCCTCGAAGCCGCAGGCTGCGCAGCGGTAGCGCAGCAGCGGCTTGGTGGCGGTCTCCAAGGCCTTGACCATGGGGCCTGCTTCTTCAGCGGGGAGCGCGGCGATATTGAGTTTCAGCAGCTCGGTGGCGGCGGACAGCGCGGGCTGCTCGCGCAGGTGTGCGGCCAGTCGCTCGCGCTGCGGCTCGGGTTGCAGCGAGGCCAGTGCGCGCAGCAGATGCATGCTGGGCGCGCGCTGGTACTGCTCGGTCAGCAGCGCGACGGCGCGCTCGGGCCGGCCTAGCGCCTTGGCCGCGGCGGCGCAGTCGGCGGCCACGAGGTTGAAGGCCGGCGGGTTGGCCGACAGCAGCCGGGTGAACGCGGCCAGCGCGGCCTCCGGCTGGCCGGCCTTCAGCAGCAACTGGCCTTGCAGCACGTAGGCACGGGCCGCTTCGGGGGCGCGGCGCTGGGCCTGCTCCAGCAGCGCGGGCGCCAGGTCCGCATGGCCTTGCGCCTGGGCCACCAGAGCCTGCTCGCACAGGTAGTGCGCGATGCGGCCGGAGAAGGAGCCAGTGCCCGCGGCTTCCAGCTCGGCGGCCACGTCGGCGGCCTTGGCCCAGTCGCGCGAGCGCTCGTACAGCGACAGCAGCGCCAGGCGTGCCTCGCGCTCGAAGGCCGTGCCGCGCAGCTCCGCATAGGCGGCCTCGGCGCGGTCGAACAGGCCGGCCTTGAAGAAGTCTTGTGCCAGCTCGTGCTGGGCGCGGTCACGGTCGGTCTGCGCCAGGTCGCCGCGGCGCAGCAGGTGCTCATGCACGCGCACGGCACGCTCGGTCTCGCCGCGGCGGCGGAACAGGCTGCCCAGCGCAAAGTGCAGCTCGGAGGTGTCGGGATCGTTTTGGACGGCCTCGATGAAGGCATCGATGGCCTTGTCCTGTTGCTCGTTCAGCAGCAGGTTCAGGCCCTTGAAATAGGCCTTGGGCGATTCACGCT
>CBFGPX010000136.1:0-11398 GCA_965650725.1 uncultured Comamonadaceae bacterium | reverse complement strand
ACCTTGAAGCCGGCCTTGGCCAGGCGCTGGCAGATGGCGGTTCCGATGCCGCCCATGCCGCCGGTCACGTAGGCAATCTTTTGGCTCATTGATGTCTCCTGTTGGGGTGATGTGATTGGGGGTTCAACGTTCGACGGTGAGCGCCACGCCCATGCCGCCGCCGATGCACAAGGAGGCGATGCCCTTCTTGGCGTCGCGCTTGACCATCTCGTGCAGCAGCGTGACCAGCACGCGGCAGCCGCTGGCGCCGATGGGGTGGCCCAGCGCGATGGCGCCGCCGTTGACGTTGACCTTGCTCGTATCCCAGCCCATCTCGTTGTGCACGGCACAGGCCTGGGCCGCGAAGGCCTCGTTGATCTCCAGCAGGTCCAGGTCGGCGGGCTTCCAGCCGGCACGCTCCAGCGCGCGCTTGGCGGCGGGCACGGGGCCCATGCCCATGTAGGCGGGGTCCAGGCCGGCGGACGCGTAGGACGCGATGCGCGCCAGCGGCGTCAGGCCCAGCGCGGCGGCCTTCGCGGCCGTCATGACCACCACGCCGGCCGCGCCGTCGTTCAGGCCCGAGGCATTGCCGGCGGTCACGCTGCCGGCCTTGTCGAAGGCGGGGCGCAGGCCGGCCAGCGCTTCGGCGGTGGACTTGCGGTTGATGAACTCGTCGGCGGCGAACACAACCGGGTCGCCCTTCTTCTGCGGGATCGTGAAGGGCACGATCTCGTCCTTGAAGCGGCCGGCCTCCTGGGCCGCGGCGGCCTTCTGCTGCGAGCCCAGCGCCAGCGCGTCCTGCTGCTCGCGCGTGATGCCGTACTTCTTCGCGACGTTCTCGGCGGTGATGCCCATGTGGTACTGGTTGTACACGTCCCACAGGCCGTCGGTAATCATGGTGTCGACCATCTTCCAGTCGCCCATGCGCTGGCCATCGCGCGAGCCCGGCAGCACGTGCGGGCTGAGGCTCATGCTCTCCTGGCCGCCGGCGATGACGATGTCGCTGTCGCCGTCGCGGATGGCCTGGGCCGCCAGCATCACGGCCTTCAGGCCCGAGCCGCAGACCTTGTTGATGGTCATGGCCGGCACGGCCTGCGGCAGGCCCGCCTTGATGACGGCCTGGCGGGCCGGGTTCTGGCCCACGCCGGCGGTCAGCACCTGGCCGAGGATGACCTCGTTGATCTGGTCGCCCGCGAGGCCGGTGCGGCGCAGCAGGTCCTGGATGACGGCCGCACCCAGCTCGGCAGCGGGCGTCTTGGCGAGCGTGCCGCCAAACTTGCCGATGGCGGTGCGCGCGGCGGCGACGATGACGATGTCTTCCTTGCTCATGACTCTGTCTCCTTCAATAGATCAAGCTTTGACTTTGACGTAGCGACCGGGCGCGGGCTCGATCGCCTTGAACTTGCGGTTGCCCGGCGTCTTGGGTGCGGGCTTTCTGGCGCCGGCATGCGTGGCCAGCCATGCAGACCAGTCCGGCCACCAGCTGCCCGGGTGCTCGGTCGCGTTGGCGAACCAGTCCTCGGCGTCGGCCGGCAACGTCGCGCCCCTGGCGATCCAGTGGCTGCGCTTCGGAGCCTTGCCGGGCTTGGGCGGCGGGTTGATGACGCCGGCAATGTGGCCCGACGCCCCCAGCACGAAGCGCTTCTTGCCCTTCAGCAGCTGCGTGCTGCGGTAGGCGCTGGTCCAGGGCACGATGTGGTCCTCGCGCGAGCCGTAGATGTAGACCGGCGCGTCGATGAGCCCCAGATCCAGCTTCTCGCCGCAGACGGTCAACTTGCCCGGCTGCTTCAACTCGTTCTGCAAATAGGTGTGGCGCAGATACCAGCAGTACATGGGACCGGGCAGGTTGGTGGAGTCGCCGTTCCAGTACAGCAGGTCGAAGGCTGGCGGCGCCTCGCCCTTCAGGTAGTTGCCGACGACGTAGTTCCACACCAGATCGTTGGGGCGCAGGAAGCTGAAGGTCGTCGCCAGTTCCTGGCCATGCAGCAGCTGCGGGCCCTTGGGTGAATCCGGCCCCAGCGTGGCCTCGCGCAGGCGCACGCTGGCCTCGTCGACGAAGATGTCCAGCACGCCGTTGTCGGCGAAATCCAGCAGCGTGGTCAGCAGCGTCACGCTGGCCGCGGCCTGCTCGCCGCGGGCGGCCAACACGGCCAGCGCGGTGGCGAGGATGGTGCCGCCCACGCAGAAGCCCAAGGCGTTGATCTTGTCCTGGCCCGAGATCGCCTGCACGACGCGGATGGCCTGGATGACGCCCTGCTCGACATAGTCGTCCCAGCCCAGGTGCTTGACCGATTCGTCCGGGTTGCGCCAGCTGACGACAAACACGCGGTGGCCTTGCGACACCGCATAGCGGATCAGCGAGTTGTCCGGCTGCAGGTCCAGGATGTAGTACTTGTTGATGCAGGGCGGCACCAGCAGGAAGGCGCGCTGGTGGACCTCGGGCGTCAGCGGCGCGTATTCGATGAGCTGGAACAACTCGTTCTCGAACACGATGTGGCCGGCCGTCGTGGCGACGTTCCTGCCCACCTCAAAGGCGCTCTCGTCCGTCTGCGACACATGGCCGCGCTGCACATCGCCCCACAGGTGCTGCAGGCCACGCGCCAGCGTCTCGCCCTGACTGTCCAGCGCCAGCTTCTGGGCTTCGGGGTTGAGCGCCAGGAAGTTGCTGGGCGAGGCAGCATCGACGAACTGCTGCACGGCGAAGCGGATGCGCGCCTTGGTCTTGTCGTCGGCCTCGACGGCCGCCGCCATCTGCTGCATGGTGCGGCCATTCAGCAGATAAAGCTGCGTCATGAAGTGAGCCGCCGGGTTGGCCTTCCACTCGGGCGCGGCGAAGCGCCGGTCGCTGATGGCAGGCACTTCCCCCTGGCCCAGCGAGGCATTCCACAGCGCCGTGGCCTGCTTCAGGTAGTCCGTCTGCAGTTCGGCCAGCGTGGCTGGCGATATCTGCGGCAGGTGGGCCATCTGCTGCATCAGGTCCGAGAAAGCCTGCCCATCCGTCGTGGGCGGCGCATCGTTCTTCTTGCGGGTGGCCATGAATCTCCTAGGAACTCTCCGTCGGGACGGTCTTGCCGAAGACCGTTGCAATAAGCTTGCCACATCCCGGCGACCGCGGTCGTTGTAACCGCACCCGCCGACATGCCTGTGAAAGCCCCATGTATCTCATCGCCATTGCCTGGGCTTATGTTGCGTTGATGATGGCCGCTGCCGAAGCAACAAGCCCTCAGGGCACGCTGTTCGGCGCCTTCATCACGCTGATGCTCTACGGCATCCTGCCGCTGGGCCTGCTGCTCTACATCCTCGGCACGCCGGGCCGCAGGCGGCGCCGTCGCGCCGCGCAGGCCTCAGCGCAGGCTGATGCAGGCGGCCATGCGGCCGCGGGGCCGGCCCAGGGACTCGCCCCGGAACGAGAAGAAGCGTGAATCATCGGTCAGCGTGCACCAGCCGCCGCCGCTGATTTGAGTGACATTGACCGACATCAAGCGTTCGCGAGCCAGCAAGCCAAGATCGGCGCGCCAGCGAGGCTGCGGGTTCGGGCGGTAGAGGAAGCCGGGCTGGTCGCGCGCCAGCGGCTCGCGGCCGAAGGACTCGACCACCTCGGGGCCGACCTCGAAAGCCTCGCGGCCGATGCAGGCGCCCAGCCAGGCCTTCACCTCGCGCGGTTCGCAGCCCGTGGCGGCACAAAGCGCGGCCACCGTGTTCTCCAGCACACCGGCTGCCAGCCCGCGCCAGCCGGCATGCGCGCCGGCCACGCCGCCGGGCGCCGTGAACAGCACCGGCAGGCAGTCGGCCACGAGGATGGCGACGGCCAGCGTCGGGTCGGTGGA
The DNA here is from genome assembly GCA_965650725.1 of uncultured Comamonadaceae bacterium. Classification (GTDB taxonomy): domain Bacteria; phylum Pseudomonadota; class Gammaproteobacteria; order Burkholderiales; family Burkholderiaceae_C; genus Pelomonas. Next base: position 7,592 of record CBFGPX010000136.1, on the reverse strand, counting down.
CACCGCCGCGTCCGCCTTCGGCGCATTGTCGTCATGCCAGTCGGAGCGCAGGCGCACGACGTCGGCGCCGTGCACCTGGTCCAGGAAGATGGGCCGCGCACCCAGCAGCCGCGCGACCTCGGCCCGGTTGGCCTGAACCTCCGCGAGGTCGCCCGCCTTGCGACCGCAGTTGAAGCCGCGCGTGGTCATGAAGGCGTTGATGCCCGGCCCCAACTCGCCGGCAAGGGGGCGCAGCCAGTTCGCGTCAACCGGCATCGGGGCAGGCCTCGGGTCGGGTGTTGGCGAACGCCGGCAGCGCCAGGCAGGCGGCGTTGATGCGCATGACCGTGGGGTAGGCCTCCAGCGGGCATTCGAAGCGCTGCGCGTTGTAGACCTGGGGCACCAGCAGGCAGTCGGCCAGGCCCGGCGCGTCGCCGAAGCAGAAGGCGCCCGCCGTCCGTGCCAGGCGCTGTTCGACGATGGCCAGGCCGGTGGCGACCCAGTGGCGATACCACGCGTCGATCTGGGCCTGGTCATGGCCCATGTCGCTCTTCAGGTAGCGCAGCACGCGCAGGTTGTTGATGGGGTGGATGTCGCAGGCGATGTCCATCGCCAGGGCGCGCACGCCGGCACGGGCGACCGCATCGCGCGGCAGCAGCGGCGGTTCGGGGTGGGTCTCGTCCAGGTACTCCAGAATGGCCAGCGACTGGCTCAGCCAGCGGCCGTCGTCCAGCTCCAGCGCCGGCACCAGGTGCGAGGCCTGCTGCTGCGCGAAGCTGCCCGCGAACTGCTCGTTCTTCTGAAGGTGGACGGACGCGTAGTCGGCGCTCAGGCCCTTCAGCGCGAGGCCGATGCGCACGCGCCAGGACGCGCTGGAGCGGAAGTAGTTGTAGAGCTTCATGGGCTGAAATTTAGCGCCTCTAAACTCGGCCACATGCCCTTCCCCAGCCGTTTCAGACACTGCTCGAACTGCGGCGCCGCCGTGGACTACCGCGTTCCAGCCGACGACAACCGCGAACGCGCGGTCTGCCCGGCCTGCGCCAGCATCCACTACCAGAACCCGCTGAACGTCGTCGGCACGCTGCCGGTCTGGGAGCAGGATGGCCGTGTGCTGCTGTGCCGCCGCGCCATCGAGCCGCGCCACGGGCTGTGGACGCTGCCGGCCGGCTTCATGGAGCTGGGCGAGACCACGGCCGAGGGGGCACTGCGCGAGACGCAGGAAGAGGCCGGCGCCGATGTCGAGCTGGGGCCGCTGTACACGCTGCTGAACGTCGTGCGCGTGGGCCAGATCCACCTCTTCTACCGCGCGCGGCTGCGCTCGCTGGAGTTCGACCCGGGGCCCGAGTCGCTGGAGGCCCGGCTGTTCGCCGAGGGCGAGATCCCCTGGGACGACATCGCCTTCAAGACCACGCGCGAGACGCTGCGCTGCTTCTTCGAGGACCGCCGCCAGGGCCGCGATTTCACGCTGCACGCCATCGACATCACCTGAGCACGCCGGCATCATCGAGACCTACCCCGAGAGAGGCTGGTCATGCCGACACGTCGTCTGTGCATCAGTGCGGGTCTGGGCTGGATGGGCGCGCAGGCCATGGCGCAGTCCGGCCGTGCCGCGCCGCCGCTGCGCGCGGTGGGCTCGCAGTTCGCACGCATCTTCGAGGGTAGCGAGGGCCAGCCGCCCAAGGGCCTGGCGGTGGACCTGCTGGGCCAGCTGTTCGGCGACGGCCTGCGCTGCGAATGGCTGCCCTGGCCACGTGCCCAGCTGATGCTGGAACAGGGTGAGGCCGACATCCTCATCGGCCCCTACCGCACGCCGGAGCGCGAGGCGCGCATGCTGTTCAGCGTGCGCTCCTTCTACTCGGACGCCATGGTCTGGTATGCCCGCCGCGGCGAGGAGGCACGCTGGAGCGGTGAATTCGGCGAGCTGTCTCAGGTACCCGTGGCCGCCGTGCGCGGCTGGGCCTACGGCAGCCGTTTCGAGCGGCTGAAGACCTCGCTGGCCCAACTGACCTGGGTGCAGGGCGTCGAGTCCGGCCTGCAGATGCTGGCCCGCCGGCGCGTGGAGCTGTTCGCCGCCAACGACCGCAACTGCCAGCCGGTGCTGCAGCGGCTGAACCTGGCAGAAGCCATCGTGCGCTGCTCGCCACCGCTGGACGTGCTGCACGGCCACATGGCGTTCGGCCGCAGCGCCGCCGGCGAGGCACTGTCGCAGCGCTACGACCAGACCTTCGAGCGCTGGTTGCGCAGCGCGGAGGCGAGCGAGCTGTATCGACGCTGGGGCGTCGACAAGCCCGTCACGGCGGCCTAGGAGGCTGCGCGGCGGCAGACCTGGCCCGCGCAGGCTCCTAGCGCCCGCCGCCCAGCACCCGCGCCGGCAGCGTGACGATGGCGCGCAGCAGGCCGAACACGCCGTCCACCGCGATGCCCAGCAGACGGAACGGCAACGTGATCAGCCACACCAGCGGCCACAGCAGCAGCGCGAGCAGGGCCAAGGGCCAGCACAGCACGAACAGCACACACCACAGCAGAAAGCCGAACATCACGAGACTCCAGAGTTGAACGCCCACCTCGGGCGTCTGAACGGACTCTAGAGACGCCCGCCCGGCTGCGCCTGGGGCTTGCGACGAAACCGCAATCTCGCGGGATGGCCGGTTCAGAGGCGCCGCTGGCCGGCGACGTAGCAGGCCGCCAGGTTGCGCTCGTCGGCGAGCGTCATCCACGCGAACACGCGCTCGTGCAGCTCGCGGGCGACCGCATCGCGCGCTTCGGCCACCGGGCCCCTGGCCCAGTCCCACACGCAGAGGTCTGCCGTCTGGCCCACCGACAGGCCGCCGATCTCGTCGCCCAGGCGCAGCGCCTCGGCCGCGCCACGCGTGGCCGCATGCAGCGCGCTCCAGGCCGTCAGCCGCTCGCCGCGCAGCGCCTGCACCTTGTAGGCATCCCCCATGTTGCGCGGCAGGCTCAGCGACGTGCCGCCGCCGACGTCGGACGCGAGGCTCACGTTGAACGGGGCGCCGGTCCAGTCGAACAGCCCGCTGCCCAGGAACAGGTTGCTGGACGGGCAATGCGCCACCTGCGCGCCGCGCTCGGCCAGCAGGCGGCGGTCGGTGTCGTCCAGCCAGATGCCGTGGGCCAGCACCGCGCGTTCGTGCACCAGGCCCACGCGGTCGTAGACGTCCAGGTAGCTGCGCGCGTCCGGGAACAGCTGCGCCACCCATTCGACCTCGGCACGGTTCTCGGCCACGTGGGTCTGCATGTAGAGGCTGGCGTCGGCGCGGCACAGCGCACCGGCCATGGCCAGCTGCTCGGGCGTGCTGGTCGGCGCAAAGCGCACCGTCACGGCGAAGGCGTTGCGGCCCTTTCCGTGGAAGCGGTCGATGAGGTCGACGCAGTCGCGCTCGGCCTGCACCACGTCGTCGCGCAGCCCGTCGGGCGCGTGGCGGTCCATCAGCACCTTGCCGGTGATCATCCGCATGCCGCGGGTCGTGGCGCCCTCAAACAGTGCCTCGGCCGAGACCTTGTGCACCGTCGGGAACACCACGGCCGAGGTCGTGCCGCTGGCCAGCAGCGCGTCCAGGAACACCTCGGCGCCACGCCTGGAACGGGCCGGGTCCGCGAACGCGCACTCGGCCGGGAAGGTGTAGCGCTTCAGCCAGTCCAGCAGCTCGGTGCCATAGGAGGCGATGACGTCCAGCTGCGGGCAGTGCACATGCGTGTCGATGAAGCCCGGCAGCACCAGCTGGCCGGCATGGTCCTTGCGCACCCAGGTTTCATCCGGCTCGGCGGCCTGTCGCCCGACGATGCGGCCGTCCTCGATCAGCAGCCAGTGGTCGCGGTCGAAGCGCACCGCCGTGGCGTGCACGTCGCCCCAGGCCGGTGCGGCCGTGAAGTCCAGCAGATCGCCCCGCAAGGCCCACCGGCGCGACGCGTCAGATGATTTTTCCTGGTTAGTAAAACTCATATGGCAATTCTGAGGCAAGGCGGGAGAATCGACGCCAGCATGAATACCCGCCCCATCCGTTTCTTCCACCGCGGCGAGGTCGTCGAGGTGGACGGTTTGCCCACGACGACCACGGTCCTGCAATACCTGCGCGAGCACGCCGCCTGCACCGGCACCAAGGAAGGCTGTGCCGAGGGCGACTGCGGCGCCTGCACGGTCATCCAGGGCGAGCTGGACGCAGCAGGGCAGCTGCAGCTACGCAATGTCAATGCCTGCACGCAGTTCCTGCCCACGCTGGACGGCCGCGCGCTGCTGACGGTGGAGGATGTGGGCAGCCCCGCCCAGCTCAACCCGGCACAGCAGGCGCTGGTGGACTGCCACGGTTCGCAATGCGGCTTCTGCACGCCGGGCTTCGTCATGAGCCTGACCGCCTGCTACGAGCGCCACCAGGCCGCCGGCACGCGGCCCGACCGCCAGCAGCTGGCCGACGAGCTGGCCGGCAACCTGTGCCGCTGCACCGGCTACCGGCCCATCCTCGATGCCGGCGAGGCGATGTTCGACGCGCCCGCCCGCCGCCTGGACCGCGCGCCCATCGTCGCCGCGCTGCAGGCGCTGCAGGCGCTGCAGGCCGACGAGCCGCTGGACTATTCACACGCAGGCGCCTGCTTCAACGCGCCGCAGACCGTGCCCGAACTGGCGCTGCTGCGCGAGACCTACCCGGCCGCCACGCTGCTGGCCGGCTCCACCGACATCGGCCTGTGGGTCAACAAGCAGTTCCGCGAACTGCCGCACCTGATCTACACCGGCCGCGTGGACGCGCTGCGCGAGGTCCGCGACGAGGACTTCCACGGCCAGCCCGGCCTGTGGATAGGCGCGGCGGCCTCGCTGGAAGACGCCTGGGCCAGGCTCGCCGCGCTGGCGCCGTCGCTGGCCGAGCTGTGGCGGCGTTTCGCGTCGCCGCCGGTGCGCCATGCCGGCACGCTGGGCGGCAACATCGCCAACGGCTCGCCCATCGGCGACGGCGCGCCCGCGCTGATCGCCCTGGGTACCGAGGTCGTGCTGCGCAAGGGCTTGCAGCAACGCCGCCTGCCGCTGCAGGCCTTCTACCTGGACTACATGAAGAAGGACTTGCAGCCCGGCGAGTTCGTCGAGGCGCTGCATCTGCCGCGGCCCGACATGAGCTGGGCCATCTCGGCACACAAGATCTCCAAGCGGCACGACAGCGACATCTCCGCCGTCTGCGCCGTGCTGGCGCTGCAGCTGCGCAACGGCACGGTGCAGCAGGCGCGCTTCGTGTTCGGCGGCATGGCGGCCATCGTCAGGCGCGCCGCGGCGGCCGAGGCGGCGGTCGTCGGCCAACCCTGGGTCGAGGCGACCGCCGAGGCTGCGGCCACCGCCTTGCTTCAGGACTTCAAGCCGCTGACCGACATGCGCGCCAGCGACGCCTACCGGCTCAAGGTCGCGCAGAACCTGCTGCGCAAGCTGTGGCTGGAGACGCTGGAGCGCCGCACGATCACCGTCTGGCGTTCGGGGAGGCTGGCCGCATGAACAAGCCCGAAGCGCTGCTGATGCCCGCGCCCGTGGTGGGCACGTCGCGGCCGCACGAGTCCGCCCACCTGCACGTCAGCGGCGCCGCGCCCTACACCGACGACCTGCCCGAGCCCGCCGGCACGCTGCATGCGGCGCTGGGCCTGTCGCCCATCGCCCACGGCAAGCTGACGGGGCTCGACCTGGAGCGCGTCCGCCGCATGCCCGGCGTCGTCGCGGTGCTGAGCGCCGCCGACATCCCGGCCGAGAACAACTGCGGCCCGCTGCTGCATGACGACCCCATCCTGGCGGCCGACGAACTGCGCTACGTGGGCCAGCCGGTGTTCGCCGTCATCGCGACGAATCGCGAGCTGGCGCGGCGCGCGGCGGCGCTCGCCAAGCAGGTCATCACAGCCGAGGCGCTGCCGCCCCTCCTGACCGCGCTCGAAGCGCATGCCGTCGGCCAGTACGTGCTACCACCCATGCACCTCACCCGGGGCGAGCCGGCCCAGCACCTCGCCACCGCGCAGCACCGCCTGCAGGGCACCTGGAGCCTGGGCGGCCAGGAGCAGTTCTACCTGGAGGGCCAGATCAGCCTGGCCGTGCCGCAGGAAGGCGGCGAAGGCCTGCTGGTGCACTGCTCCACGCAGCACCCCAGCGAGATGCAGCAGCTCGTCGCGCACTGCCTGGGCTGGCACGCGCACCGCGTGGCCGTGCAGTGCCGGCGCATGGGCGGCGGCTTCGGCGGCAAGGAGTCGCAGTCGGCGCTGTTCGCCTGCGTCGCGTCCATCGCCGCGCTGAAGCTGGGCAAGCCGGTCAAGCTGCGCGTGGACCGCGACGACGACTTCCTCATCACCGGCCGCCGCCACGGCTTCGACTACCGCTGGGACGTGGGCTTTGACGATGAGGGGCGCATCCTCGCCATTGACATCGACCTGATCTCCAACGCCGGCCATAGCGCCGACCTGTCCGCTCCGGTCATGGCCCGCGCGCTGTGCCACTTCGACAACGCCTACTGGCTGCCCCACCTGGCCATGCATGGCTATTGCGCGAAGACGAACACGCAGAGCAATACCGCCTTCCGCGGCTTCGGCGGCCCGCAGGGCGCCATCGCCATCGAGATGATCCTGGACGGCGTGGCGCGACGGCTGGGGCTGGACGGCGCCACGGTGCGCAAACGCAACTTCTATGCAGCCGGCCAGGACATGACACCCTATGGCCAGCAGGTGGAGGAGCTGCACGCCCAGGCGCTGACGGCCCAACTGCTGGCCAGCAGCCGCTACGGCGAGCGCCGTGCCGAGATCGCCGCGTTCAATACGTCCAGCCGCGTGTTGAAGAAGGGCATCGCCTTCACGCCGGTCAAGTTCGGCATCTCGTTCAACGTGGCCCACCTGAACCAGGCCGGCGCACTGGTGCATGTCTACACCGACGGCTCCGTGCTGGTGAACCATGGCGGCACCGAGATGGGCCAGGGGCTGAACACCAAGGTCGCGCAGGTCGTCGCGCACGAGCTGGGCCTGCCCTTCTCCGCCGTGCGCTGCTCGGCCACCGACACCAGCAAGGTCGCCAACACGTCGGCCACGGCGGCGTCCACCGGCAGCGACCTGAACGGCAAGGCCGCGCAGGATGCGGCTCGCAAGATCAGGACACGGCTGGCGGTGTTCGCGGCCGAACGCTTCGGCTGCGCGGTGGAGTTGATCGCATTCGCCGATGGGCGGGTCAGCGGCGGCGGGCAGAGCCTGCCGTTCACCGAGCTGGTCGCCGCGGCGTATCTGAAGCGCATCCAGCTGTGGAGCGACGGTTTCTACGCCACGCCTGGCCTGCACTGGGACAAGACCAAACTGCAAGGCCACCCGTTCTACTACTACGCCTGGGGCGGCGCCGTCTGCGAGGCGCTGGTGGACACACTGACCGGCGAGAGCCGCATCACGCGTGCCGACCTGCTGCACGACGTCGGCACCAGCCTGAACCCGGCGCTGGACATCGGCCAGATCGAGGGCGGCTTCATCCAGGGCATGGGCTGGCTAACCATGGAGGAGCTGGTGTGGCATCCCAAGACCGGCCTGCTGACCACGCACGCGCCCAGCACCTACAAGATCCCCACCGCCAACGACTGCCCCACCGAGTTCCGCACCGAGCTGTTCGGCAT
>CBFGPX010000135.1:0-11464 GCA_965650725.1 uncultured Comamonadaceae bacterium | reverse complement strand
TGACGGGCCGCCCCTATCTTGCGGCGCCGCAACACTTCCCCGTGGAGACCCGATGAGCGCCCCCTCGCGCCGCCGCCCGCCTGCTTCCAAGGCGCCCTCCAAGACCGCCTCCCAGGTACCCGCCATGCTGCCCCCCGGCAGCAGCTACCTGCAGCGCATCCTGAACGCGCGCGTCTACGACGTGGCCCGCGAGACGGACCTGACGCACGCGGCCAAGCTGTCCAAGCGCCTGGGCAACAAGGTCTGGCTGAAGCGCGAGGACGAGCAGGACGTGTTCAGTTTCAAGCTGCGCGGCGCCTACAACAAGATGGCCCACCTGAGCGCCGAGCAGCGCGCGGCTGGCGTCATCTGCGCGTCGGCCGGCAACCATGCCCAGGGCGTGGCGCTGTCGGCCCGCAAGCTGGGCTGCCGCGCGGTCATCGTGATGCCAGTGACGACGCCCCAGGTCAAGATCGACGCGGTCAAGGCGCTGGGCGGCGAGGTGGTGCTGCACGGCGAGAGCTACACCGACGCCTACGGCCACGCGCTGGAGCTTGAGCGCGCTCAAAGCCTGACCTTCGTCCACCCCTTCGACGACCCCGACGTCATTGCCGGCCAGGGCACCATCGCGATGGAGCTGCTGCGCCAGCACCCCGGCCCCATCGATGCCATCTTCGTCGCCATCGGCGGCGGCGGCCTGATCTCCGGTGTGGCGGCCTATGTCAAGGCATTGCGCCCCGAGATCAAGATCATCGGCGTGCAGACCACCGACTCGGACGCCATGCTGCGCTCGGTCAAGGCCGGCAAGCGAGTGACGCTGACCGACGTGGGCCTGTTCGCCGACGGCACCGCCGTGAAGCTGGTCGGGGAAGAGACCTTCCGCATCGCCCGCGAACTGGTGGACGACTTCATCGTCGTCGACACCGACGCCGTCTGCGCGGCCATCAAGGACGTGTTCGAGGACACGCGCTCCATCCTGGAGCCCTCCGGCGCCATGGGCGTGGCCGCCGTCAAGCAGTACGTCGCCAAGACCGGCGCCAAGGGGCAGACGCTGGTGGCCGTGACCTGCGGCGCCAACATGAACTTCGACCGCCTGCGCTTCGTCGCCGAGCGCGCCGAGGTCGGCGAGCAGCGCGAGGCCCTGTTTGCCGTCACCATCCCCGAGGCGCGCGGCAGCTTCAAGCGCTTTTGCGAACTGCTGGGGCCGCGCAGCGTCACCGAGTTCAACTACCGCATCGCCGACGCCGACGTGGCCCATGTCTTCGTGGGCATCGCCATCTCCAAGCCCGACGAGGCCGCCAAGCTGGCGCGCACCTTCACGAAGGCAGGCTTCGAGACGCTGGACCTGACGCACAACGAGATGGCCAAGCAGCACGTGCGCCACATGGTGGGCGGACGCAGCGAGTTGGCCCGCAACGAGCGCTTGTACCGCTTCGTATTCCCCGAGCGGCCCGGCGCGCTGATGAAGTTCCTGTCCAGCATGCACCCGGACTGGAACATCAGCCTCTTCCACTACCGCAACCAGGGGGCGGACTACGGCCGCATCCTGGTGGGCATCCAGGTGCCCAAGGGCGATGCGGGTGCGCTGCGCGAGTTCCTCGAAGGGTTGAATTACCCGTTTGAGGATGAAACCGCCAATCCGGTCTACCGCTTGTTCCTGGGTTGAGTTGAAATCCGGGCATCCGTCACCGCTTGCGCCATGACCGTCGCCCAACAGTCGCTGATCTCCCCCACCGCCAACCCCGAGCTGGAAAAGGCCTTGCGCGACCGCGTCGACCGCCGGTCGGCCATCGCCGGCGGCCTCGGTGAACTGGAGCCCCTGGCCGTGCGCCTGGGTCTCGTCCAAAACAGCCTGACGCCACGCTTCCGCGATCCGGTGCTGGGCTTGTTCGCGGCCGACCACGGCATCGTCGTCGACGGCGTGGGCGCCCAGTGGGGCCGCGCCACGCGCGACCAGGTCCAGATGGCCTTGCACGCACAGTTGCCGGTGTCGGTGTTCGCCCGGCTGCAAGGCCTTCACCTGACCGTGGTGGACTGCGGCGTGGCCGACAACCTGCCGCCGCACGCCCGCCTGCTGGCGCGCAAGGTCGCGCACGGCACGCGCAACTCACGCACCGCACACGCGATGAGTCTGGAGCAGGCCCACGCCGGCGTGCGCGTGGGCATGGAGATCGCCGACAACCTGCCCGGCAACGTGCTGGCCTGCGCCGCCATGGGCCAGGGCTCGGCGGAATGCGCGGCGCTGGTGCTGTCCCGTCTGGCCGACCAGCCCGTGCGCGACTTCGTCGTCTCCGGCCCCACCATGCGCCAGGACGAACTGGTGCACCTGCTGGACGTGCTGCACGGCGCCCAGGCCCGCCACCGCGACGTGCGCGACCCCATGGACCTGCTGGCTGCCTTCGGCGGCCATGAGCTGTCCGTCATGGTCGGCGCCATGCTGGTGGCCGCCAGCAAGCGCAGCCTCATCATCGTGGACGGCATCGCCGCCTGCGCAGCGCTCAAGCTCGCGTCGCTGATTTGCGCGCCGGTCACCGACTACGCGGTGTTCTGCCGCAGCCACGTGCATCGCGGGCTGGACGAGGCGCTGGCGCTGTTCCACGCGTCCGCTCTGCTTGAACTGGGCATGGACAGCGCCGACGGCACCGGCGCAGCGCTGGCCTGGCCCATGATCCGGGCCGCGGCGGCGCTGCTGACCGACCTGCATGAGGTCGCCGAGGCCCGCCTGGCGCGACCGCCCGCCACGGCTCAGGTGCCGACTCTGGGCGCCTGAGCGCTAACGCAACTGATGGACGGGCGGTGGGCCGTCGGGCCGCTGCGGGCCGGCGGCCGACGCGGCCAGCGGCAATCCCGCGGCCCCCGGCATGACGGCCGGCTGCGGCGGCACCGTGCCGGGCGGGTTGCCCCCCAGGATGACGGGCGATGGCATGGCAGGCTGCAGTTGGCCGGTGGACGGCGCCGCCGGCGGGCTGATCTCCAGCACCTGGCCCACGGCCTCGCCCCATCGGCCCAGGCTGGCGCTGCGTGCATCCACGCGCAGCAGCCGCAGCTCGCCATCCACGACGGCGCCCACGCGCACGGTGCGCGGCACGCCATCCACCTCGATCAGCGCGACGCCCTCACCGGCCTCGGCCGCACGGGCGCTGCGCGGCGCCACGACGCCCAGCAGCCGCAGCCGCGACGACACCGCCATCTCCGGCGCGGCCGTCGGCTCCTGGGCCACGACGCCCAGCAGCCGGCTCAGGTCCACCTGGGCCGCCCGCCCCTCGTCGGCGGGCGCCACGGACGCCGGCACCGGCAGCGGCCGGGCCAGCAGTTGCAGCCCCCAGTAGGCCACCGAGCCCCCCAGCAGCAGCCACACGGAAAACGCCATCAATCGAGCAACCATGGCCCATTATGATGGTCCGCTCACCTCAGCTTCCGCGCCCTCACGCCCCCGCCATGCGCCGTTCCCCCATCGCCCGCGGCTTCACGCTGATCGAACTGCTGGTCGTGCTCGTCATCATCGGCGTGCTGGCTGCGCTGGTCGTGCCCAATGTGCTGGACCGGGCCGAGGATGCCCGCGTCACCGCGGCCCGCACCGACGTCAACAACCTGATGCAGGCGCTCAAGCTCTACAAGCTGGACAACCAGCGCTACCCCAGTGGTGAGCAGGGTCTGGATGCGCTGGTGCGCAAGCCCACCGCCGGCACGCCGCCGCCGAACTGGAAGCCCTATCTCGAAAAGCTGCCCAACGACCCCTGGGGCCAGCCCTATCAGTTCGCCAACCCCGGCGTGAAGGGCGAGGTCGATGTCTACAGCTTTGGCGCCGACGGACGCGCCGGCGGCGAGGGTCGTGACGCCGACATCGGCTCCTGGCAGTAGAGCGATGCCCCTCGCCCAGCCTCGCGTCGCTGAACGCGAGCGAGTCTGGTCGCCCCCCCGCGGGGGCGGCGATGCGCTCGGCCCGCAATACACGCGCTGCGGGCGTCGCGAGCATGCCGGCTTCACGCTGATCGAACTGCTGGTCGTCGTCGCACTGATCGCCATCACCAGCGCGACGATCTCCCTGGCCTTGCGCGACCCCACCGAACTGCAGCTGCAGCGCGAGGCCCAGCGCCTGGCCGCGCTGCTGGAGACCGCGCGCGCCGAGAGCCGCGCCTCGGGCCTGGCCGTGCGCTGGGTGCCCAAAGGCGTCGACAAGGGCGACGACTTCCACTTCGCCGGCCTGCCGAGCACCATCAAGCTGCCCACGCGCTGGCTGGGCGACCCGGTGGCCGTGACCATACCCACCGCCACGGCCGCGAATCCGGGGCTCATCCTGGGCCCCGAGCCGGTCATCCCGGCGCAGCGGCTGCGGCTGCAGCTGGGCAGCCAGAGCCTGGTGCTGGGCACCGACGGCCTGGCCGCCTTCGACGTCATCGAATCGCCATGAGGCCGCAGCGGGGTTTCACGCTCATCGAGGTGCTGGTCGCGCTGGTCATCACGGCCATCGCGCTGGGCGCCGGCATCAAGGCCGCCGGCGCACTGGCCAACAACGCCGAGCGTCTGGCCCAGGTCAGCGCCGCGCAGTGGTGCGCCGAGAACCTGCTGACCGAGCTGCGCCTGAACCAGCAGTTCCCCGACATCGGCGAGCAGCCCATCAGCTGCGAGCAGCTGGGCCGCAGCTACGGCGGCAAGCTGCGCGTCAGCCCCACGCCCAACCCGCTGTTCCGCCGCGTCGACGCCGACGTGACGGACGACCAGGGCCAGCCCATGCTGACCCTGTCCACCATCATGGGCCGCTTCTGATGGCGATGCTCCGGTCGCGCGGCTTCACGCTGGTGGAGGTACTGGTCGCCCTGGTCGTCATGGCCACCATGGCCGCCATGGCCTGGCGCGGCATCGACGCGCTGGTCAAGAGCCGCGAGATCGCGCAGACGCGACTGGCCCAGACCGCCCGGCTGCAGACCGTGCTGTCGCAATGGGAGGTGGACCTGCGCGCGGTGCAGGACAGCCACAGCAGCGTCGAGCCGCTGTCCTTCGATGGCGGCAACCTGGTACTGACTCGGCAGGCGGCACTGGGCCTGCAGGTGGTCGTCTGGAGCCTGCGCGAAAACAGCCTGTGGCGCTGGGAGAGTCCGCCGCAGCGCACCGTGCAAGACCTGGCCGACCAGCGCCAGCGCGGCCTGCAGCAACTGGCCCAGCGCAACCCGGCGCTGCGCGCCTTCGACGGCGTGGCCGGCTGGCAGTTCTACTGCTTCTGGGGCAATGCCTGGAGCAACTGCCAGTCCACGGGAGACAACGCCGGCAACCCGGCCGGGCCGCCGGCCAAGAACACCACGCCGCCCGCGGGCCTGCGCATCGCCATGCAGTTCGCCGAGAGCAGTGGCCTGAGCGGCACGCTGACGCGCGAGCTGGAGGTCACGGTCCGATGAGCGCGCGCCAATCCCAACGCGGCGCCGCCCTGCTGACCGCCATGATCATCGTCACGCTGATCGCCAGCCTCGCCGGCGGCATGGTCTGGCAGCAATACCGCGCCGTGCAGATCGAGGCCGCCGACCGCGCGCGCGCGCAGAGCGCCTGGATCCTGCAAGGCGCGCTGGACTGGGCCCGCCTCATCCTGCTGGAGGACGCCAAGGGCAACCGCAACAAGCCGGTGGACCACCTGGGCGAGCCCTGGGCCGTGCCGCTGGCCGAGGCGCGGCTGTCCACCTTCCTGGCCGCCGAGCGCAGCGCCGCCACCAGCGACGAAGGGCCCGAGGCCTTCCTGTCCGGCAGCATCGAGGACGCGCAGAGCCGCTACAACCTGCGCGCGCTGGTGGCCGGCGAGCAGGTGCCGCCGCTGGAGCAGCGCGTGCTGGAGCGGCTGTGCACCCAGGTCAACGCGCCGCCCGGCACGGCGGGCGTCATCATCGCCGGCCTGCGGGCCGCCTACCCGGCGCCCGCCAGCGGCGCCAGCGCCCCCACCGACACCGACAGCGGCCCGTTGCAGCCCGCCGGGGTGGACCAGCTGAACTGGCTGGGCCTGAGCGCCGACACCATCGCACGGCTGCAGCCCTATGTGACCCTGCTGCCCAAGGCCACGCCGGTCAACCTGAACACGGCACCGCGCGAGGTCATTGCCGCGCTGTTCGACGGCGTGGACCTGGCGTCCGCCGAGCGCCTGGTCCAAGGCCGCAAGAGCCGCCCGCTGCAGAACACCAGCGACGCCAGCGCCTATCTGCCCGCCAGCGTGCAACTGGACGCCGCCCGTGCTGTGGTGCAGTCGTCCTTCTACATCGTCACCGGCCGGCTGCGGCTGGAGGAGCGCCAGTTGGAGCAACGCTCGCTGATCGAGCGCCAGGGCCTGACCATGGCGGTGCTGGCGCGCGAGCGCATCAGCCAGATCCTCGACCGCTGATGCAGACGGCAAGCCATCAACCTCGCTTGACGAGCGCCGGGCCGCTCCCAGGCCGGCCCGCGCCGGCGATGTGCTCGCGGCCCGATGCCGCGGACATCGCCACCCCCTCGGGGGGCCGTCCAAGGTGCGCCTTGGGCGGGGGGCCCCATTTCACCCCTCCTAGAATGCGCCGCGCCTTCCAGCCCTCATGACCACCCTGCTGCTGTTCCTGCCCCCCCGCACGCGCCTGCGCGCGCCGGGCAAAGCCGCGCCCACCGCGGCCGAGCCGCTGCGCCCCGACGCGCCGCGCGAGTACGACTGGGTGCTGACGCCCGACGGCCGCCAGGTCGGCAGCGAGGGCCGCTGCGCCGCCACCGCGCTGCCGGCGGCGGACAGCGTGGTCGCCGTCATCGCCGAGTCCGACCTGGGCTGGCGCCGCGTGGAGCTGCCGCGCGCCGGCCGCCAAATGCGCGCAGCGCTGGCCGGCAAACTGGAAGAACAGCTGCTGGACGACCCCGAGACGCTGCATTTCGCGCTGGAGCCCGATGCCGAGGGCGGCGACACGGCCTGGGTCGCGATCACCTCGCGCACCTGGCTGTCCGAGCACCTGGCCCACCTGGACGCTGCCCAGGTGTTCGTGGACCGCGTGGCGCCGCTGGCCTGGCCCGACGAGCCGCCGCGCGGCCACTTCTTCGAGGCCCACGGCGTGGGCAGCGAGGGTGTAGCCCTTTGCTGGAGCCACGGCGAAGGCGTCGCCACGTTGCCGCTGCAGGGGGCCTTGAGCCGGCAGCTGTTTCCGCCCGGCCTGGTGCAGGCGGCGCAGTGGTCCGCCACGCCGGGCGCCGCCAGCGTCGCCGAGCGCTGGCTGGGCACCGCCGTGGGCGTGCAGACGCCGGCCCAGCGCGCGCTGGCCGTCGTCGACAGCGCCTGGAACCTGCGCCAGTTCGACCTCGCGCCGCGCGCCCGCGGCACGCGGGCGCTGCGCATGCTCGCCCGCGGCCTGATGCGCAAGCCCTGGCAGCCGGTGCGCTGGGGCCTGGCGGCACTGGTGGTCGTGCAACTGCTGGGCCTGAACCTGTGGGCCTGGCGGCAGAACGCCGAGCTGAAGGCCCGGCGCGCCGACATCGCCGCCACGCTGACCGCCACCTTCCCGCAGATCCGCAACCCGCTGGACCCGCCGGTGCAGATGCAGCGCAACCTGGACCTGCTGCGCGCCAGCGCCGGCAGCGTGGGTGAGCAAGACCTGGAGGCCCTGCTGGCCGCCGCGGCCGCCGCCTGGCCGGCCGACCGGCCGCCCGCCGAGGCGCTGGCCTTCGAACCGGGCCGGCTCACCGTGTCGGCCCAGGGCTGGGCGCCGGCCCAGGTCGACAACTTCCGCAGCCAGTTGCTCAGCGATGGCTGGCGCCTGGACGCCAGCGAAGGCAAGCTGACCCTCAGCCGCACCGCCCCCCAAGGAGGCCGCTGATGGCCCGCCCCACACTTTCCTCCAAGGCCGGCAACGGCCTCCAGGCCCAGTGGGCCCAGGCCCGCGCCCAGGCCGCCGCGCAATGGCAGGCGCTGGGCGAGCGCGAGCGCCTGCTGGTGGGCGGCGTGGCCGCGCTGCTGGGCCTACTGCTGGTCTGGCTGGTGCTGGTGGCACCGGCGCTGCGCACGCTGCGCAGCGCGCCGCCTGAACTCGATCGGCTGGAGTTGCAGCTGCAGCAGATGCAGGCCCAGGCCCGTGAAGCCCGGGCGCTGCGCATCGCCCCCAGCGTGCCGGCGGCGCAGGCCCAGGCCGCGCTGCAGGCCTCGGTGGAGCACCTGGGCCCGGTGGCGCGCCTGAACCTGGCCGGCAACCGGGCCACGGTCACGCTGAACGGCATCGCGCCGACCGCGCTGCAGGCCTGGCTGGGTGAGGTGCGCTCGGCCGCGCGCGCGCGGCCCGTGGAGGCGCAGCTGACGCGCGGCCCCCAGGGCTATGCCGGCAGCGTCGTGCTGGTGCTGGGAGACGCCTGATGATCGGGTTCAGGAAGCCGGCCGTGGCGCCGCAGGACCCGGCGCCCGGCACAAACACCGGCCGCACCGTCCGCCACGGCACGCCGCGGCGCTGGAGCATCGCCGGCCTGCTGATCGGCCTCGCCGCAGCCCTGGTGGCGTTCGCGCCGGCCAGCTGGCTGGCGCGCGCGCTGGCCTCGGCCACCGGCGATCACCTGCTCATCACTGACACCCGCGGCAGCATCTGGAGCGGCTCGGGCGTCGTGGTGCTGACCGGCGGCAGCGGCAGCCGCGACGCAGCGTCCCTGCCCGGCCGCCTGCAATGGCGCATGGGCCTGAAGTGGCTGGCCGGCCCGGGCCTGCAGCTCGCGGCCCAGCAGGACTGCTGCACCAACGGCCCGCTGCTGCTGGACATCCGGCCCGGTCTGGGCCGCCTGGCGGTCAGCGTGGACAACCGCACCGACTGGCTGGCACGCCTGCCCGCCGGCGTGCTGGCCGGCCTGGGCACGCCCTGGAACACGCTGCAGCTGGGCGGCTCGCTGCGGCTGTCGGCGCGCGACCTGAAGCTGGAATCCGCCCAGGGCCGCTGGCGCCAGAGCGGCGAGCTGCACCTGGATCTGCTGAACCTGTCCTCGCGCGTGTCCACCGTCGCGCCGCTGGGCAGCTACCGTTTCAGCGTGCAGGCCGACCCCGGCAACGCCGGCGTCAGCACGCTGCGCCTGTCGACGCTGGAGGGCGCGCTGCAGCTGTCGGGCGCAGGCACGCTGAGCCCCGGCGGCAAGAGCCGCTTCGTTGGCGAGGCCAGCGCCGCGCCGGGCCGCGAAGAAGCGCTGAACAACCTGCTGAACATCATCGGGCGTCGCCAAGGGGCGCGCTCCGTCTTGACGATCGGATGATCATGAATCTCCCCCGCACCGCCATCGTCGCCGCGATCTCCGCGCTGCTGCTGGCCACCGCCGCCTCGCAGGCCCAGCCCGACAACGCCAACGTGCAGCGTGCCAAGCCGGGTTCCGGCAAGGGCCCGGCCGTGAAGGCCAGCTCGCCGGTCACGCTGAACTTCGTCAACGCCGACATCGAGGCCGTGACGCGCGCCATCGGCGTGATGCTGGACCGCCAGATCATCATCGACCCGCGCGTGAAGGGCACGGTCACGGTCTACAGCGAGCAGCCGGTGTCGGTGGCCGAGGCCTACCGCAACTACCTGGCGGCGCTGCGCGGACTGGGCTTCACGGTGGTCGAGACCGCCGGGCTGTTGAAGGTGCTGCCCGAGGCCGATGCCAAGCTGCAGGCCGGCTCGGTGGCGGTCGAGACCAGCAACGCGCGCGGCGACCAGATCCTGACGCAGATCTTCCGCATCCAGCACGAGAACGCCAACAACCTGGTGGCCGTGCTGCGCCCGCTGATCAGCCCCAACAACACCATCAACGCCAACCCGGGCAACAACAGCCTGGTCATCACCGACTACGCGGACAACCTGCAGCGCATCGCCAAGATCGTCGCGGCGATGGACACGCCGGGCACCAGCGACATCGAGATCGTGCCGCTGAGGCACGCCGTGGCGGCCGACCTGGCGCCGCTGGTGCAGCGCCTGGCCGATGGCGGCACGCCCGTGGGCCAGGCCGTGCCGGGCCAGAGCAGCGGCGCCGTCAACGTGCTGGTGGACCCGCGCTCCAACGGCCTGATCCTGCGCGCCAGCAACCCGGCCCGCCTAGCGGCCGTGCGCTCCATGGTCGACAAGCTGGACCAGCCCAGCGCCGACGGCGGCAGCAATATCCGCGTGGTCTACCTGAAGAACGCCGACGCCGTGAAGCTGGCCGCCGTGCTGCGCGCGGCCTTCGGCGCCGGCTCGTCGTCCAGCGCGGGTGGGGGCAACTCGTCATCCGGCACCAGCGGCCTGGGCGGCAGCGGCAGCACGCTGGGCAGCACCACGGTCGGCGGCACGCTGAACAACAGCGGCATGACCGGCAACAGCAGCAACACCGGCATCTCGGCCGCGGCCACGCAGCCGCTGGCGGCGTCGGCCGGCCCGTCCACCGGCGGCTTCGTGCAGGCCGACCCGTCGACGAACTCGCTGATCATCACGGCCGCCGAACCTCTGTACCGCCAGCTGCGTGCGGTCATCGAGCAGCTGGACTCGCGCCGCGCCCAGGTCTATGTCGAATCGATGATCGTCAAGATCGACAACACCAAGGCCGGCCAGTTCGGCGTGCAGTGGCAGAACCTGATCGGCAGCAAGGGCGACCAGGTCGTCGGCGTCAGCGGCACCAACTTCGGCACGGGCTCCAGCAACATCCTCAACCTCATTGCCGCCGGCTCCGGCAACAGCAGCACCATCGCCAGTGCGTTGTCGGCCAGCAGCCTTCCGACCGGCTTCACCCTTGGCCTGGTGGGCAAGATCAGCGGCACCTACTCCATAGGCGCGCTGGCCAACTTCTTCGAAAGCCAGGCCGGAGCCAACGTGCTGTCCACGCCCAACCTCGTATCGCTGGACAACGAGGAGGCACGCATCGTGATCGGCCAGAACGTGCCCTTCGTGACGGGCTCCTACGCCAACACCGGCACCACCAGCAGCGGCACGGTCAACCCCTTCACGACGGTGGACCGCAAGGACGTGGGCCTGACGCTGAAGATCAAGAGCCAGATCGGTGAGGGCGGCACCATCCGCATGCAGGTCTACCAGGAGAATTCATCCGTCGTGCCCGGCAGCAGCGGCACGCAGGGACCGACGCTGGACAAGAGCGCCATCGAGACCTCGGTGGTCGTGGACGACGGCGACATCATCGTGCTGGGCGGACTGCTGAAGGACGAGTACACCGATGGCGACGATGCCGTGCCCGGCCTGTCCAAGATCCCGGTCATCGGCAACCTTTTCAGCAGCAAGAACCGCAAGCGCGTGAAGACCAACCTGATGGTCTTCCTGCGCCCCGTCGTGCTGCGCTCGGCCGATGGCGCCAACGCGCTGACGATGGACCGCTACGAGAGCATCCGCGCCGTGCAGCAGAACAGCCAGCCGGCCAAGACCCTGGTGTTGCCCGACACCGGTGCGCCCGTGCTGCCGGAACCCAAGGCGCCCGCCAACAAGATCACGCCACAGCAATAAGGCGCGAGACCGAGATCATGGCCGTGACCCGCCACCCCCTGCCCTATGCCTTCGCCAAGGCCAACCGCGTGCTG
>CBFGPX010000134.1:0-11525 GCA_965650725.1 uncultured Comamonadaceae bacterium | reverse complement strand
TGAGGCCGCCCATGATGGCCACGGCCATCGGGCCCCAGAACACGCTGCGCGACAGTGGGATCATGGCCAGCACCGCCGCCGCAGCGGTCAGCACGATGGGACGGAAGCGCCGCACGGCCGACTCGACGATGGCCGACCAGTCCGGCACGCCGCGGGCCCGATCCTGCTCGATCTGGTCGATGAGGATGACGGAGTTGCGCATGATCATGCCCATCAGCGCGATGACGCCCAGCAGCGCGACGAAGCCGAACGGCCGGTTCAGCAGCAGCAGCGCCATCGCGACGCCGGCAATGCCCAGCGGCCCGGTCAGGAACACCAGCATCGCGCGGCTGAAGCTCTGCAGCTGCAGCATCAGCAGCGTGAAGGTGATGAACAGCATGATGGGCACGCCGGCCGCGATGGAGCCCTGGCCCTTGCTGCTCTCTTCCACAGCGCCGGCGATCTCGATGTGGTAGCCGGTCGGCATCTGCTTCTGCAACTCGTCCAACTGGGGCCAGACGGCCTTGGTCACCGTCGCGCCCTGCAGGCCTTCGGCCACGTCGCCCTGCACGGTCACCGCATAGTTGCGGCCCTCGCGCCACATGACGCCCGGCTCCCAGTCGAACTGGACCTTGGCGATCTGCGTCATCGGGATGGTCCGCCCCGACGTGGTCGGGAGGTTGGCGTTGGCGAGGTCGGTGATGACGGCACGTTCGTTCAGCGGCTGGCGCAGCACGATGTCGATGAGCTTGTCGGCCTCGCGGTACTGGCCGACGACGGTGCCGGACAGCAGCGTGCGCGACGCCTGCGCCAGGCTCTGGCTGGTGACGCCCAGCGCCCGCGCCTTGTCCTGGTCGACGTGCAGGCGCAGGATCTTGACGTTCTCGTTCCAGTTGTCGTTGACGCCGCGCATGTCCGGGTTGGCGCGCAGGATGTCCTTGGCCTTGTCGGCCCAGTCGCGCACGACCTTGGGGTCGGCGCCGGTCACGCGGAACTGCACCGGGTACGGGACCGGCGGGCCGTTGGGCAGCAGCTTCACGCGGCCACGGGCCTCGGGGAATTCCTCGGCCAGCACCAGCGGCAGGCGCTGCCGCAGCTCCTCGCGCTCGGCCAGCCCCTTGGGCAGCAGGATGTATTGCGTGACGTTCACCTGCGGGAAGATCTGGTCCAGCGGCAGGTAGAAGCGCGGCACGCCGGAACCGACCCAGCCGGTCACCGTCGCGATGCCGGGCTCCTTCAGCATGCGGGCCTCGAAGCGCTTGGCCAGCGCCTCGGTTTCCTGCATGGTCGAACCTTCGGGCAGCCACAGGTCCACCAGCACCTCGGGCCGGCTGGAATCCGGGAAGAACTGCTGCTGCACCTTGCCCATGCCCGCCAGGCCCAGCACGAAGACCAGCAAGGTGATGCCAATGGTCTTCCAGCGGTTCTCCACGCACCAGCGCACCAGGCCGCGGAAGCGGTTGTAGAACGGTGTGTCGAACAGCTCGTGCACTTCGCCGTCGGCGGCCGGCTTGGCCTTCAGCAGCAGCGCGCCCAGGTAGGGCACGAAGTAGACCGACACCACCCAGGAGATGACCAGCGACGCGGCCGTCACGGCAAAGATCGCGAAGGTGTATTCGCCCACCGTGGACTTCGCCAGGCCGATGGGCAGGAAGCCCACCGCCGTAATCAGCGTGCCGGTCAGCATGGGCATGGCCGTCGCGTCGTAGGCATACGTGGCGGCGTGCATCTTGTCGTAGCCCTCCTCGAGCTTGCGCACCATCATCTCGACGGCAATGATGGCGTCGTCCACCAGCAGGCCCAGCGCGATGATCAGCGAGCCCAGCGAGATCTTGTGCAGGCCCACACCCCAATAGAACATCGTCACGAAGGTGATGGCCAGCACCAGCGGGATGGTGATGGCCACCACCAGGCCCGGCCACACGTCGATGCGCAGCGGCCGCGTGTGCAGGCCCAGCGAGATGAAGCTGACCGCCAGCACGATGACCACGGCCTCGATGAGCACGCGCACGAACTCGCCGACCGAGGTCGACACGGCCTTGGGCTGATCCTGCACCTGCTCCAGTTGCATGCCGGCCGGCAGGTCGCGCTCGATGGCCTTCAGCGTCACGTTGAGAGCCTTGCCCATCGCGATGATGTCGCCACCCTTGGCCATGGACACGCCCAGCGCCAGCACTTCCTTGCCCTGGTGCCGCACCTTGGTGGCCGGGGGGTCGACGTAGGCGCGCTTGATCTCGGCGATGTCGCCCAGGCGGAACTGGCTGGCCACGCCGGTCTGCGGGTTCACCGCGCGGATGGGCACGTCCGCCAGCGCCTGTGGCGAGCCGAACTGGCCTTGCACGCGCACCTGGAAATTGGCGCTGCCGGCATTCAGCAGGCCCGCGCCTTCGACCGCGTTCTGCGCGCCGATCTGGTTGAGCACCTGGCTGAAGTCCAGGCCCAGCTGGGCCAGACGCTTCTGCGAGACCTCGATGAACAGCTTCTCGGGCTGGACGCCGAAGATCTCCACCTTGGCCACGTCCTTGACCTGCAGCAGCGCCTGCCGCACGCGGTCGGCGTGCTCGCGAAGCTCCTCGCGGCTGAAGCCGTCGGCGGACAGCGCATAGATGGAACCGTAGACGTCGCCGAACTCGTCGTTGAACACCGGTCCCAGCACGCCCTGCGGCAGCGTGGAGCGCATGTCGCCGATCTTCTTGCGCACCTGGTACCAGAGGTCGGGCACCTCCTTGGGCGGCGTGTTGTCCTTCAGCTGAAAGACCGTCAGCGACTCGCCGGGCTTGGTGTACGAGCGGATCTTGTCCGCATGGTTCACCTCCTGCAGCGTCTTCTCGATCTTGTCGGTGACCTGGTCGGCCATCTGCTGGGCCGTGGCACCGGGCCAGAAGGCCTGGATGACCATGGCGCGGAAGGTGAACGGCGGGTCCTCGTCCTGACCGAGCTGGAAATAGGCCGCAAAGCCCATCACCATCAGCACGACCATCAGGTAGCGCGTCAGCGCCGGATGCTCCAGCGCCCAGCGCGAGACGTTGAAGCCTTCGGCCTGCGCGGCCTTGTTCGGTGGAATGTTCATGCGCGGCACCGGCTCAGCGAGAGGCGGCGGAAGCCGCCGGCGCGGCCGTCGTGCGCGGCGGCACGTAGCGCTTGACCTTCTGGCCCGGGTTGAGCACGTGCACCCCGGCCACGACCACTTCCTGGCCGGCAGTCAGGCCACCCGCGATGACGACCTCGTTGCCGTCCGCGCCGCCCACCTGCACCGGCACCGCCTTGACCGTCATGGACGCTCCATCCAGCACCCACACCGAGGTCTTGCCGGCCTGCTGCAACACCGCCGACAACGGCAGCTTCACGACGCCCGGCACCGGCGGCAGTTGCAGCACCACCGTGGCGCTCTGGCCCACCTTCACGTCCAGCTTGCCGGCATCGGCCTTGATGAGGAAGGTGCGCGTGACCGGGTCGGCCGCGGCCGCCACCTCGCGCAGCTTCAGCGGGAAGGTCTCCGTGCCGCCCCAAAGGCGCACTTTCAGCGCGCCCGGCAGGCTGCCCGCGGCCTTGGCGCGGACGATCTGATCCTCGGGCACGGCGAAGACGATGTCGCGAGGGCCGTCCAGCGCCACGCGCACCACCGGCGTGCCGGCCGCCAGCACCTGGCCCGGCTCGGCCTCCACGCCGGTCACCACGCCGGCGCCGTCCGCCACCAGCTCCGCATAACCGGCCTGGTTGACCTGCACGTCGGCCTGGGCCTTGGCCTGCTCCAGCTGCGCCTGCGCGGCCTTGAAGGCCGAATCGCGCCGCTCTAGTTCGGCCGCGCTGATGAAGCCCTGGCGCTGCAGGTCCACGAAGCGCTTGTAGTCCGCGCCGGCCTGGTCGCGGTTGGTGCGCGCAGCCGCCACTGCGGCGGTCGCAGCGGCCTGGGCCAGCTTCAGGTCCCGGGCGTCGATGCGCGCCAGCACCTGGCCCGCCTTGACCGTGTCGCCCAGGTTGACCGCGCGCGTCAGCAGCTTGCCCGGCACGCGGAAGGACAGCCGCGACTCCACCCTCGCCTTCACCTCGGCCGCATACTCATGGGAGGCGCTGGCCGAGCCCGCGCTGACCAACTGGGTCCGCACCGCGCGCTCAGGCTCGGGCGCGGCAGACTGCTTGCCGCACCCCGTCAGCAGGGCCGTCAGCAGGGCTGCCACCCACAAGGGTGGCGCAAGACGCGAGAGATGGGGCATGCAGACCTCGGAGAAAGAACCGGCCCACAGATTTAATGACCGGCGGGTCAATAATGTATTCAGGCCCTGTGACAACTGTCAAACCTCGCTGAATTTCGCTTGAACAGCGCGGCTTTGCAAGCGGAACTTGAGAAAAAGCTTGAGCGTCGA
Organism: uncultured Comamonadaceae bacterium; assembly: GCA_965650725.1. Classification (GTDB taxonomy): domain Bacteria; phylum Pseudomonadota; class Gammaproteobacteria; order Burkholderiales; family Burkholderiaceae_C; genus Pelomonas. Next base: position 7,182 of record CBFGPX010000134.1, on the reverse strand, counting down.
TCACTACGAGAACTTTCCCGTTGCTTCCTGGCTGTGCCCGCCGACGCTGCGGCCGGCCGTGGCGGCGATCTACCACTTCGCCCGCACGGCCGACGACCTTGCCGACGAGGGCGACGCCACGACCGCCCAGCGCGCGCAGGCCCTGCGGGACTACCGGGCAGACCTGGCGGCGGTCGTCGCCGGCGCGCCCCCCTCGCCGCGCTGGACCGGCGTCTTCGTGCCACTGGCCCGAGAGCTGCACCGCCTGCGACCCGCGCTGCTGCATGACCTGCTGGACGCCTTCGAGCAGGACCTGACCCCGCCCCGCTACCGCGACCGCGCCCACCTGCTGGACTACTGCCGCCGTTCGGCCAACCCGGTGGGCCGGCTGCTGCTGAGTCTGTACGGCGTGGACGACGCCTTGTCGCTGCGCCGTTCGGACGCCATCTGCTCGGCGCTGCAGCTGATCAATTTCTGGCAGGACTTCAGCCGCGACGGCCCCAACGGCCGGCTCTACGTGCCGCAGGACGACCTGGATCGCCACGGCCTGAGGCCAGAAGATGTGCTGGCCTGCCGCGACAGCCCATCCGCCCGGGCATTGATCGCCGATCTCTGCGCCTGGGCCCGCACGCTGATGCTGGAAGGTGCGCCGCTCGCGCTGACGCTGCCCGGCCGCGCCGGCTGGGAGCTGCGCTTTGTCGTCCAGGGCGGGCTGGCCATCCTGGACAAGATCGCGGCGCGTCATCACGACAGCCTGCTGCACCGCCCCTCGGTCGGGGCGCTGGACTTCCCACGACTGGCCTGGCGGGCGCTGACAATGCGCGCCACATCATGACGCCCGAGCAATACGTCCAGCAGAAGGCCGCCGCCAGCGGTTCGAGCTTCTACTACGCCTTCCTGTTCCTGCCGCCACCACGGCGCGCGGCCATCACGGCCTTCTACGCGTTCTGCCGCGAGGTGGACGATGTCGTGGACGAAACGCAGGACGCCGGCGTCGCCGCGACCAAGCTGGCCTGGTGGCGCAAGGAGGCGGCTAGCGCGTTCGCCGGACAGCCTAGCCATCCAGTCATGAAGGCGTTGATGCCGCACACGGGCACCTACGACATCCGGCTGGAACACCTGGACGCCGTCATCGAAGGCTGCGAGATGGACTTGCAGCAGACGCGCTACCTGGACTACGCCGGCCTGCAGCGCTACTGCCACCTGGTGGCCGGCGTCGTGGGCGAGGTGGCAAGCAGCATCTTCGGCCGCACGCAGCCCCAGACGGTGGAATACGCCCACAAGCTGGGCCAGGCCATGCAGCTGACCAACATCATCCGCGACGTCGGCGACGACGCGCGGCGCGGCCGCATCTACCTGCCGGTGAACGAGCTGCAGCAGTTCGGCGTCAAGGCCAACGAGATCCTGCTGCGCAGCAAGCCCTGGGGCTACGGCGAGCGCTTCACGGCGCTGATGAAGTTCCAGGTCGAGCGCGCGCACCGGCTGTACGACGAAGCGCTCGCGCTGCTACCCGAGGCGGACCGCGTGCCGCAGAAGCCGGGGCTGATGATGGCCAACATCTACCGCGCGCTGCTGGTGGAGATCGAGCGCGAGGACTTCCAGGTGCTGCACCAGCGCATCGCGCTGACGCCGGTCCGCAAGCTGTGGATCGCCATGAAGACCAACTGGCGCGGCCGGTGAAGACGGCCATCGTCGGTGCCGGCTGGGCCGGCATCGCCTCGGCCGTCGCACTGGCGGATGCGGGCCACGACATCACCGTCTTCGAGATGGCGCCGCAGCCCGGTGGGCGGGCGCGCAGCGTCGCGGGTGAACCGCCCTACGACAACGGCCAGCACATCCTTATTGGCGCCTACCGCGACAGCCTGGCGCTGATGCGCCGCCTCGGCGTGGATCCCGACGCGGTACTGACCCGCCTGCCGCTGGCCCTGCCCTACCCCGGCGAGCCCGGCCTGCGGCTGCCGCCCGGGCCGCCGCTGATCGCATTCACGCGCGGCGTGCTGGCGCACCGTGGCTGGCCGCTGGCCACACGGCTGGGCCTGCTCGCCGCGGCCGGCGGCTGGCTGGCACGCGGCTTCCGCTGCGATGCCCAGCTCAGCGTCGCCGAACTGTGCGCCGGACTGCCGCACGCCGTGAAGCGCGACCTCGTCGAGCCGCTGTGCGTGGCTGCGCTGAACACGCCCGCGCCGCAGGCCAGCGCGCAAGTCTTCCTGCGCGTGCTGAAGGACGCGCTGTTCAGCGGCGCCGGCAGCGCCGACCTGCTGCTGCCGCGTCGGCCGCTGTCCGAACTGCTGGCCGCGCCGGCGGCCGTCTGGCTGGGCGAAAGATTGCGCCTGGGCCGACGCGTGCAGCAGTTGGAGCCCGGTTGGCGCGTCGACGGCGAGGCCTTCGACGGCATCGTGCTGGCCTGCAGCAGCGTCGAGGCTGCCCGGCTGGCGGCGCCCCTCGCGCCGCACTGGAGTGCCGATGCACAGGCACTTCACTTCGAGCCCATCATCACCGTCTACCTGCACAGTCCGGGCACCTCGCTGCCGGCCCCCATGCTGGCGCTGCGCGACGGCCCCGATGCGCCCGCGCAGTTCGTCTTCGACCAGGGCCAGCTGGGCGGCGCGCCCGGCCGCTTCGCCTTCGTCGTCAGCGGCGCCGCGCCCTGGGTCGCGAGCGGAGGTTGCGACGCCGCCGTGCTGGCCCAGGCGCAGCGCGAACTGCGCTGGGCCACGCCACCCGTCATCGACAGGATGCTGACCGAGAAGCGTGCGACCTTCGCCTGCACGCCCGGCCTCCAGCGCCCCCCGGCCCGCATCGCGCCGGGTCTGTGGGCCGCGGGCGACTACATCGCCGGCCCCTATCCCGCCACGCTGGAGGGCGCCGTGCGTACAGGTCTCGCGGCGGCTCAGGGCGTGGCGGCCGACGCGGCGGGCTGAGGCGGCGCGGCGAACGGCGCCGCCAGCGGCTCGCCGATGAACACGCCCTGGGCCGGCCAGCCCACGCTGTGCCAGTAGGCCTCCAACGCGCTGACGCCTTGCGCATAGGCCTGGATCAACGCCTGCGGATGCGGAAACTTCTGCACGTGGTTGCAGGGCTCGCTGACCGTGCCATAGCTTGCCGTCACGCCGGCATCGATCCAGTCCAGAATGTTCATCTGCCCCTCGCCGGCCGGCTTGTCCAGCAATCCGCCGAACGAGGTCAGGTGATCGGCCAGCGCGCCGGGCAGCCATTCGCCGCCCAGCGGCGCCGGCACCCGGGCCAGGCCGGTCTGGTAAATCAGCGCGCGGCGCACGGGCGGCAAGGACTCACTGCGCACGCGCCTCACCTCCAGCCCGGCCACGCCCGGCACCGCTCCCGCCGGCGGGAACAGGCGTTCGCGCACATTGCGGTTGACATCCGGCGTCGCCACCAGCCAGGCGAGTGCCGGCTCGGCTGCGCCCGCGGCCAGCGTGTGGTCGGACGCCATGCCGCGCTCGATCATGGCCATGGCCGCCGGCACCGAGCGTGCCGCCAGCTGCATGGTGGGGCGCAGGCCCAGCACGATCCAGGGTCGCGCGCCGAAATAGCTCGCGTAGGGGCTGGGCCGCGTGGCGGCACAGCTGTTGCGGCAGACGTCCGGCTGCAGCCCCATGCCCAGCGCGCTGGTCAGCGAGTTGCACTCCACCGCATAGGGCTGCACCCAGGCCAGCGCCAGGCCGTTGACGTTCTCGGGCATCTGGCTGCGCAGCGTCTGGTCCAACGCCTGGAACTCCTCGCGCGTCAGGCTGCTGCGCAGGGGCAGTTGCACGCGCACGATCTGGGCGGGCGGGATGCCACGGCGCCGTGCGTAGTACTCGCCCACGGCGACCGAGTAGGGGTCAGCCGAGTTGATGACCAGGCCCAGCTCGTTCGCCGTGATGCGGCCATACAGCTTGGGGCCGCGGCCCCAGCGGGACTCAGCAGGCGGCTCCACCGCGCCGGCCCCCAGCGACAGCAGCACCAGCCCCAGCGCTTGCCACTTTCTGAACACCGCTCTCGCCATACAAAACACCGCCAATCTCCCCCACAATGCCGCCATGAAACCCAAAGAAGCGCAAACCCCTGCGATCCAGGTGCTGGAGCGCATGTTTGCGCTGCTGGATGTGCTAGCCAGCCATCAGGACCCGGTGTCACTGAAGGCCTTGTCCGAGACCACCGGTCTGCACCCCTCGACGGCGCACCGCATTCTGAACGACCTGACCCTGGGGCGCTTCGTGGACCGGCCCGAGGCGGGCAGCTACCGGCTGGGCATGCGGCTGCTGGAGCTGGGCAATTTGGTCAAGGCGCGGCTGGATGTGCGCGACGCAGCCCTGCCCGCCATGCGCGAGCTGCACAAGTTCACCCACCAGCCCGTCAACCTGTCGGTGCGCCAGGGCGACGAGATCGTCTACATCGAGCGCACCTACTCGGAACGCTCGGGCATGCAGGTCGTACGAGCCGTGGGCGGCCGGGCACCGCTGCATCTGACCTCGGTGGGCAAGCTCTTCCTGGCCAGCGACGACAGTCCGCGCGTGCGTGCCTACGCGACCCGCACCGGCCTGGCCGGCCATACGCGCAACAGCCTGACCGACATCGGTTCACTGGAGCGAGAACTGGCCACGGTACGCCAGCGCGGCATCGCGCGTGACGACGAGGAACTGGAGCTGGGGGTACGCTGCATGGCCGCCGGCATCTACGACGACCAGGCCAAGCTGGTTGCGGGTCTGTCCATCTCGGCACCGGCCGACCGGCTGGAAGAAGGCTGGGTGGTGCGGCTGAAGGAAACCGCGGCACAGATCTCGACAGCGCTGGGACACCGGGCCTGAAGTGGCCTGAAATGAAAAAGCGGCGCCGCGGCGCCGCTTTCTTTTGGGCAGGCCAGGATCAAAGCTTGGCCGTCGCCTCGCCACCGCCCGGCAGCGACGCCAGCCATTTGCGCATGCGCTCGGCGTCCGCGATCCGCGAGGCCTTGCCGCTGGAATCCAGGAACACCATGATGAGCTTGCGGCCGGCCATGCTGGCCTGCATGACCAGGCACTTGCCGGCCTCGTTGATGAAGCCGGTCTTCTGCAGGCCAATGTCCCACAGCGGGTTGGACAGCAGGCCGTTGGTGGAGCGGAACTGCACCTGGCGCTTGCCCAGCGCAACGCGGGTTTCGCGCGACGTGGACAGGTCGCGCAGGATGGGCACTTGGCTGGTCACGTTGACCAGCTTGGCCAGGTCGGCCGCGCTGCTCTGGTTGCGGCTGGACAGGCCGGTGGGCTCGACGTAGTGCGTGTCGGCCATGCCCAGGCTGCGCGCCTTGGCGTTCATGGCCGCGACAAAAGCTTCCAGGCCGCCCGGGTAGTGACGGCCCAGCGCATGGGCGGCGCGGTTCTCGCTGGCCATCAGCGCCAGATGCAGCATCTCGCCGCGCGTCAGCGACGTGCCGAAGGCCAGGCGCGAACCGGTGTTCTTCTCGGTGTCCTTGTCTTCGTCGGTGACCGTCAGCTTCTCGTCCATGGACAGGCCCGACTCAACGACCACCAGCGCCGTCATCAGCTTGGTGATGGACGCAATGGGTAGCACGGCCTGAGGGTTCTTGGAGAACAAGACCTCGTTGGTGTCCTGGTCCAGCACGTAGGCCACGCTGGAACGCAACGCCAGCGGGTCATCCACATCGTGCAGGCCGGCGACCTGGCCAAAGGTGGGTGCAGCCCGCACCACCGGAGCCCGCTTGCGCAGCACGACGGACTTGACCTTGCGGGTCTGGACAGCAGCAGCCTTGGCCTTGCTGGCCTTCGCGGACTTGGCTGGGGTGACGGCAGCCTCGGCGGTGCTCAGGACGGGCAGCAAGGCCAGGCTCAGGAGTGCGGCAACGAGTGAAGTCTTCAACGGGATCCCCAACAGCAGGACGGCAGTGTATGCGACGACAAAAACACTGACAAGATAAGAACTTAAGCGCAATACCTCAAGTGAACTCTTTGGCTGAAAACCGCTGGAACCGTCGCTGGTGCCGCGTTGGGCGCCGTCGTTCTGCAGCGGAAACAAGCGCTTGCAAGTAGGCCTTGATCAAGCCATCGCGGGTATCAGTGTCAGCCCTCAATGACCAGCGAGCCATCTTGAGGTCCATTCTGAGGGCGGGTGCGCTGCCCCGGAGCAAGAGAACCAGGGCGTTTGCGCGCCAGATTGCACGTTGAAGGCCATCGGCGGGGAATGCGCGGCCGCCGTGAAGGTAACGGCCGTGATTCCCATCGCGACCGTTACCTGGAAGGGTGGTGGACTTCGTGCTAGCCCTGCGCTGCGACGCGCTCGGCCTTGCTCTGCAGCTTGTTCAGCGCCGACAGATAGGCCTTGGCGGAGGCCACGACGATGTCCGGATCGGCCCCCACGCCGTTGACCACGCGGCCGGCATGCTGAAGCCGCACGGTCACCTCGCCCTGGGACTCGGTGCTGCCGCCGGTGATGGCGTTGACCGAGTACAGCAACATCTCGGCCCCGGACTCGGCGATCGATTCGATGGCCCGCAGCGTCGCGTCCACCGGGCCGTTGCCGTCACTCTCGGCACGGTGCTCCTGGGAACCCATCGCGAACACGACGGCCGCGTGCGGGCGCTCGCCGGTCTCGCTGCGCTGCGCCAGCGACAGCAGCCGGAAATGCTCGTGTTCGGCCGTGACCGACTCGTCCATGACCAAAGCGATGATGTCCTCGTCGAAGATCTCGTTCTTGCGGTCGGCCAAGTCCTTGAAGCGCACGAACGCCGCGTTGACCTCGGCCTCGCTCTCCAGTTCGATGCCCAGCTCCTGCAGGCGCTGCTTGAACGCGTTGCGACCCGACAGCTTGCCCAGCACGATCTTGTTGGCGGCCCAGCCAACGTCCTCTGCACGCATGATCTCGTAGGTGTCGCGCGCCTTCAGCACGCCATCCTGATGGATGCCGGACGCATGCGCGAAGGCATTGGCACCGACGACGGCCTTGTTGGGCTGCACGACGAAGCCGGTGGTCTGCGACACCAGCTTGGAGGCGGGCACGATCTGCGAGGTGTCGATGCCGACGTCCAGGCCGAAATAGTCGCGTCGCGTGCGCACAGCCATGACCACCTCCTCGAGCGAGCAGTTGCCGGCTCGCTCGCCCAGGCCGTTGATGGTGCACTCGATCTGGCGCGCGCCGCCCAGCTTCACGCCGGCCAGCGAGTTGGCGACCGCCATGCCCAGGTCGTTGTGGCAGTGCACGCTCCAGATG
>CBFGPX010000133.1:0-11546 GCA_965650725.1 uncultured Comamonadaceae bacterium | reverse complement strand
ATGGAAGACCGCGCCACGCTGCGCATCAGCAGCCAGCACATCGCCAACTGGCTGCGCCACGGCGTGGTCGGCGCCGAGCAGGTGCGCGAGACCTTCGCCCGCATGGCCCGGGTCGTGGACGGCCAGAACGCCGGCGACCCGGCCTACCAGCCGCTGGCCGAGCACCCGCAAGGCGCCGCCATGCAGGCCGCGCTGGACCTGGTGTTCAAGGGCGAAGCCCAGCCCAGCGGCTACACCGAGCCGCTGCTGCACGCCTGGCGGCTGCGGGTAAAGGCCGGCGCCTGAAGCGTCGGCCGCTGCTAGGCTCGCGCACCATGCGAGCCCTGCACCTCACCCCTTTGCTCATCGCCCTGGCCGGCCCCGCGTTCGGTCAGGACGCTTCGCTTCAGCGCTGCCGCGTCATTGCCGACACCACCGCCCGGCTGGCCTGCTACGACGCGCTGGCCGACGCCCGGCCCAAGCCTCCCGCACCGCCTGCTGCGCCCGTGGCAGCGGCCGCCGCCGCCAAGCCCGCCGACAGCTTCGGCCTGCCGGTCAAACGCCCCGAGGGCGAGCCGCAGACGGTGCAGAGCAGCGTCGGCGCCGACTTCGCCGGCTGGGGCCCCAACCAGAGCATCAAGCTGACCAACGGCCAGGTCTGGCGCATCGTGGACGGCTCGTCGGTGTCCATGCCGCGCGGCGCGCGCAAGGTGTCGGTGCGGCGCGGCCTGTTCGGCGACTTCCTGCTGGACATCGAGGGCTTGAACACCTCGCCCAAGGTCAAGCGCGTGGAGTAGGCAGCACGTCGAATGCGACGGTCAGCCGGTGGGCCTCGTCGTCGAACGGCACGGTGCCGTGCCACAGGTAGGACGGGAACAGCAGCAGCCGGCCCGGCACCGGCGCCTCGTGGCGCCACGGCGGCAGCCGCGAGCGCAGGGGCTCGGGCAGGTCGGGCTCGCCGAACTTGATCCACCCTTCATGCGCGGCGGACGCCAGCGCCGAGGGCGGCGTCGCGACGTAGTAGCAGCTGCTCAGCCAGCCCTGGCCGTGGATGTGGTTGGTGTGGAAGCCGCTGCGCCGCAGCCGTGAGCTCCAGCTGCCGGCGAACCGCCATGCCCCGGTGCGCCGCCCCAGCAGCGGGTGCGTCGCATCCACGCGGCGGCCGGCCAGCCAGGCGGTGATGGCCGCTTCGATCTGGCCGCGCAGCGCCTGCACCAGCGGCAGGTCCTGGTCGAACAGGTGGCCGCGCGTCTGCGTGCCTTCTCGCAAGGTCTGGTCGATGGGCGCCTCGCGGTCGGTGTGCAGCCGCTCCAGCTCCTGCGCCAGCGCGGCGTTGAAGCTGGCGATGTCGGCCCAGCCCGGTGGCGGCGGCAGGTCGATGACGCCGACCAACTCGTCCAGGTCGTGCAGCCAGGCGTCGCGCGGGTCGCCTGTCAGCCGCCAGCCCAGGCCCAGCAGTGCGAGCGCGAGCTGGTCGTGCGGCGCCAGCTGGTGGGCCTGCAAGGCCAGCACCAGGCCTTCGTCGGCACGACCGGCGGCATAGAGGCTGCGCGCGGCATTCGTCAGCACCGCCACGTCCTGCGGCGCCAGCGCCACGGCGCGTCGGTGGGCGAGGCGGGCCTCGTCGTGGCGACCCAGCAGGCTCAGGGCCTGGCCCCGGCCATCGGCATAGGCGGCGCGTTGCGGCGCCAGGCGTGCGGCCAGGTCGTAGGCCTGCAGCGCCGCGTCGGCATGGCCGGCCTTCAGCAGCAGCAGGCCCCGCAGGCCGGGCGCCGTGTCGGAGTCCGGCGACTGGGCCTGCGCGGCCAGCAGCTCGGCGTCGAAGTGGGCATGACCCAGCGCCCAGCGCAGCCGCGCCAGGTCGTAGAGGCTCAGCGCATGCTGGGGCGAGTGCAACAGCGCGCGCCGGTAGGCGGCCAGTGCCTCGTCCGCGCGGCCCAGCGCCTGCAGCGTGTTGCCCAGGTTGTAGTGGGCGTCCGCCACGTCCAGGCCCAGGGCCAGTGCCTGCCGGTGCGCCGCCAGCGCCTGCGCGTGGCGGCCCTGGCGGTGCAGCACGACGCCCAGGTTGTGATGCAGCGCGGCGCGCTGCGGCGCCACGGCCAGCGCGCGGGACAGCGTCACCGCGGCGGGCGCCAGTTGTGCCAGTTCCTCCTGCAGCATGGCCAGCAGCTGCAGCGCGTCGGCGTCCTGCGGCGCGAGGTCCACGGCCTGCTGAGCCACACCCAGCGCGTCGGCGGGCCGGCCCAGCTCGCGCAGCAGCCGGGCCAGCTGGTAGCGCGGCGCCGCCCAGCCGGGCTGGCGGTCGGCAGCCTGCGCGAAGGCATGGGCCGCGTCGCCCGGCCGGCCCAGTTGCTCCAGCACCTGGGCCTGCGCGAACCAGACGCGCGGCTGGGCCGCGTCGCCGGCCAGCGAGGCGCGCCAGGCCGCCTCGGCCTCGGGCCAGCGGCGGCCCTGCGCGGCGATCTGGCCCAGCCCGACCAGCGCGGGCGGCGAACCGGGCGCGCGCTGCAGCACCTCGCGCAGCAGCGGCTCGGCGGCCTGCGGCCGGCCCTGGGCCAGCGCACGCAGGGCCTGGTCCAGCAGCACGGGAAGGGGGATGGGATTCATGGGCATGGGAGGCCGCCCGATTGTCAGCGGGTGGCCGATGAAAAACGGGCCCCGCAGGGCCCGTCGTGGTCCGTCGCAGCGCCCCGCGGGGCGCGGGCGATCAGAAGCTGGCGGTCATGGACAGCGTGTAGCGGCGGCCCACCACGTCGTAGGCACCCGGGTAGGTGTTGCCGTAGTTGTAGGTGCCGTTGCCGATGCCGGTGCCGATGAAGGGCGGCTGCTTGTTGAACAGGTTGTTCACCGTCAGCGAGGCGCGCAGGTTCTTGAACACCTGATAGCCCACGTTCAGGTCGAAGTAGTCGACGTCCGGGATGGACTCGAAGGCCTTCACGAAGTTGCCCGCCACGTTGCTGGCCGCGCCGGTGGTCTGCACCGTGGTGCCGCTGATGTGGCGCCACACCAGGCCGGCGGTCCAGTCCTTGTGCGTCCAGCTGGTGCGCAGGCTGAAGCGGCGCGAGCTGTACGGGTTGGGGCCGATGTCCACGCCGTAGTGGCCGTCACGCTCGATGGTGTCCAGCACCGGCAGGGCCTTGAAGTTGGCCTTGCCCAGCAGGCTGAGCTGCAGCGAGAAGTCCAGCCGGCCCAGGTCCAGGCCCACGTTGCTCAGCGGGAAGCGGTAGTTCGCGCCGATGTCCACGCCCTCGTAGTCCAGCAGGCCCGAGTTGGACGACTGCGTGTTGATGCCGCTGAAGCCGTTGCCGCTCAGGCCACCGCTGCTGGGGTTGCGCGCGATCATCTGGCAGAAGGCGTTGTAGGTCAGGCCGGGATTGCGGGCCGCCGTGTAGCAGCTGTCCACCACCTGGCTGGCCGACGGCTCCGTGATGGCATCGGTGATCTTGATGCGCCAGAAGTCCACCGTGGCCGAGAACGACGAGCCCACCGGCTCCCACACCAGACCGATGGTGGTGGTATCGGCCTTCTCGGGGCCGAGGTTGGGGTTGCCACCCGAGGTGTTGGCCGCCTGGCTGGCAGACGGGTTGGGCACGTTGCCGATCTGGCCCTGGGGCACGCCGGTCTGCTGGCACAGGTTGGTCAGCGAGCCCGCCACGCCGGCCTGGCCGGCACTGATCTTGTTGCCGGAGCAAGGGTCGGCGCTCAACGTGGCGAGGCCGGTCACCACCGGGGCGTACAGCTCGTTGACGTTGGGCGCGCGGGTGGCGCGCTGCTGCTCGCCGCGGAAGCGCAGGCCACGCACGGGCGCCCAGTCCAGGCCGGCCTTCCAACTGTTGTAGCTCTTGCCGGTGACGGCGGTCGTGAACTCGGTGTCGCGATAGCCCAGGCCCAGGTTCAGGCTGTGGATGAAGGGCTTGTTGGCGGCCAGCGGCAGGTTGGCTTCGAGGAAGACTTCCTTGAACTGGATGACGCCCGAGCGGTCCGGCGTCGGGGCGCCGCTGCCCAGCAACTCGCCGCTGGTCTGCACGACGTTGTCGGACTTGTTGCCGCCGGTGACCTTGCGGTCTTCATAGCCGAAGGCCAGGCCCAGCGGATTGCGGGCCCAGGGGCTCTTGACGATGCCCACTTCACCACTGGCCGACGCCGCCATCACGCGCTGGTCCACACGCGTGGTCTGGAAGGTCGGGATGGAGATGAAGGACAGCATCTGCGGCGTGATGCTGCCCACGGCGCCGAACACGTTCAGCGGCACGCAGCCGCCGGTGGTCACCGAGCAGCTGGTGGTGTTGAACGCGCGCAGGGCCTGCTGCGTCTTGGTGCGCGAGAAGCCGTTGGCGGTGGTCAGCGTCTGGTCGGCGCGGCCGCTCTGGTAGTAGGCGTCGTAGCTCCAGCCGTCCAGCAGCGGGATGTCGCCGCGCAGGCCGAGGGTGTACTGGTTGGACGTGTTGTCGTAGTTGTAGACACGCGGACCGGCCTCGACGAAGCGGCGGCCGATCAGCAGGTTGATTTCCGTCGTGCCCGCCGCGCCGGCCACGCAGTTGGCGGCGGAGATGTTGTACGCCGCGCACAGCTGCGAGCGCACCGGCGCCGTGATGTACGGGTTGCCGATGGGCACCGCGAACGACTGCAGGAAGGTGCCCGACGACGCCAGGTTCAGCGTGACCAGGCTGCTGTTGTGCAGATACTCGCCGTAGACCTCGGCGTTGTCGTTGATGCGGAAGTAGCCCATGCCGGTGGCCTGCTTTCGCGTCAGCGGCGTCTCGAAATAGTTGGGCGGGTTGGTGTTGTAGCCGTCCGGCGGCACCAGGCCGTTGCCGGCGCGCAGCAGGCCGGTAGTGCCGTCGATGACGCGGTCGCCCGGCAGCGTCGTGCTGGCCGGCGCGGGGAACTGGAACACGGCGGGCGCGGCGGTCTGCGAGAAACCACCTGCATTGCCGGTGCGCGACGAGATCACCGTGTTGGCGTAGGAGCGGTTGCCCAGCAGCACCGGGTCGGTCTTGGTGGTGCCGATGTGCAGCACGACGTTGCCGCGACCATCAGGCAGGTTGGCGCCGATGGTCAGGTCGTGCTTCATGCGGTTGCCGTCACCCTCCTCCGTCGTGCTGTACAGCGTGGCGGCCTCGACGCCCGAGAAGTTGCGCTTGGTGATGAAGTTGACGACGCCGGACACGGCGTCGGCACCGTACACCGCGGACGCGCCACCCGTCACCAGGTCCACGCGGTCCAGCAGCGAGACGGGAATGGCGTTGGTGTCCACCGTGCCGCCCAGCGTGGCGGGCACGAAGCGGCGGCCGTTGATCAGCACCAGCGTGCGGTTGGTGCCCAGGCCGCGCAGGTCGATGGAGGCCGTGCCGTTGGAGCCGTTGTTCACGGTGGGGCCGATGGCCGGATAGGCCGCCGGCAGGCCACGCATCAGCTCCTCGACGGCGACCGGCTGCTTGACGCCGATGTCTTCCTTGCCGACCGAGGTGATGGGGCTGCTGGATTCGGCGCCAATGGACTTGATCCGGGAACCGGTGATCTCGATGCGCTCCAGCTTCTGGGTGTCGGCTTCCTGGGCGTAGGCGGCGACGGCGCTGAGTGTGCCGATCATCGCGACCGCAGCGGCGCTGCGGGCGTTGCGTTTGAACATGTACTGCTCCTTTGTGGGGACGTTCAAGGGGTGGTTGGTAGGGGATATGGAAATGCGTCCCCCTCGCGGCGGACGCTCTTTCGCCGGCGAAGTCTGGCGACGCGCCAATTCAAGCCCGCCCCGGGATGCCCCCAATAGAGCCGTTTCAAGTGTCAAAAGACAGGGTTCAGAAAACAAAACCCAGGGGTTACACCAGGGCTCCACCACCCAGGCGTTGTCACATCGCCACAAACGGCCCGGCACCGGCTGCATAGGGCACGCCGTTCTGGGGTCTTTGGGCGCTCGCCCCGGGGGCGTCTCGGGGGGTGAAAGCGCGGCTTTGGGCTTTCCGCTGCAAAAAGGTCGGGAAAGCTGTCTCTTTCCTGTCACATCCCAATGGGGGTTGGGGCGGGCCGACAAATCTTTGCGTGGCGCCGGCCTGCGCTTACCGTCCAGTAAAAAACTCCGGCGTATCAGTGACTTAGGTCAGGGTGCCGAAAGCATGGCCGCCGATTCCGGCGGCGGCGCCGGCCGCTAGGGGTCGGTCCCCTGACTTTCCCTGACTGCCTTGGCGTGCGCCCCGTCCAGACAATGCCGGCCGGCTCCCTTATCGGGAAAACGTGTAGGCGCCTGACCTTTGGCGGCTCACGCTGTTCATGACCTATCGGTCAACTTGGAGTTCTCATGCACAAACGAACCCTGCTCTCTACGGCCGCAGCCGCTGCCCTGGGACTGATCGCCTCCTCCGCCTTTGCCCAAGCGCAAGGCAATGCCCAGCAACTCGAGCGCGTCGAAGTCACCGGCAGCCGCATCCTGTCGCTCAACGCCGAATCGGCCGCACCCATCCAGGTGCTGAGCGCCGCCGACATCGCCGCCTCCGGCGTGGCCAACCTGCAGGAACTGCTGCTCAAGAGCCCCGTGTTCGGCACGCCGGCCATCAGCCGCACCAATTCCAACTTCTCGACGTCCAGCGCCGGCGTGTCCACCGTGGACCTGCGCAACCTGGGCTCGAACCGCACCCTGGTGCTGGTGAACGGCCGCCGCTACGTGTCCGGCGTTCCCGGCGACACCGCGGTTGACTTCAACACCATCCCCGCCGACTTCATCGAGCGCGTCGAGGTCATGACCGGTGGCGCCTCGTCCACCTACGGCTCCGACGCCGTGGCCGGCGTGGTCAACGTCATCCTGAAGCGCAACTTCCAGGGCCTGCGCATGGACGCCCAGGTCGGCGTCAGCGAAGAAGGCGACGACAAGAAGAAGAAGGTCAGCGTGACCTTCGGCATGAACGGTTCCGACGGCCAGGGCAACCTGATGGTCAACCTGTCGGCCAGCCAGCAGGGCGCCGTGTACTCGGCCGACCGCGACTTTGCGGCCGTCGACCAGGCCTCGCTCGGCGCGTTCGTGACCGGCGAAGTGGCTGACATCTTCAAGATCCAGCGCCCGTTCTACTCCAGCTTCGCCCCCCAGGGCCGCTTCTTCTACAACGACGGCACCGCGACCCGCAACTTCACCTACAACGCCGCCGGTCAGCAGATCCCCTTCTCGACCAATGGCCCGGCCGGTGACGGCGTGGGCGCCACCGGCTACAACCGCTCGGCCATCCGCACCATCGCCATCCCGACCGACCGCCTGATGCTGGCCAGCAAGGGCGAGTTCAACCTGAACGACGCGCACACGGTCTTCTTCGAGGCCAACTACGCCGCCACCAAGACCAAGACCCAGCTGGAGCCCTATCCCCTGGATTCCACCGACCTGGGCGGCCTGATCCCGGCCGAGTTCATGGTCAACGGCGTCAAGATGCGCAACCCGCTGGTGCCCGACACCATCTACAACAACGCGATCGACCGTGACGGCGACGGCCTGAAGGACTACAACTTCACGCGCCGCATGTCGGACATCGAGAACCGTGGCAGCAAGGCCCAGCGCGACACCTTCCGCCTGCTGACCGGCGTGAAGGGCGAGATCAGCAAGACCTGGTCCTACGACGCCTACGCGGCCCACTCGTTCACGAAGGAAGGCCAGACCGGCACCGGCCAGGTCAACGTCATGAACTTCATGAACGCGCTGAGCGCCGTGGCCGACGTCAACGACGTGAACGGCAACGGCAACCGCACGGAAGCCATCTGCAAGGACGCCATCGCGCGCGACCAGGGCTGCGTGGCCGCCAACATCTTCGGCGCCAACACGCTGAGCCCCGAAGCCGCCCGCTACATCCACGCGCCGTCGTCGCTGAACACCCGCATCACGCAGACGCTGGTGGGCGCCTCGGTCAGCGGCGAGCCGTTCTCGCTGCCGGCCGGCCCGGTGGGCGTGGCCTTCGGTGCCGAGTACCGCAAGGAAACGTCGAGCATGGAGTTCGACGCGCTGACGCAGACCGGCCTGAACGCCGGCAACGCGCTGCCCAACACGGCCGGCAGCTTCGACGTGAAGGAAGCCTTCGCCGAAGTGCGCGCACCGCTGCTGAAGAACCTGCCGCTGATCAAGACGCTGGACGCTCAACTGGCGGTCCGCCAGGGCAAGTACTCCACGGTCGGCGACACCACCAGCTGGAACAGCGGCCTGGACTGGGGCATCAACTCGACGTTCCGCGTCCGCGCCAACTACTCGGTGTCGACCCGCGCGCCCAACATTGCCGAGCTGTACCAGGCTCCGTCGCAGACCTTCCCGACCGGCCTGTCCGATCCTTGCGACGGCAAGACGCTGACCGGCACCGATGCCGTGTCCGTGGCCTGCCGCACCAACCCCGGCGTCGTGGCCAACATGAACGCCAACGGCGGCAAGTTCACGCTGACCCAGGCCGACCTGCAGGGCGTCAGCGGCTTCGACAGCGGCAACCCCAACCTGGGCGCCGAGAAGGGCAAGTCCACGACCATCGGCATCGTCGTCACGCCCAAGGGCTTCGACCTGCTGAAGGACTTCACGTTCACGGCCGACTACTACAAGATCAAGATCAAGGACGCCATCAACACCCCGGGACGCCAGTACGCGCTGAACCAGTGCTACGGCGGCGGCAACACCACGTTCTGCAACTTCATCACCCGCCGCGCGGCCGACGTCGGCCCCAACAGCGCCGGCTCGCTGGAGTTCATCGACGAGACCGCAGCCAACACCGGCGGCGACTTCGTCGAGGGCGTGGACCTGACCGCCAGCCACCGCACCAAGCTGTTCGGCGGCGTGTTCAACTCGCGCATCGCCTACACCTACATCATGAAGTCCTACAACCAGCCCACCCCGCAGGCTGACAAGGACTACTCGCAAGGTGAAGTCGGCAACGCGCGCAACCGCTGGGTGCTGAACCTGGGCTACAACATCGGCAACCTGGGCGTCGCCGCCACGACCACGTACTTCGGCCAGTCCTACCTGGACGACGTGTTCATGCGCGACAACTTCGGCAGCACGAACAAGATGGACGGCAAGATCAAGGCGCGCGCCTACCTGGACCTGCAGGCCAACTACAAGCTGGGCAAGAGCGAGATCTACTTCGGCATCGACAACGCCACGGCCACCAAGGCGCCCCCGATCATCTCGGGCCTGCCGGGCAACACGACCGGCGCGGAAACCAACGCCAGCGTCTACGATGCGATCGGCCGTCGCTACTACGTCGGTCTGCGCTACAGCCTGTAAGCCTGACCAAGAAGCACCCGCCCTCCCGGCGGGTGCCTTCCCCGAAAAGCACATCGGCTCGATGTGCTTTTTTTTGGTCTCCTGTTCTGCCCTGCTCCATGACTGATTCCCTTCCCCTGCGCACCGACGTGCTGGTCGTCGGCGCCGGCCCCGCCGGCAGCGCCTGTGCCCGCGTGCTGGCCCAGGCCGGCGTCGCCGTGCTGCTGGTCGACCAGCATCCCCACGGCCGCGACAAGACCTGCGGCGACGGCCTCATCCCTGATGCGCACCAGGCGCTGGCGCGGCTGGGCCTGCTGGACGACGTGATGCGCCGCGCCGAGCCCGTGGCCCATGTGGGCTGCATAGGCCCGCGCGGCGGGCGGGTGGACGTGCCGGGCTCGCTGGCCGTGCTGCCGCGCAAGGAACTGGACGCGCTGCTGCTGCAGGCCGCGCAGGACGCCGGCGCGCGCTTCGAGCAGGCACGCTTCGAGGCGCCGCTGGAACAGGATGGCCGCGTGACCGGCGCGCGGCTCAGGCGCGGCGACGAGTTCGTCGAGGTGCAGGCACGCTGGGTCGTGCTGGCCACCGGCGCGGTGCCCAAGGCGCTCACGGCCGCCGGCATGTGCGAGCGCCACACGCCCAGCGGCGTGGCGCTGCGCGGCTACGTGAAGGCGCCGCAGATGGTCGGCAAGATCAAGGCGCTGGAAGTCGTCTGGGACAAGGCCGTGCGGCCGGGTTACGGCTGGATCTTTCCGGCGCCGGACGGTCACTTCAACATCGGCGTGGGCGTGACCGATTCCCACAAGGACATGAACGGCAAGGGCCAGAAGAAGGACGTCAACCTGCGCGCCATCTTCGATGCCTTCGTCGCCAAGTACCCGCCCGCGGCCGAGCTGATGCGCGTGGGCGAACTGGTGGGCGAGCTCAAGGGCGCGCCGCTGCGCTGCACGCTGACGGGCGCGAAATGGTCGCGCCCTGGCCTGCTGGTCACCGGCGAGGCGGCGGGCTCCACCTACTCGTTCACCGGCGAGGGCATAGGCAAGGCGATGGAGACCGGCATGCTGGCCGCCGACGCCATCCTGGCCCACGTGGACGACGCTGCAGCACGTGCTTCCTACGAGGCCGGCCTGACCGCGCTGAAGCCCAAGTTCGACCTCTACGAGCGTGCCAACCGCGTCAACGCCCACCCGTGGCTGGCCGACCTGCTGATCTGGCGCGCCAAGAAAAGCCCGCGGCTGCTGAAGCGCATGAGCGGCGTGCTCAACGAGACCAGCAACCCGGGCAATCTCGTCAGCTTCAAGGGCATCAGCCGCCTGTTCTTCGAGAAATGATCAGACGCGCTCGATGATGAGCGCGATCCCCTGCCCCACGCCTATGCACATGGTGCACAGCGCATAGCGGCCACCGCTGACTTCCAGCTGGTTGATGGCCGTCGTCACGAGCCGCGCGCCGCTGGCGCCCAGCGGGTGGCCCAGCGCGATGGCGCCGCCATTCGGATTCACGCGGGCGTCGTCGTCCGCCAGGCCCAGGTCGCGCAACACGGCCAGGCCCTGCGCGGCGAAGGCCTCGTTCAGCTCGATGACATCCATCTGCGCCAAGCTCAGGCCGGTCAGCGCCAGCACCTTGCGCGTGGCCGGCGCGGGGCCGATGCCCATGATGCGCGGCGCCACGCCGGCCGTGGCCATGCCGACGACACGGGCGCGCGGCGTCAGGCCATGGCGCTGGGCTGAAGCCTCGCTGGCCAGCAGCAGCGCACAGGCGCCGTCGTTGACGCCGCTGGCATTGCCGGCCGTCACCGTGCCCTCGGGCGTCACGACGCCCTTGAGCTTGGCCAGCGCCTCCAGGCTGGTCGCGCGCGGGTGTTCGTCCAGCTCGACGCGCAACGGCTCGCCCTTCTTCTGCGGCACCTCCACGGGCACGATCTCGCGCTCGAAGAAGCCGCGCTGCTGCGCGGCGATGGCCTTGCGCTGCGACGCCAGCGCCATGCGGTCCTGGGCCTCGCGCTCGATACCGAAATCACGCGCGACGTTCTCGGCCGTCTCGGGCATGGCGTCCACGCCGTACTGCGCCTTCATCAGCTTGTTGACGAAGCGCCAGCCTATGGTCGTGTCGTAGACCGCATTCGTGCGGCTGAAGGCCGATTCGGCTTTCGGCATCACGAACGGCGCACGGCTCATGCTCTCCACACCGCCGGCGATCATCAGGCCGGCCTCACCGGCCCGGATGGCGCGGGCCGCCGTACCCACCGCATCCAGGCCCGAACCGCACAGGCGGTTCACGGTGCTGCCCGGCACGTCGATCGGCAGCCCAGCCAGCAACGCGGCCATGCGCGCGACGTTGCGGTTGTCCTCGC
>CBFGPX010000132.1:0-11561 GCA_965650725.1 uncultured Comamonadaceae bacterium | reverse complement strand
AGGCGTCCACCGTCACGCGCGAGGTCCAGCCGCCACGGTCTTCCAGGCTCTGGGGCAGGTCCCAGTGGAACATCGTGACCCAGGGCTCGATGCCGTGCTTCTTCATGCTGGCGAACAGGCGGTGGTAGAAGTCCAGCCCCGCTTGGTTCAGTTCGCCGTCGCCGTTGGGGTAGATGCGTGGCCAGGCGATGGACAGGCGGTAGTGCTTGTAGCCCAGCGAGGCCATCAGCGCGAAGTCCTCGTCGAAGCGGTGGTAGTGGTCGCAGGCCACGTCGAGCGTGTCGCCGTCGTGCACCTTGCCGGGCGTGCGGGAGAAACGGTCCCAGATGGATTCGCCCTTGCCGTCCACGAAGGCCGCGCCCTCGATCTGGGCGGAGGCGGCGGCAACGCCGAACAGGAAGTTGGCGGGGAAGGGGCTGGAGTAGGTCAGTGCGGTCATGGGGTCAGGTAACCAGCGCCGTCAGGGCGCCATCAGAGAGGTCAAGGTGGCTTCCAGGCTGCGGGCCCAGAGGTCATAGCCCTGCGGGCTGAGGTGAAGGAAGTCGGGCAGGATGTCTTTGGACAGCGTGCCGTCCGGGTTCATCAGCTGCGGGCCGATGTCGAGGAAGACGACGCGCTTGCCATCGGCGAGGGCGGGCAGCAGCGCGTTGATCCTGGCGTTGTGCCGGCGCATCAGGTCGTCGGGTCTCTCGCCGCGCGGGAACAGCGCCAGCAGCAACACCTTGGCCTGGGGTTGGCGTTTGCGGATCTCGGCGAGGTTGGCCTTGATGCCGGCCACTGTCAGCGCGGGGTCTTCCAGCCGCTCGCCGGTGTTGTTGGTGCCGATCATCACGACGACGGCCTTCGGCGCCATGCCGTCCAGCTCGCCGTGCTGCAGGCGCCACAGCAGGTTCTCGGTGCGGTCGCCGCCGAAGCCCAGCGCCACAGCGTTGTGCTTGGCGAAGTGCTGGCCCCAAGCGGCCTTGCCTTCGTTCTCCCAGCCCTGCGTGATGGAGTCGCCGAGGAACACGAGGTCCACGCGCCGGCCGGCTTCGCGGTGGGCGCGGATCTCGGCCAGCTTGGCCTCGTGGCGTGGCAGCCACCAGTCCACGGCCCAGGACTCCTGCAGCCGCTGCGGCGTGACGGACTGCGTGCGGTAGTCGGGGCAGGCCGTCGTCGCCTTGCCGGTCTTGTTGATGCGCAACTTGCTGATCTGCACCTCGCCGCTGCCGGTGCCTTCCAGTGTGAAGGGCACGTTGACGGCGCTGAAATCGTCGCCGTCGCGCCAGAAGCACTTCAGCGCGAAGCTCAGGTGCTGCTTGCCCTTGCCCACCAGCTCGCGGCCGGCGAACAGGAACGGGATCTTGCGCTCGCAGTCCTTGCCGCAGCCGAGCTTGAACTTCATGCCGCCGCGCGCGAGGTCGATGACGTCCAGGTCGAACTCGACGGTGCCGTACTGCAGGTAGCCGCGCAGGTCCAGCGGCTGGCCGCCCTGCCAACGGGCCTGCGCGATCCACGAGTTGCTGAACTGCAGCGTCACGGCACCGTCGTCACCACGGCTTGCCGCCACACGGCTGTTGGGCACGCGCGGGTTGGCCGGCTTGGGCACGGTGACACGGTCGCCTGTCAGCCGGGCCTCGCCCTCGAAATCGGTCACGGCGATGTGCCAGCCGGGCGCAGGCTTGCCGTCGTCCAGCGTCATTGACTGCGTTGTCAGCGGCAGTGCGGCCAGCAGCGCGAGCAGGAAGCGGGTCATGTCAGTGCAGGTCCTTGGCGTTCAGCGTGCGCGACTGGCCGGGCTGGAGCCTCAGCTCGACGACACGTCCGCCCACGCGGACGCGGCCGCCGCCCGCGCCGGCGGCGGAGCGTACCGTGGCGCGCGTCAGCTTGCCGTCGGCCCAGGCCATATCCACCTCGAAGCCGCCGCGCGCCCGCAGGCCCTTCACCGCGCCGTCGCGCCAGGCGGCGGGCAGCGCGGGTAGCAGCGCGATGGCGTCGTCGTGCGACTGCAGCAGCATCTCGGCGATGGCGGCGGTCGCGCCGAAGTTGCCGTCGATCTGGAACGGCGGATGCGTGTCCAGCAGGTTGGGATAGGTGCCGCCTTGATGGACCTCGGCGCCCTCGCGGGCCTTGCGCGCCCCGGGCTGGGCCAGCAGGCCGCGCAGCAACTGGTGGGCGTGGTCGCCGTCCAGCAGCCGGGCCCAGAACGCGATCTTCCAGGCCATGGACCAGCCGGTGCTGACGTCGCCGCGCGCCCGCAGCGTCCTGCGCGCGGCGGCGGCCAGCTCGGGCGTGCGTGCGGGCGAGATCTGCCGGCCGGGGTACAGCGCATACAGGTGCGACACGTGACGGTGCGTGTCCTTGGGCGTGTCCAGCACCGGGTCGGTCAGCTCGTCCATCCATTCCAGCAACTGGCCCCAGCTGCCGATGCGCGGACCGGCCAGTCGGTCACGGATGGAGGCGGCCTGGGCCTGTGCCGCCTTGTCACCCAGCAGCGCTGCGGCCTGGGCCATGTTGTCGAAGTGGTCCCACAGGATCTGCTGGTCGTAGGCCACGCCGTCCTGGATGGGGCCGTGCTCGGGTGACCAGCCGTTGGGCGCCACCAACCGGCCATCGGGCAAGGCCTTGAGCCGGTCTTCCCAGAACTGGCCCACCTCCTTCAGCACGGGCCAGGCCACGTCGCGCAGGAAGGCCTTGTCCTGCGTGAATGCGTAGTGCTCCCAGAAGTGGCGCGCGTACCAGGCGTTGCCGGTCATGTTCCACAGGTAGCCCTGGTGGCCGAACGGGTTGGTCTCGGTGCGCAGCGCCCAGCCGCGCACGGGCTTGCCGCTCGCGGTCAAAAAGGTCTCCTGCGGCGGCTGCACCGAGTGGTCCCAGGGCGGGGTCTCGGGCGGCAGCGCGGTCGGGTCCTTCAGCGCCAGCGCGGCGCGTTCGGACACGGCCTTGCGCCATTCGGGCACCAGGCGCTGCACGAAGCGGTGGAAGGGGCGCGCGGCTTCGGCGAGGTTCGTCACCTCGGCCGGCCAGTAGTTCATCTGCAGGTTGATGTTGGAGTGGTAGTCGCTGTTCCACGGCGGCTGCAGGTGGTCGTTCCACAGGCCTTGCAGGTTGGCGGGCAGGGAGTCGCGCGAGCTGCTGACGAGCAGGTAGCGGCCGAACTGGAAGTACAGCGCCTCCAGCTCGGGGTCTCCGCCGCGCTTCGTGTATTCGGCCAGTCGGGCGTCCGTCGTCAGCGCGCGGCGCGCGGTCGGGCTGTTGCCGAGGTCCAGGCTGACGCGGCCCAGCAGTGCGTCGACGTCGTCGTGGTGCTCGGCGCGCAGCTGCTGCCAGGGCTTGGCCGCCGCGGCGGCCACCTGGGCCCGCACGCGCGGCAGCGGCGGCTTGCCATCGGCAAAGCTGGTGCCGGCGCCGAGGATCAGCGTCAGCGAGGTGCAGCCGCTGAAGCGCAGCGTGTTGCCTTCGACGGCCACGCTGCCGCCGTCATGCAGCACGTGCAGCTGGCTGGCGTAGGCCAGGCCGTTGGGCAGCGCGCCTTGTGCCGTCAGCGTCGTGTTGGCGGCGGACAGCGCCGCGCCGTGGCGGTCGGTCAGCCCGATGCGGCCGTGGTAGCGGCCCGGCGCGCTGGCGTGCAGGTGCCAGACCAGCACCTGCGCCGGGTGGCTGGCGAAGGTCTCGCGCGCAAAGCGCACGCCGCCCTGCGTGTAGCCCAGGTGGTGCTCGGCACGGCCTATGTCCAGTTCGCGGCGGTATTCGGTGACCGGCGCGTCGGCGTCGTCCAGCGTCAACACCACGTCGCCGAAGGGCTGGTAGGCGCCCATGGTCTTCGTGTCGCCGGTCCACAGCGTGATGTCGTTGAACTGCAGCCGGTCGCGCGCGACCTGGCCGAACAGCATCGCGCCCAGCCGGCCGTTGCCGATCGGCAGGGCCTGCTGCTCCCAGCCCTGGGGCGTGTCGGGCGCGGGCCGGTCGTAGTGCAGCACCAGCTCGCGCGCCTGCAAGGGCAGCGCGAGGGCGAGGCACAGGGTGACGAGCAGGCGCTTCATGCGCGGGGCTTGCCGATGACGACGCCTCGCCCTTCCGGCGCGAGGTAGACGACGCCGAACTCCAGCGGGTCGGCGGCCAGCGCACCCAGGCGACCGTAGCGGTGGGCGTCGTCGTTGATGCGCTGGAAGCTGGCGCCGCCGTCGATGGAACGGTACAGGCCCTCGACCGGGTCGTTGCCGCCCACGCCCACCTTGCCCCACACGTAGATGGCGTGATAGCTCGCGCCCGGCGCCGCCTTGCCCACGGCCACGAGCCAGGGCTCGGCCACGCCGCGCACGGTCCTGGCCTTGGCGCCGATGCCGGGGGTGTGCAGCAGCCCCTCATGCGTGCACAGCCACAGGTCGCGGGCCTGGCCGGGGGCGCAGATGAGCTGGGCGCTGCGCCAGCTTTCCAGCTTGGGCAGGCCGGTCACGCCGGGCTGGAAGCTCGCGCCGCCGTCCACGCTGACCAGGATGCGGCCATGGGCGCGGTCGTGCACGTAGAACACGCCTTCGACGGCACGGTCGGCCACCGGCGTCAGCGTCACGTCGCGCTCTTCGGGCCAGCCTTGGGCGGTGGCCCAGGTCCTGCCCCGGTCTTTCGAGAACAGCGCGGCCTGCTTGTCGGGCGCCCACAGGAAGAAGCCGCCCTTGGCCGACACGGCGATGCGTCCGCTGGAGGCGGTCCAGCCCTCGGGCGTCTTCGCGTTGCGCGTGCTGGGGCCGAAGTGCCGCCAGCTGGCGCCGCCGTCGGGCGACCAGTAGCCACCGTTGGCCGCGCCGTCGGACGTGCGCGCGACGATGCCGGGCTTGAGTTCGGCGAAGGCAATGGAGCGATTGGTCTCGCCCGCGGGCAGGAAGACGCCGTTCTTCGGGCCCTGCGCGAGGTCGTCCCACGCGGCGCCGGATACGTCGCCCATCGCGGCCAGCAGCGAGGCGCCGCCGGAGGGGCTCTCCAGGCCGAGCACGGCGGTCTCTTCGAGGTTGTCGACCGTGAAGGCCCAGTCCACCTGGACCGCGCCGAGGTTGCCGGTCATCCACAGGCCGTAGCCGGTGCCGTAGACGGCGCGGTTGCCGTCGTGCGGGTCGATCTTGAAGTCGGCCAGCCAGTGGCCGGCCTTGTCGTGGCGCTTGGCCTGGTAGGCCTGCAGCCAGGGGTGGGTGCTGGCGTCGAAGCGCGAGCGCGGGCTCAGCGGCCTCCAGCTGGCGCCAAAGTCGTCGGAGAGGTAGATCTCGTCGCCGCCATTCCAGCGCTCGATGGTGGTCACGACGACGCGGCCGGGGCGCTGCGCATCGGCGTCCAGGCCGGAGTAGCCGAAGGTCTGGCTGGCGTTCGGCCTGGACGGCGTGATGTCGATCCACTTGCCTTCGGGCGTGCGGCGCCAGACGCTGCCGGTCCTGGCGTTGCTGGGGTTCACCACCTGGCCCGCATCGCCCGCGGCGAAGCTGACGTAGAGCGAGCCGTCCGGCCCGAGCGCGGCGCGCTGCGGCACCTGGGCCGGCAGCTCGGCGATGCGCGTGAAGCTGGCGCCGTCGTCGGTGGAGGCGTACAGGCCGGGCTGGTCGTGACTGCCTGCGTAGAGGGCCTTGGCCCTGGGGTCGAACAGCACGAGGGACACATGCTTGCCTGGAAAGCCGCCGACGCGGCTGAAGCTCTGGCCGCGGTTGCTGCTCTGCTGCAGGCCGTCCTGCGTGGTGCCCAGCAGCAGGCGCTCTGGGCGGCGCGGGTCCACCTGCAGGCGCTCGCCGCTGCCGCGGCCGGGGCCGTTGCCAGCCAGCCGCAGGCCCAGCTCGTGCGTCTGCCAGGTGGCGCCGCGGTCGCTGGACGACAGCAGCGCGGCCTTGCGCGCCCACTCGCCGGTGTAGAGGCCGCAGGCGGCGTAGACGCGGTTGGCATCTGTCGGATCGACGGCGATGCTCAGCACGCCCATCAGATCGCCGTCGTCCTTGCCGAGATGGTCCAGCAACGGCAGCCAGCGCTTTCCCGCGGGGTCGAAGCGGTAGGCGCCGCCGATGTCGGTGCGGGCGTAGAGCAGACCGCGCTCTTTGGGATGGAAGACGAAACCGTCGATGAAGCCACCCGCGCCATAGGTCAGGCTGCGCCAGTCGTAGACCGGCGCGCCGTCGGCGGCCCATACGGGAAGGGCCAGCAGGCCGGCGGCCTGCAGCAGGTGGCGTCGTTGGATCATGGCTGCCCCGGGCGTCCCATCTTGACCTTCAACATGACCGGCTCGGCCGGCAGGTTCAGGCCGTAGTCCACCTGGTCGCCGTTCCACACGCGCTCCATGACCCAGCGGCCCTTGTCGTCGAAGCGGCCCTGCTCGGCGCGCAGCATCATGCCGCTCGTGCCTTCGGCCGGCTCCATGCGCACGCGCACGCGCTGGCCGATGAGGATGAACTCGTCGGGCGAAATCTGCGCGATGGCGGCGCCGCCGTCGGGCTCCTCGGTGCCGGCGGCCGGCTTGGCAAATTCGCCCCCCCAGGCGGACTCGCCGAAGCGGCCCATGCGGTAGGTCAGCTTGGCCGACCAGCCGGGGAAGTCGAGCTGCTGGGGCTTGCGGTCGTCACCTTCGCCGAGACCCTGGACCCTGCCTTCGAAGGACCACTGCGCCCACTGGCGCTGGATGGGCGCGAACATGCGGTAGACGCGTTCGAAGGGCTCGACCAGCTTTTTGTCCGTGGCCAGCGTGCCCAGCGGGTAGTTGGTGTAGTTGAAGTAATCGGTGCCGAAGGGCGAGATGCCGATGGCACCGCGGCCCAGCATGGCGTAGATGAAGCGCGCGTAGGCGGGCTTGGTGCCGAACTCGGGCACCCAAAGCGCGTTGTCCGGGCGCTGGAACAGCTTCAGGTTGGCGTTGACCTGGTCGGACTCGGGCCGGTAGATGTCGGGGCCGACGATGTCGATGGCGGGAGCCGCGGCCTTGTAGATGTCGATGACGTCCCAGGTCGGGCCGCCGCTGGCGAAGTTCTTGTTCCAGGGCTTGGGCGGCTGCTCCAGCGGGTCGCGCAGCGCGTTGTTGACGTACATGGGCAGGTCGTACTGGGCCTTGCCGGCGGCGGCGATCTCGCCGATGTAGCGGGCCACGGCCCAGGCGTGGAAGTACTCGTCGGCGTAGTCGCCATAGACCTGGCGCCAGTTGCCGGATGCGGCGGCCTTGGGCTTCTGGCGCGCCAGCACGGCGGCGGGCACGGGCTGCTCGAAGGCGGCCTGCGCGTCCTTGCCGAAGTCGCGCACCAGGCCGTAGGTGCCGACCTCGTTCTCGACCTGCACCATCAGCACGGTGCGCTCGTTCGAGTCGATCTTCTTCAGATGGCTCATCAGCGCGACGAAGGCGCGCTTGTCTGCTTTCAGCGTCTCGGCGCCGAAGGGGCTGAGGCTGTAGTTGGGCTTGCCCTGTGGGTCCAGGTTGGGCGGGAAGCGCCTGGGGTTGAGCTTGACCCACTCGGGCGTGTACTGCGCACTGGTGTTCTTCCAGGTCGCGAACCACAGGATCACGAGGCGCTTCTTCTGCTGGCGCGCTTCCTTGACCAGCGTGTCGACGAAGCTGAAGTCGAACTTGCCTTCGACGGCCTCGACCTGCTCCCAGGCCACGGGCATCAGCACCGTGTTGGCCTTGAGGTCGTTGGCCGCGTCCCAGACGGGCTTGAGCGCGCCGGGGTAGTTGCTGGAGTTGTGCGCCTGCGCGCCGAGGATGAGGAAGGGTTTGCCGTCCACCAGCAGCGCGTGGCGCCCGTCCTTGGAAACCAGGCGCGGCAATTCGGCGGCGCCTGCGGTGCCGAGCAGACAGGCCAGCGCCGCCGCGAGGAGAAGCTTCTTCATCATCATCGGGAATTGGGGGGTGAGGTGAAAAAGCCGGCGGCCCCGGGAGGGAGGCCGCCGGAGTTGCCGGAGATCAGAACGAGTAGCTGGCCTGCACCGAGTAGCGGCGGCCGGTGTAGTTGACAGCGCGCGTCATCATGCCGATGTTCTGCTGCATCAGCTGGCGGGCCAGCGCGTTGTTCAGGTTCTGCGCTTCCAGGCTGACACTGAACTTGTCGGTGATGCGGTAGTTGACGCCGGCATCGACCTGACCGTAGTCGTCGCTCCAGGTCGGCAGCGCGTAGGCCACGCCGGTAGCGTTGGCCAGGCGGCCGTCACCTCCGCGGGTGCCGTTGACGTTGACGCCCTGCAGGTACTTGGAACGCCAGCTGTAGGCCACGCGCGCCGAGAACGGGCCCCAGTCGTACAGCAGCGCCAGGTTGTAGGCGTTCTTGGACAGGTTGGTCAGCGGCAGGTTGCCGAAGGTGCGGCCGTCGGTGTCGCAACCGTTGATGTTGAGGTTCAGGTTGTCGGCGTTCGTGCTGGTGCCGGCGCAGAACGGCGTGGTGACCGGGTTGTAGGGCGTGGTC
Source organism: uncultured Comamonadaceae bacterium (assembly GCA_965650725.1). GTDB lineage: Bacteria > Pseudomonadota > Gammaproteobacteria > Burkholderiales > Burkholderiaceae_C > Pelomonas. The sequence goes on along the minus strand of CBFGPX010000132.1, from coordinate 3,171 downwards.
TTGCTGTCCACGTAGGTGTAGTTGGCCTGCACGCCGATGCCCGACATCCAGCCCGGCAGCATGTCGAGGTAGCGCTGGAAGGCGATTTCGAAGCCGCGGGCGTGGCCCTTGGCGCCGTTGACCGGCGACGTGACGGTGAAGTTCAGCGGGTTGCCGGCAGCGTCGCGCAGCACGCTGGTGGCCGACTGCTTGACGATGATGTCGTCCAGCTGTTTGTTGAACAGCGCCAGCGTCAGCGAGCCGTTCTTGGCGAAGTACCACTCGGCGGTCAGGTCCAGCTGGGTGGACTTGACCGGCTTGAGCAGCGGGTTGCCGTTGGCCGTGCCGCTGAGGTTGACGGCATCGACGACCAGCACGGTGTCGTTGTTCTCGGTGTGCTTGGTCGTCGTCAGCTCCATCGACGTGTAGGCCTGCATGTCCGAGAAGTCGGGACGCGAGACGCCCTTGGCGACGGCGGCGCGGAACTGCAGCTTGTCGCTGGCCTTGAAGCGCAGGTTCAGGCTGGGCAGCACGTTCACATAGCTCTGCTCGGCGCCGATCGGCGCCGCGAAGCTGGCGATGGTGGGCACCGGCACGCCGCGCACCGTCTGCTGCGGCGTCGGGTTGACGCCGGCGTTGTTGGTGAAGACGGTGTAGCCCGCGGCCTTCATTTCGGTGCGCACGGCGCGCAGGCCGACGTTGCCGTCCACCGGCGCGCCGGAGTCGGTGAAGTCGAAGCGCAGCTGGGCGTAGGCGGCCTGGGTGCGCTCATGCTGCTCGTTGTCGCCGGCCGGGCTGGTGCCGAAGCTGGCCGGCTGCCACGGCGCGCAGCCGCTGCCCCAGCCGTTGGCCGCCGTGAACTCCTGGCAGCGGATGTCGTGGTACTTGTGCAGCGCCGCGTAGCTGGTCGGGTAGTCCTTGGCCAGGGACACGTGGGGCACGTAGATGGCGGGCACGTTCTGGCCGCCGAAGAAGTTCTTGAACGTGTGCAGCGTGACCGGCGCATTGAAGCGCGGGTCGCTCAGGTAGGCCACGTCGCTGATGTCCCAGCCGCGCTGCCAGGTCTGCGTGATGGCGGACCAGTTGTAGTCCGGCACCGTCTTGGTGGTGGTGGCGTCGCGGTCGGTCAGGCGGATGCCGAAGGACAGGTCCTGCAGCACGGCGTGGTCGAAGTTGAACTTGGCGTCCGCGCGCCAGGCCTTCTGCTCGGCCTTGCTGCGGTCCAGGTGCTCCATCGTGAAGGCCCAATAGTAGTTGGCCTTGTTCTGCAGCGCGGCCAGGTCGGCGGCGTCGAAGACGACGCGCGGCGTCGAGCCGGTCAGGTCCAGCGTCTCCTTGGGCATCAGCAGGCCGGTGGCGACGGTGGAGTCGAAGGCGTTGGTGTTGGAGCGCACCAGCTGCAGGTCGGTGCTGAAGCTCCAGCGGTCGCTGGCCTTCCAGGCCAGGTTCCAGCCCAGGTCGCGGGTCTTGGAGTTGCGCGTCATGTAGCGCGTGTCGGCGCCGAAGTTGACGCCGCCGTCGGCCGGCTGGGTCAGCGTGCCGCTGACGAAGACGTTGTTGCTGTTGTACTTGGCGTCGCTGCCGATGACGATGTTCCAGGGGTTGGTCTGCGCGAACAGCGCGTTCTCGTCCCACTGCATGCGGTACTTGGACTGGAAGTAGGTCAGCGAGCTGCTGAGGTTGTCCTTCTTCCACTGCAGCGCGCCGTACAGGCCGTTGCGGTCACGCTCGAAGTTGGAGTCGCGCCACTGCGCACCCTTGGGCACCCAGTGCGTGCCGTCGATCTTGTAGTAGGGCTCGACCTGCCAGAGGTCGGTACGTGTGGTGCTCTTGCTGTTGGCCAGGCTCAGCAGCATGCCGACCTTGCCGATGTCGGTCTGCCAGCTGTTGGCCAGCAGGCCTGAGGCCGAGGGGCTGAACTTGCCTTGCAGCTCGTTGTACTTGCCGACGGCCGTGATGTGGCCCTTGAAGCCGGCATAGTCGAAGGGCATGGCGGTGCGCAGGTTCACCAGGCCGCCGATTGAGCCTTCGATCTGCGAGGCCGACGGGTTCTTGAACACGTCCACCGCGGCCAGCAGTTCGGGCGGCACGTCCTCGAAGTTCAGCGCGCGGCCGCCGTTGGCGGAGAAGGTGTCGCGGCCGTTGACCTCGGAGCGGACATAGGACAGGCCGCGGATGTTGACGCTGGAGCCTTCCACCGAGTAGTGCTCGGGGTCGCCCTTGGCCATGGTGCGGTCGATGGTCACGCCGACGACGCGCTGCAGCACCTCGGTGACGGACTGGTCGGGCAGCTTGCCGATGTCGTCGGCGACGATGGAGTCGACGATCTCGTCGGAGTTCTGCTTGATGCGCTGCGCCGACTCCAGCGCCGCGCGGCGGCCGCTGACGACGACGGTCTCGACCTTCTGGACGGGGGCCGACGCGGCGGCTGCCGGCGCGGGCGGTGTCTGCGCCATCGCCAGGCCGCTGCTGAGCAGCGCGGCCTGGGCGGCGGCGAGGGAAATGATGGTTCTCTGGTGTTGTTTCACGATGTCTCCTCTGCTGGGTTTCGGGGGCTCTGGGCCGTTGTCGTGGTGCTGGTTCGGCGGGAGTGCTCTGGAATCAACATCGCCCGTGCCGGCGGGCGATGTGTTGGAAAGGGGTGCGGGGTGTCATGCCGATGGTGCGGACGGCGTCAGGCGCAGAAGCGGTTGACGAGGTTCTCCAGCACCTCCTGGCGGCCGGAGACGGGGGCGACGTCGACGTTCTTCGCGAGCACCTCGTCGGCGAGCTCGGCCAGCGAGCGGCGGCCTTGCAGGATGTCCTGGCCGGCGGGTGCGTCCCAGCCGGCGTAGCGCGCGTCCTGCGCGGCCTGCAGACGGCCGTCGTTGATCATCTTTTCGGCGACCAGCAGCGCCTGCGCGCAGACGTCCATGCCGCCGATGTGGCCATGGAAGAGGTCGGCCGCGTCGATGGACTGGCGGCGCACCTTGGCGTCGAAGTTCAGCCCGCCCGAGCCCAGGCCACCGGCCTTGATGACGTGGTACAGCGCGATGGCCGTCTCGGGCACGTTGTTGGGGAACTGGTCGGTGTCCCAGCCCAGTTGCGGGTCGCCGCGGTTCATGTCCAGGCTGCCGAGGATGCCGAGCGCGCCTGCCGTGGCGATCTCGTGCTCGAAGCTGTGGCCCGACAGCGTCGCGTGGTTGGCCTCGA
>CBFGPX010000131.1:0-11567 GCA_965650725.1 uncultured Comamonadaceae bacterium | reverse complement strand
CACCGGCGGCTCCACCAACCACCTGATCCACTGGGTGGCCGTGGCGCGCTCGGCCGGCATCCTGATCAACTGGACGGACTTCTCCGACCTGTCGGGTGTCGTGCCGCTGCTGGCGCGCGTGTACCCGAACGGCAGCGCCGACGTGAACCAGTTCCAGGCCGCCGGCGGGCCCGGCTTCGTCATCCGCGAGCTACTGGACGCCGGGCTGATGCACGAGGACGTTCTCTCAGTGGGCGGCGAAGGCCTGCGCCCCTACACCTTCGTGCCGCATGCGGTGGGGCAGGGTGGCGAGGTCATGCGCGAGGCGCTGCCGGCCACCAGCCGCGACGACGGCGTCGTGCGCACCGCTGCTGCACCGTTCAGCGCCACCGGTGGCCTCAAGCTGCTGGCCGGCAATCTGGGCCGCGCGGTCATCAAATCGTCCGCCGTGCCGGAGGACCGCCACACCGTCGAGGCGCCGTGCCGCGTGTTCACGACGCAGGAAGCGATGCTGGCCGCGTTCAAGAACGGCGAGCTGGAGAAGGACGTCGTCGTCGTCGTGCGCTTCCAGGGCCCGCACGCCAACGGCATGCCCGAGCTGCACAAGCTGACGCCGCCGCTGGCCGTGCTGCAGGGCAAGGGCTTCCGGGTCGCGCTGGTCACCGATGGCCGCATGAGCGGCGCGTCCGGCAAGGTGCCGGCGGCCATCCACGTCAGCCCCGAGGCGCTGGCCGGCGGCCCGCTGGCCAAGCTGCGCGACGGTGACGTGGTGCGCGTGTGCGCCGTCAACGGCGTGCTGGCCGCGCTGGTGGACGACGCCGAATGGGCCCGCCGCGAGAACGCGCGGCTGGACCCGGCGGAGGCCGACGTCAACGCCCATGGTCTGGGCCGCGAACTCTTCGCGGGTCTGCGTCGCAACGTGCTGAGTGCCGAAGAGGGCGCCATCACCTGGCTGTGAGAATCGAAGAATGCTTGAAACCCTGAGCCTGGCCAGCCACGGCCCCGTCATCCCCGTCATCGTCATCCAGCGTCTGGAGGACGCCGTGCCCTTGGCCGAAGCGCTGGTCGCCGGCGGCGTCAAGGTGCTCGAAGTCACACTGCGCACGCCGGTCGCGCTGCAGGCCATGGAAGCCATGGCCAAGGTGCCCGGCGCCATCGTCGGCGCCGGCACGCTGCGCACGCCGGCCGACGTGCGTGCCGCCAAGAGCGCCGGCTGCCAGTTCGGTGTCAGCCCCGGCTTCACCGACGCGCTGGCCTCCGCCTGCAACGCGGAAGACCTGCCGCTGCTGCCCGGCGTGTCGACCGCGTCCGAAGTGATGCAGGCCAACGCCGCCGGCTTCAGCTTCCTGAAGCTGTTCCCGGCCACGGCGGTCGGCGGCGTCAACCTGCTGAAGGCGCTGGGCGGCCCGTTCCCGGACGTGGCCTTCTGCCCCACTGGCGGCATCTCGCTGCAGACGGCACCCGACTTCCTGAAGCTGGCCAACGTCAAGGTCTGCGGCGGCTCATGGCTGACGCCCCAGGACGCCATCGATGCCAAGGACTGGGCGCGTATCACGAAGCTGGCCGCCGAGGCTGCCGCCCTGCGCGGCTGATCTCAGCACCTGCCGGGCGAGCTAGCCTGGCAGGTCGAACAGCAGGCAGGTCGTGCTCGCATGCGCGTACAGCCTGCCGTCGTGGCCGACGAGTTCGGCCTCCGAGGTCGTCACCTGCCGACCGCGGTGCACCACGTGGCCGATGGCGCGCACCAGCGGCACCTGGTCGGTGAGCGCGCGCACGAGATTCACCTTGAACTCCAGCGTCGTGTACGCGCGGCCCAGCGGCAGCGTCGTGTGCACCGAGCAGCCGAGCGCCGAATCGAGCAAGGTCGCGAACCAGCCACCGTGCACGCTGCCCAGTGGGTTGTAGTACTTGAACTGCGGCCGGCCCTGAAAGACGGCCTCGCCATCGGCCACCGAGATCAGCATGAAGTCCAGCGTCTCGCTGATGGGCGGCGGCGGTGCCGCGCCGTCCAGCATGGCCTGCATCTGCTGCAGGCCGGTCTTGCCGGCCAGCATGGCGCGAGAGGCCAGGCCCGTGCCGGGTCGCAGGCGGGCGCGCACGGCGGCCTCGTCGGCCTGCCATTGCGCCAGGATGTGTTCGGGGGATGCGTCGGTCATGGAGAGCCTCGGTGATGGGCCACCGATTCTGCTCAACGCCGTCACACCATGCTGTCGCCTGAGTTCAGGCGGCCAGACGCTGCGTCGAGGCCGGCAGCCGTCGCGCGGACGTGGACAGCCGCAGTTGGTCCAGCACCGGCCCCTGCCAAGGCAGCAGATAGACCAGCGTGGCCAGCGAGGCCTTGCGGCGCGAGGACAGCAGCGGCCGGCCCTGGTCGTCCAGCAGCAGCACGTTGGATCGGACGTTGAGCGGGTCGGCCTGCACGACGGTGCCCTCGGCCATCTCTACCCAGTCCCACTCGACCCAGGCCTCACCGTCGGCATAGCTGCGCTCCCAGCGCGTCGTGCCGCCGACGCCGCGGTCGCCCGCCCGGTCGGGCTTCACTCGAGTCTGCGCATGACGGACATCCCGCGCGGCGCAGTCCAGCGCAGCAACGGGCCAGCAGACGCTGCCTTCCGGCAGCCGGATCAAGGTGGACATGGACAAACCTCGCGGTCGTGTGATTCGAACGGGAAGGCAGTCTCGGAGCGCAGCGAGGGCAGGGCAAGCTGGCAGACTTGTCAGGTATGGCCAAGCCACAGATGGACTATCAGCAGCTGATCGATGTCGGGCTCGCGGAGGATTTCGCGAGCTTCCAGCGCCGGCTGGTCGCCACGGCGGATGCCATGGGGTTCCCCATCATTTCCGGCGTGTTGATGCGCGGGCTGCTTCAGGATGCGGATGTGCAGATCACGTCGCTGGGCAATACGCCGACGGGGTATCTGGAAGTGGCCAAGGACTTGGGTGAAGCACGGCGTGACCCGGTGATGGCGAAGCTGATGACACAACCCATCCCTGTCGTCTACGACCAGCAGACCTATGTCACAGCTGGCGCAGGCGAGATCTGGGAAGCGCAGGCACCCTATGGCTACAAAACCGGTATCGCGGTGAAACTCCATCTGCCGGGCAATAAGCATTTCCTGCTTGGCGTGGACCGTGATGAGTCGTTGCCGACGCCCGGCAACGACTTGATGCAGATGATCGGCGGGCTGCAGTTGCTGGCCGCCCACGCGCTGACGGCGGCCGACCGGCTGCTGGGCCCCAAGATCGACAAGGCCGACCTGCCCAAGCTGACCAAGCGCGAACTGGACGTGCTGAGCTGGACCTCGCAGGGCAAGACGGCCTGGGAAACCAGCGTCATCCTGGGCATGAGCGAGAAGACGGTGAACTTCCACCTGGGCAACGCAATGCGCAAGCTGGGCGTGAGCTCCAAGCACCAGGCGGTGCTGAAGTGCGTGGCCGCCGGGCTGCTCTGAGGGCGCTGCCGGTCAAAGCACCCTGGAAGACTTGCTAGGTTTCTAGGGGGGTGAAAACAGGGACAGTTCGGGTCAGCAAATTTCTCTTCCGACCCGGAGCCCGCCATGAAACTCATCGACGTCATCTACGAACTGCTCGGCCTTCCCAAGCTGGGCGGCTGAACACCAGCCCTCAGGGAGTGCCAGAAGATGCAGGCCGGCCAGGACTGCGTTGCCGACCGCCGCCATCGTGCGGCCCTCGACAGTGCCGTCCTGGCCGATCTCTGCGAACAACCGGCCAGCCCCCATCCCGACAGACGCGGAGTCTCGATGTCCATCTCCGCCGAAACCTATGCCCGGCTGTTGAGCCTCGCCGACGAGGCGCCCCTCGACTGCCTTCCCCTGAGCGCACGTACCTTGGATCGCGCCAAGACCCTCGGCTACAACCGCATTGGCCAGATTCGCAACACGCCCGCGAGCCGGCTGCTTGCCGATCTGGGTGCCGAGCAGGCCGAAGAGCTGCGGCAGGCGCTGCACGACTTCGGCATGCGCCAGCGCGGCCCCGCCGACGCTGCCGCCTGATGCTCGTGGCCTAGCCCTGCTTGGCTGCACGGCGCAGCTGCACAGCGTCCGGCAGCGTCCGCGTCTCGTTGGCTGCCAGCCGGAAGATGCGCAGCGCGGCAGCCACCTGCGCGGTGTCGTCCATCATCTGCGTGGCCGCGCGCGCGAGCTGCTCCACCATGCTCGCATTCTGCTGCGTGATGCCGTCCAGCTCGCGGATGGCGCCATGCACCTCGGCCACCCCACGCAACTGGGCGTGGGCGCCCTGGTCGATGTGCGCAATCAGCGTCGTGAACGACTGGACCTGGGCCAGCGTCGCGTCGATGCTCTCGCGTGCCGCGCGGGTCTGCTGCTCACCGGCCTCAACGCGACGCGTGGAATCGTCGATCAGCGACTTGACCTCGCGCGCCGCCGTCGAGCTGCGCTGCGCCAGCGCCCGCACCTCGCCAGCGACCACCGCGAAGCCCTTGCCATGCTCGCCGGCACGCGCGGCCTCGACGGCTGCATTCAAGGCCAGCAGATTGGTCTGGAACGCGATGCTGTCGATGAGCTGCACGATCTCGCCGATGCGGCCCGACGAGCCGGCGATGCCGCCCATGGTGTCGGTCACCGAATGAACGACATCGGCGCTGCGGCGCGACACCTGGTGCAACTCACCGGCAACGCCACTGGCGGTCTCCACGTCCGCGCTGGTGCCGCGCACGGTCGCGGCGATCTGCTCCATGCTGGCAGCCGTCTGCTGCAGGTTGGCCGCCTGCGCCTCCGTGCGCTGGGCCAGGTCATGGTTGCCCTGCGCGATCTCGTCGCTGACGCCACGGATGCGGTCGATCTCGTGGCGGGTGTCCACCACCATCGCGCACAGGTTCACCGACACCTGGGCCAGCGCGACCTCCAGCTCTCGCGTCAACGCGTTGCTGCCGGGGTGCAGCCGGGCGGTCAGATCGCCGGCTGCCAGCGCATGGGCGAAGGCCTGGACCGTGCCCAGGCTGGCGCGCAGCCTGGCATGCTGCAGCCAGGCCAGCCCCGACGCCGCCACGACGGCAGCGACAGCCGCGGCCCAGGGGCCGGCGATTGCGAGGGCGCTGGCGGCCACGGCACCAGACAGCAGCGGCGCCGCCACGCCGGGCAGCCAGGGCAGCCGGCGCCCGAGGCGCCGCACAGTGCCGGACAGGCCGGGGCGCAGCAGTTCACCACCCTCCAGGCGGTGGCGAAGACGGCCGTCGACCTGCTCCTGGCGCATCAGCGCGTACAGGCGCTCGGCCTGCTCCACCTGGTCCCGCGTGGGCTCGGAGCGCACCGACAGGTAGGCCACCGGCCGGCCGCCATCCAGCAGCGGCGTCACGTTGGCCAACACCCAGTAGTGGTCGCCGTCCTTGCGGCGGTTCTTGACCAGGCCCGACCAGGGGCGACCGGCCTGTATCGTGGCCCACATGTCGCGAAAGGCCTCGGCCGGTACGTCCGGGTGGCGCAGCAGGTTGTGCGGCTGGCCCAGCAACTCGTCCAGCGCATAGCCGCTGGCCTCGACGAAGACGGCGTTGGCATGCAGGATGCAGCCCTTCAGGTCGGTCGTGGAGACCAGCGTGCGGCCGGAAGGGAAGGGGTACTCGCGTTGGGTGACGGCTTGGAGTCGCATAAACAGGGTCCTTTGACGTGCGAGCATGTGGGGCCTCACATGAACCGCCCTTGATCTGGCGCAAGCCCGTCGCCACCCCGTCCTCCGCACCATGCAAGACCGTGACATTCCTCTCGAAGCCTGGCCGCGCCGCGCGGCGCTGGCGCACTTCCTGCGCATGGCCCAGCCGGCGTTCAGCGTCACCGTGCCGGTCGACGTGACCGGCCTGCGCGAGCGCGCCGCCCGCCACGGCGCGACGCCCTGGCTGGCCTACCACCATGCCGCGCTGGAGGCGGCCAACACCGTCGACGCCATGCGCCAGACCCTGAAGGCGGACGGCGCCGGCGTGCGCGAGTTCGCGGCCATCCACGCCAGCACGACGGTGCTGCGCGAGGACGGCAGCTTCGGTTTCGTGACCCTGCCGCGCGAGCCGTCGCTCGCGGCCTTTGCAGCGCGAGCCAAACCCAGCGTGGAGCGTGTACGCCGGGCCAGCGGCGACCTCTTTGCCGCCGACGAGCCGGGTGACGTGCGCGAGGAAACGCTGGTGCACATGACCGCGCTGCCCTGGCTGGCGTTCACCGCGTTCACGCATGCACGAGGGCTGGGCGACGACCGGCCCAAGATCGCGTTCGGGCGTTTCAGGGAGGAGGGCGGCCGGCTGCTGATGCCGGTGGCCGTGGACGTGCATCACGCGCTGTGCGACGGTGTGCACGTTGGGCGGTTCTTCGAGGCTTTCCAGTCCCGCCTCGACACCATCTAGGCGTTCAGCCGTCCAGTGTCACGATGACCGGTGCGTGGTCACTGGGGCGCTCGTTCTTGCGCGGCAGCTTGTCGATTTCGCAGGCCGTCACGCGCGGTTTCAAGGCCTCGCTGACCAGAATGTGGTCGATACGCAGCCCCTGGTTCTTGCGGAAGGCGAGATTTCGATAGTCCCACCAGCTCCAGCTCTTGGGCGGCTGCTCGAACAGGCGGAAGGCGTCGGTCAGGCCCAATGCCAGCAATTGCTGGAAATGCTCGCGCTCCTGCGGTGTGCAATGGATCTGGCCGGCCCAGGCGACCGGGTCATAAACGTCACGGTCCTCGGGGGCGATGTTGAAGTCCCCCATCAACACCAGCTGCTCGTGCTGCTTAAGTTCCTCGACCAGCCAGGCACGCAGGCCGTTCAGCCAGTTCATCTTGTAGCTGAACTTGTCGCTGTCCGGCGCCTGGCCGTTGGGGAAATAGCCGCCGATGACGCGCACGCCGTCCACCGTGCCGGCGATGACGCGAGCCTGCTCATCGGCGAAGCCGTTGATGTTCTTGACCACGTCGGTGGCCGCCTGGCGGCTGATCAGCGCGACGCCGTTGTAGGTCTTCTGGCCGAACCACTGCACCTGGTACCCGGCCTCGCCGATCTCCATGGTGGGGAACTTGTCGTCGGTCAACTTGGTCTCCTGGAGCACCAACGCATCGACCGGATGGGTGGACAGCCAATCCAGCACCTGCGGCAGCCGGATGGACAGGGAGTTGACGTTCCAGGTGGCGAACTTCTTCATCACGCCATCCTAGCCGGCGCAGCCGCCGATCTAGGCCGAGGTTGCGCGGTCCAAGCCGTCGTCCACGTGCGGCGCGGGCAGTTGTTGGTCGCTGTACCACTCAGATGAAATATATTAACAATGTGCATTATGTAAAACAACGAACAAAGCCCAGGCGCATAGCCCATCAACTACCTCAATCTTGATGCGGTCTTGATACGGGCTGGCTCGATTTTTTCAGTGTCTTGACGCGCGGATTTCCAGAATCCCTTCCATCAACAAGGAGGTGTCATGGACATCGTGTTTTCGGGCCTGGGCCTCGCTCTGGCCCTCGTGACGGCACTGGCGGCGTGGGGCTGCGAGCGGCTTCGCGGCTTGCGTCAGGGAGGTCGTGCATGAGCGCGTTCGAGTGGATTGCGGCCGCGCTCGTGGCCGTTCTCGTCGTCTATCTGTTCTGGGCCCTGCTGTTTCCGGAGGATCTGACATGAACGGGTCTGCCTGGATGCAACTGGTGGCGTTCCTGGTCGTGCTGCTGGCCCTGGCGTGGCCTCTGGCGCGCTGGATCCATGCCGCCATGGAAGGGCGCGTGGCCTGGCTGCGCCGCGTCGAGCATGGCCTGCTGAGGCTTGCCGGTGTCAACGCGGACGCCGAGCAGGGCTGGCTGCGCTATGCCCTGGGCCTGCTGATCTTCAATGCGCTGGGACTCGTCGCGGTCTACGCGCTGCAGCGCCTGCAGGCCCACCTGCCGCTGAACCCGCAAGGCATGGGCGCAGTGACGCCGGACTCGGCCTTCAACACCGCCGTCAGCTTCGTGACCAACACCAACTGGCAGGCCTATGGCGGCGAGTCGACGATGAGCTACCTCACCCAGATGCTGGCGCTGACGGTGCAGAACTTCCTGTCCGCCGCCACCGGCATCGCCGTGGTCGTCGCGCTGCTGCGCGGCTTCGCGCGCCATTCCGCGCAGGTCATCGGCAACGTCTGGGCCGACCTGACCCGCGCCACGCTGTGGGTGCTGCTGCCGCTGTCCCTCGTCTTCGCACTGGTGCTGGCCGGCTTGGGCGTGGTGCAGACCTTCTCGCCCTATCAGGAGATCACAACCCTCGAGACACAGACCTGGCAGCAGCCCAAGGTGGATGCGGCCGGCCAGGCGCTGAGGGGCGCCGACGGCCAGCCCATCATGGAGGACGTGAGTGGCCAGACGCAGACCCTGGCCCTCGGCCCGGTGGCATCGCAGCTCGCCATCAAGATGCTGGGCACCAACGGCGGCGGCTTCTTCAATGCCAATTCGACGCATCCCTTCGAGAACCCCTCGCCGGCGACCAATGCGCTGCAGATGCTGTCCATCTTCCTCATCCCGGCGGCGCTGTGCTTCGTCATGGGCCGGCAGGTAGGCGACATGCGCCAGGGTTGGGCCGTGCTCGGCGCGATGACGGCAATGTTCGTCGTCGCGGTGGTGGCCGCGACCGCTGCCGAGCAGGCGGGCAACCCGCGCCTGGCAGCGCTCGGTGTCGAGCAGGCCGCGACGGCCACGCAGTCCGGCGGCAACATGGAAGGCAAGGAGGTGCGCTTCGGCATCGACGCCTCCACGCTGTTCGCCGTCATCACGACGGCCGCCAGCTGCGGCGCGGTCAACTCGATGCACGACAGCTACACGCCGCTGGGCGGCATGGTGCCGATGATGCTGATGCAGCTCGGCGAGGTGGTGTTCGGCGGTGTCGGCGCGGGCCTCTACGGCATGCTGGTGTTCGCGCTGCTGGCGGTGTTCATCGCCGGCCTGATGATCGGCCGCACGCCCGAGTACCTCGGCAAGAAGATCGAGGCGCACGAGATGAAGATGGTCTCGCTGGCCGTGCTGCTCACGCCGCTGGTGGTGCTCATCGGCACGGCCCTGGCCGTCAGCACGGAGGCCGGCCGCGCGACCATCCCCGCGCCTGGCCCGCACGGCTTCAGCGAGGTGCTCTACGCCCTCTCCTCGGCCGGCAACAACAACGGCAGCGCTTTCGCGGGCCTGGGCGCCAACACGCCCTTCTACAACCTGCTGCTGGGGCTGGCGATGTGGATCGGCCGCTTCGGCGTGATCGTGCCGGTGCTGGCCATGGCCGGCTCGCTTGCGGCCAAGAAGCGCCTGACGCCCGGCGAGGGCACGCTGCCCACGCACGGCCCGCTTTTCGTCGTGCTGCTGATCGGCACGGTGCTGCTGGTCGGACTTCTGAACTATGTGCCGGCGCTGGCCCTGGGCCCGGTCGTCGAGCACTTCATCCTCTGGAGCGCCCAATGAACGCCTCCCCATCCGCTGCCTCCGGTGCTGCCGAAGGCCGGCGCAGCTTTTCCCTGTTCGACCCGGCGCTGACGCGCGCCGCGCTGGTCGACGCCTTCCGCAAGCTCGACCCGCGCACGCAGTTGCGCAACCCGGTGATGTTCGTCGTCTACCTGGGCAGCCTGCTGACGACCGCGCTGGCCGTCGCCCAACCCGGCGGCTTCGTCATCGCGGTGACCGTGTGGCTGTGGTTCACCGTGCTGTTCGCCAACTTCGCCGAGGCCCTGGCCGAGGGCCGCAGCAAGGCGCAGGCCGCCTCGCTGCGCGGCTTGAAGAAGGAAACCTGGGCCAAGGTCATCGAAGCCTGGAGCCCTGGCCAGGGCACCGGCAGCCTCAAGTGGCATCCCCGCGAGGCCGGTACGCTGCGCAAGGGCGAGATCGTGCTGATCGAGGCGGGCGATGTGGTGCCCGCCGATGCCGAGGTGGTCGAGGGCGTGGCCTCGGTCGACGAGAGCGCCATCACCGGTGAATCGGCGCCCGTCATCCGCGAGAGCGGCGGCGACTTCTCCGCGCTGACGGGCGGCACCCGCGTGCTGTCCGACTGGGTCATCGCCCGCGTCGCCGTCAACCCCGGCGAGACCTTCGTCGACCGCATGATCGCCATGGTCGAGGGCGCCCAGCGCAAGCGCACGCCCAACGAGATCGCGCTGACCATCCTGCTTGTCGCGCTGACGCTGGTGTTCCTGGGCGTGTGCGCCACGCTGCTGCCGTTCTCGCAATTTGCCGTGTCCGTGGCAGGCGCCGGCCAGCCCGTCGGCCTGGTGGTGCTGGTGGCGCTCCTGGTCTGCCTCATCCCGACCACCATCGCCGGCCTGCTGTCCGCCGTTGGCGTGGCCGGGATGAGCCGCATGCTGCAGGCCAACGTCATCGCCACCTCCGGCCGCGCGGTCGAGGCCGCCGGCGACGTGGACGTGCTGCTGCTGGACAAGACCGGCACCATCACCCTCGGCAACCGCCAGGCCGACGCCTTCTGGCCCGTGGACGGCGCCAGCGAGGCGCAGCTGGCCGAGGCCGCCCGCCTGGCTTCGCTGGCCGACGAGACGCCCGAGGGCCGCAGCATCGTGGCCCTGGCCGAGCGCAAATTCGGCTCGCGCGAGGCGCAGCACGGCATCTTCGTGCCCTTCACCGCGCAGACGCGCATGAGCGGCGTGGACCTCGGCGCGCGGCAGATCCGCAAGGGTGCCGGCAGCGCGGTGCGCGCCCATGTCGAGTCGCTGGGCGGTCGCTGGCCGGCCAGCGTGCAGAGCGCCGTCGACGAAGCCGCACGGCACGGCAGCACGCCGCTGGCGGTGGCCGACGGGCCGCAGGTGCTGGGCGTCGTCGAGTTGAAGGACATCGTCAAGCCCGGCATCAAGGAGCGCTTCGCCCAGCTGCGCCGCATGGGCATCAAGACGGTGATGGTGACGGGCGACAACCGCCTCACCGCCGCAGCCATCGCGGCCGAAGCCGGCGTGGACGACTTTCTCGCCGAAGCCACGCCCGAGGCCAAACTGGCGCTGATCCGCGAGCACCAGGCCCAGGGCCGGCTGGTGGCGATGACCGGCGACGGCACCAACGACGCGCCGGCGCTGGCCCAGGCCGACGTGGCCGTGGCGATGAACACCGGCACCCAGGCGGCCAAGGAGGCCGGCAACATGGTGGATCTCGACAGCAACCCCACCAAGCTGATCGAGGTGGTGGAGACCGGCAAGCAGATGCTGATGACGCGCGGCTCCCTCACCACCTTCTCCATCGCCAACGACCTGGCCAAGTACTTCGCGGTGCTGCCCGCGGCCTTCGTCGCCACTTATCCGCAGCTCGACGCGCTCAACGTGATGCGCCTGGCCAGCCCTGACTCGGCCATCCTCAGTGCCGTCATCTTCAACGCGCTGATCATCGTCGTGCTGATCCCGCTGGCCCTCAAGGGCGTGCGCTACCGCGCCATCGGCGCGGCCAGTCTGCTGCGTCGCAACCTGCTCGTTTACGGCCTGGGCGGCGTCATCGTTCCCTTCATCGGCATCAAGGCCATCGACCTTTTGCTGGTCGCGCTCGGCCTGGCTTGAACCCGCTTTCTCACGCAAATGAAAACCATTGCTTCCCTGATCACCTTGTCCGCCGCCCTGCCGGCCTTCGCCCAGGAGGCCACCACGCCCGCCAGCCCGTTGACGTTC